>NZ_CP009755.1:1878436-2191509 GCF_000772085.1 Curtobacterium sp. MR_MD2014 | reverse complement strand
TCTCCACAGACGGGCGCACCTAGACTTGCCGGGTGTCGACCCTCAGTGATCTCGTCCTCGCGCAAGGCCGGTCCTCGGAAGCGGACGTGGAGTGGCTCCACCTGCTCGTGGGGGACTGGCAGCTCCTCGCCGACCTCTCCTTCGCGGACATGGTGCTGTGGGTGCCGACGGCCGTGGACGGCTCGTTCATGGCCGTGGCGCACGCGCGTCCGAGCTCGGCGGCGACCCTGTTCTACCGCGACATCGTCGGGCAGGAGATGCGTGAGGAGTGGCGCGACCAGGTCACCCAGTGCTTCGCGAGTGCGACGGTCGTCGACTCGGCCGAGCCGGACTGGTACGAGGACACGCCGACCCGGGTCCGTGCGATCCCCGTGCTCCGCCGGCTGACCACGAACAGCACCGAGACGACCGACCGTCCGATCGCCGTGGTCACCCGGCACTCGAACCAGGACGAGATGCGGACGCCGAGCCGCCAGGAGCTGAACTTCACCGCGAGCGCGAACGACCTGTTCGGCATGATCGCGACCGGTGACTTCCCGGACCTCGGGGCGCCGGCTGGTCCGCGCCGCGGTGCGCCCCGCGCGAGCGACGGTCTGCTCCGCCTCGACACGAACGGCACCGTGACCTTCGCGAGCCCGAACGGCCTCAGTGCCTTCAACCGCATGGGCTTCGAGGGGGAGCTCGAGCGGAAGTCCCTCGCCGAGGTGACCACCGAGCTCATCGGCTCGAAGCTCGACGTGGACGAGTCCCTCCCGCTCGTCGTGACCGGTCGTGCGCCGTGGCGCGCCGACGTCGAGGCGAAGGGCGTGACGGTGTCACTCCGGTCGATCCCGCTGCGTGACCACGGGGAGCGCATCGGCGCCATCGTGCTCTGCCGCGACGTCACCGAGCTGCGGCACCAGGAGCGTGAGCTCATCACCAAGGACGCGACGATCCGCGAGATCCACCACCGGGTGAAGAACAACCTGCAGACGGTCGCGTCGCTGCTGCGGATCCAGGCCCGACGGACCCACTCCGACGAGGCCCGCACGTCACTGCAGAACGCGATGCGCCGTGTCGCCGCGATCGCCGTCGTGCACGACACCCTGTCGACCGGTCTCAGCCAGAACGTCGACTTCGACGAGGTGTTCGACTCGGTGCTCAAGCTCGTGACCGAGGTCGCCGCGTCGCACAACACCACCGTCCGCCCGAAGAAGACCGGCGAGTTCGGCGTGCTGCCCTCCGAGGCCGCGACGCCTCTCGCGCTCGGGCTCACCGAGCTCGTCACGAACGCCGTGGAGCACGGGCTCGACGGGCGCGACGGCGAGGTCGAGATCGTCGCGAACCGCGCCGACGACCACCTCGACATCGAGGTCCGTGACAACGGTGTGGGCCTGCCCGAGGGCAAGGTCGGCTCGGGTCTCGGCACGCAGATCGTCCGCACGCTCATCCAGGGCGAGCTCGGCGGCACGATCGACTGGCACACGCTCACCGGCAGCGGGACCGAGGTCACGATCACGATCCCGTTCCGCTGGCTGACGGCCGCCGGCGCCCCCTAGGCCGACGCGTCGCGGGCGTGTTCGTGTGGCGTCCGTTGCCCGTGCACAACCGGAAGCACCTCGCGCCGCGGGTATCCGTGGTGCGAGGTGCTTCCGATTGTGCGGCCGTCCCACGGCAACGGCGGGCGACGGCGGTCGTCCTGCGGGCGACCCCGGGCGGCACCGCACGCCTGCGACGCCCGCGCGCACGACGACGCCCGTCGCTCCCGGGGGAGCGACGGGCGTCGTCGTGTCAGGAGCGCTGCGTCAGGAGGCGCGGCGGGCGCGGGCAGCGCGGCGCTTCAGCGCACGACGCTCGTCCTCGCTCAGGCCGCCCCAGACACCGGAGTCCTGGTTGTTCTCGAGGGCGTACTGCAGGCACATCTCGGTCACGGTGCACCGCGCGCACACCGACTTCGCCTTCTCGATCTGGTCGACGGCCGGTCCGGTGTTCCCAACGGGGAAGAAGAGCTCGGGGTCCGCGGTGAGGCAGGCTGCCTGGTCACGCCAGTCCATGTGTGGTGCTCCTTGATGTCGATGCTCGAACGGCAGGCCGGGGCCGCGGCTCGGGGATCGGAACGCTGGCATGCACAGGGCACGAGGGGAACCTGTGGGGGAGGCTTCCGCTGGGAGCGAGTCTGACGCCCGCTGGACGCTCGGGGGAGAAGCGTCGAACCGCGGGAGACGCACACCACATCGTGCCGTCCAAACGACCTCGAATATCGTTCCATACTGGGATGACCAAATCAAGGGTCCCGATGCTGGAGGCTTGCTGTGCCCGACACCACCCCGACCGCTCCGGACCACGTCCCGGGCCGCCCGCCGGCCGTCACGACCCTGCTCGTCGTGGTGGGGCTCGAGGCCCTCGCGCTCGTCGTCACGACCGTCGTGCTGCTCGTGGAGTCGATCGTCGCCCCGTCGTCGAGCATCGCCTCGGCCGTCGCGCTCACCCTGCTCTGCGCGGTCGCCGCGCTGTGGCTGGTCTCGCTGGTCGTCGGGCTGCGCAACCGTCGGGCGTGGGTCCGCGCCGGCATCCTCGTGTGGCAGGTGATGCAGGGCGCCCTGGCCATCGGTGCGTTCCAGGGCGTGTTCCGGGTCGCCTGGGTCGGCTGGGCCCTCCTGATCCCCGCGCTGCTCGGGCTCACCCTGGTGCTCTCGCGTGCCGTGACGGGGTGGCTCGTCCCGCGCGACGCTCGCGACGAGTAGCCGCGACCCCGGGACGGACGAGAGCGCGCCCCGCTCAACGGGACGTGCCGACGCACGGGAGGCGCGCTGCCAGCTGGCAGCGCGCCTCCCGTCCGTGACGTGGCCGGGTCTCAGACCAGGCCGAGCTTCTTCCGCAGGCTCGCCACGTGCCCGGTCGCCTTCACGTTGTAGAGCGGCAGCTGCACGACGCCGTCCTCGTCGACGACGACCGTCGACCGGATCGTGCCGGTGACGATCTTCCCGTAGTTGTTCTTCTCGCCCCACGCGGCGTACGCCCGGTGCACCGCCAGGTCCGGGTCGCTGAGGAGCGGGAAGGTCAGCGCCTGCTCGTGCTGGAAGGTCTTGAGCTTCGCGGGCTCGTCCTTCGAGATGCCCAGGACCTCGTAGCCGGCTGCCTGGAGCGACGACATGTTGTCGCGGAAGTCGCAGGCCTCGGTCGTGCACCCGGGGGTCGACGCCGCCGGGTAGAAGTACACGATCACCTTGCGACCCCGCAGGTCCGCGAGGCTGTGCTGCGCGCCGTCCTGGTCCGGGAGGGTGAAGTCGGGGGCGGTGTCGCCGGCTGCGAGACGGTCGGTCATGGTGCTCCTGTTCGGTCGCGGCGCCCGAGTGGTCGTGGGCACGCGAAAGTCATGCTAATGTTGTTTCCCGTTGCAGCACGGAAGTGCGAGAGCGACAGACAACTGAACACCATGCGCCTCTAGCTCAATTGGCAGAGCAACTGACTCTTAATCAGTGGGTTCTCGGTTCAAGTCCGAGGGGGCGCACCGCAAGGCCCGGTCGGATCACTCCGACCGGGCCTTCTTCGTTCCCCGGGACGGTCCGGTCGGCGGCCCCGGAGGGCGACACGCGCGGACTGCAGTCGGGGCGCAGATCCGCGACCAGGATCTCGGACGTGCTCTCGAGTCCGCCCCGGGGCGGCCTCAGGTGGTCGGGAGGTCGACCACGCGCGTCCCGCCGACGAGGGGTGCGAGGGCACCGCCCGTCGCCGCCGCGAGCTCGGCACCCAGGACGTCGAGCGCGTCCTCGGGGACCCAGAGCGTGAACCCGACGGTGCTGCCGTAGGTCGGTGGGTCGAAGGTCGCTCCGTGCTGCTGCACCCACTGCCGCAGCACGTTGTCGATGCGGCCGGCGTCCGCGTGGGGCGCGGTGACGTCGACGCGGGTCAGCTCGACGCGCTGCAGCGTCGTGGCGCGGTCCAGCGTCTCGGACACCGAGGTCGAGTACGCGCGGACGAGTCCGCCCGCACCGAGCTTCACCCCACCGAAGTACCGGGTCACGACGGCGACCACGTCGGTCAGGTCGCGGCGACGCAGGACCTCGAGCATGGGGACCCCGGCGGTCCCGGACGGCTCCCCGTCGTCGGAGGACCGTGCCTGGTCGCCGAGCACCCCCGTGACCATCGCGGAGCAGTTGTGCCGGGCGTCCCAGTACCGGCGGCGGACCTCGGCGACGGCGCGCTCCGCGTCCTCGACCCCGCTGACGGGGACGACCGTGGTGACGAACCGCGACCTCGTGACGACGATCTCGTGCTCGACGGTGCCGGCGATGGTCGACGGGAAGTGGCGGGGCACGTGCTCGAGGGTAGCCGCGCGCCGTCGGCGGCCCGCGCTACCATGGCGTGCACAGCCGACGACTGGGGAGGAGTCCGATCGACATGACGACCGTGGATCCCAGGGGCGGCGCGCTCGACGCTGCCGAGCTCGCTCGTCGACTCAACCTGTTGCTCGACTTCGAGGAGTCGCAGCGCGGCGCTCCCGTGCCCTTCGCGGCGATCGAGGAGTACGTCGCGGCGCAGGGCGGTTCGCTCTCCCGCGCCAAGTGGACGTACATGCTCTCCGGCGACGGCCGACGCAACCGGGACACCGACCTCCTGCGCCTGCTCGCCGGGTTCTTCGAGGTCGACGAACGCTTCCTGCTCGAGGACAGTGCGGTGCCCGAACGGATCGGCGCCCAGATCGCGCTCGTCCGTGCGCTGCGGTCGGCACGGGTGAGCGGCTTCGCCGCGCGGACGTTCCCGGGGGAGCTCTCACCCGAGGCCCTGCGGCGCATCGCCCAGGTGCTCGAGGAGGAGTCGGCACGAGGGGGTGTGGCGTGACGGACCCCTCGGTCGAGGCCTTCTGGGCCCGCGGGGCAGCCGAGGGCTGGTCGGACATCGACCAGGCCGTCGCCGCTGCCGCCGACCACGTCGGCAAGCCGGTCGTCGTGCGCGAGGAGTCGTTCCTCAGCGCCGAGCCGGTCTGCGGGTTCGTGGCGACGCTCGAGCACCAGCACCTCGTGATGATCTCCCCGACGAACTCGGCGACGTTCCGGTCGTTCGTCATCGGCCACGAGCTCGGGCACGTGCTGCACCGGCACTCGGAGCACGCGGCACAGTCGGCCTACGTGCGCGACGTGATCCCGGACGTCCCCGAGTACAAGGTGGAGCGAGCACTCGCGCGCGGGCTGTTCTCGAACACCTACGAGCACGAGGCCGAGCTCTTCGCCGACCGCCTCGCCGCCCTCATCCGGTCGAACCGAGGTCGTCCGAGCGCCTTCCGCGGGGTCTTCGGGTGATCGTCTCCGTCACGATGGCGGTGGTCCTCGTCGTCGGGACGGTGGTGCTGTTCCGACTGCAGCGGGGGCAGGACCGGACGCTCGCGGTGACGTTCCTGCTGTTCACCGCGACGATCGTCACGAACGTCGATCCGCTGTACCGCTGGCTCGACCCGCTCGTCGGTGGCCGCAACGTCGTCACGGTCGTCAGCGACTGCCTGATGATCGCCGGGACGAGCACGCTCCTCTGGGGCGTCGCGAAGGCCGTCGGCGCAGCGTGGCGGTGGCTGCGGACCGCCATCATCGTCGCGTTCGTGGTCGTCGTGGTGGTGGTCGTGGCGGCGTTCCTCGCGCTCGACCAGCCGCCGACCACGACGACGTTCATGCTCGTCGCGGGGCACCAGCCCGCCGCGGCCGTCTACTCGATCGCGCAGACGACCTACCTCGGCACCGCGGTCGGCGCCACCGGTGTGATCTGCATCATGCGCCTGCGGGAGGCCCGGACGGCGGCGGACCTGGTCGGGCTGTGGGTGATCGTGCTCGGCGGGGTCCTCGGTGTCGTGCGGATGGTCGTCGTCGCCGTGATGGACGTCGCACACGTGGTCGGTCGCCTCGACGTCACCCGCGCGCTCACCCCGCCGTACGACGTCACGACGCCCGGCGCGGTGCTCTGCATGGCCTCGGGGATGCTGCTGCTGGTCATCGGCCACCAGCTCTCCCGTCGACGCCGTGCGCGCCGCCTGGACGCCGCCCTGGCCGCCCTCGAGCCGCTGCACGCCCGCATCGGTACCGACAACGCCTACCCGGCGACCGAGGACACCGCGACGCGGCTCAGCCGGACCATCGTGGAGATCAACGACGGTGCCCGCCGCTCGCGCCGACCGCTGGACGCCGACGAGCGCATCGTGCTCGCCGAGGCGGAGTCCGCGCTCGACGAAGCGCTCGCGCCTGCTCGCGACTCCGTCTGAGTCCTGCTCGTCTGCATCGGTCGGATCACGTTCCCGAGCAGCGCTCGACGTTGCGGCGTGCTTCCGTGTAGGGTCTGTAGCACGTGCTACACGGCGGGGTCCCTCGTCGTCGGCACGCCGGGGAGGTCTCGGCCGCGTTGGGGGCGGCCGAGCACCCCCGGGCTCACGCTCCGGTCACGAGCCGGGATCGCGTCGCTGTCTAGACTCGTCGGGTGACCGTCTTCGCCGCCATCGTCCTGTTCCTCGCCGCCGTGTTCAACCTCGTGACCTGGCCGCGCTTCTTCCAGCGGGTCGCGAAGGACAGCCGGGCGCGCGACGCGGCCGGCAAGCCGACGACGTTCTACACGGTGCACCTGGTGCTGCTGCTCATCGCCTTCGCGATCGCCCTCGCCGCCGTGGTCGCGGGGATCCTGCTGCTGGTCTGACGCGGTCCGAGTGGCCACCTGACGGACGGGAGGCGCGGTGCCGGCTGGTACCGCGCCTCCCGTCCGTCCGTGGTCACCACGCGCCCGTGAGACGCCGCCGTGCCGGCGAGACGCCGCCGTGCCGGCGAGACGCCGCTGTATCCGGCGGCGTCTCGCGGCGCCTGCGGTGTCTCGCACGAACGCAGGCGTCTCGAACTGATGCAAGCGTCTCGCGCTGAAGCCGGCGTCTCGCGCCGCCGCCGGCGTCTCGCGCGCGGCGAGCGACCCGGACGGCTCAGGAAGCCGGCGGCAGCGGCGCCCCGAGCGCCCGCTCGAGCCCGAGCCGCGCCACCCGCTCGTCGCCGGTGTCGAGCAGCACGCGGAACGTCTCGTCCTCGCAGACGAACTCCACGCACACCGCGTCGAAGTCGCACGGCTCGATGCGCCACCCGGTGATCAGGTCAGTCGGCACCTGCGTCAGTGCGTCGCGCTCGAAGCTCGTCTCCGCGCGGACGGTGTCGTCGTAGACCCGGATCCGCCCGAAGGTGCCACGCCAGGTGAGTTGGAGGTCGAGCGTGGGGGAGACAGAAGGGTCCGGCACGCGCCGATCGTACCGGCGCGCACCGGACCCTGTCCGGGAGGCGCGATCAGCCGCGGGAGCTGCCCGACCCGTCCTGTCCGTCGCGGCGGACCTGGTTCGCGGGGTCGCGCACACCGATCGGGAACGGCCCGGTCACACCCTCGCGGAGCGCGGCGATGCGGAGGATGCGGTCGCGCTGCAGGAACCAGCCGACGATCAGCAGCGGGATGATGACCACGAGCGAGGCGATCGTGTACGTGCCGACGGGGTAGTCGATCGCCATGAGCACGACCACCGACGCCAGGAACGCGAGCGTCAACCACGAGGTGACCGGAGCGCCGGGCAGCTTGAACGACGGCTCCTTCGCGAGCCCCTGCTTCGCCCACTGCCGCAGCTTCATCTGGCAGAGGATGATCGTGCCCCACGCGGTGATGATGCCGAGGCTCGCGACGTTCAGCGCGATCTCGAACGCCTGCGCCGGCACGAAGTAGTTGAGGGCGACGCCCGCGACGGTGAACGCCGCGGTGAGCAGGATGCCGGCGTACGGCACACCGCCCTTCGACATCTTCGTGGTCCACTTCGGCGCGGAGCCGTTCATGCCCATCGAGTGCAGCGCGCGGCCGGTGGAGTACAGCCCCGCGTTCAGCGACGAGAGCGCCGCGGTGAGCACCACGAAGTTCATGATCGACCCGGCGACGACGCCGACCTGCGGGTTGCCGAGCGACGAGAAGAACGTCACGAAGGGGCTCTGCCCGTCCTTGTACGACGTGTACGGCAGGAGGAGGGAGAGCAGGACGACCGACCCGACGTAGAAGACCGCGATGCGGAAGACGACGGAGTTGATGGCGCGGGGGATGACCTTCTCGGTGTCCTGGGTCTCACCGGACGCGGTGCCGACGAGCTCGATGGCGGCGTAGGCGAACACGACGCCCTGGACGACGAGCACCGCCGGCAGCACACCGTTCGGGATGAGTCCGCCGTTGTCGGCCCAGATCGAGAAGCCCGTGCGGACCGCCTCGCCGCCGGTCTCCACCGGGAAGGCGAAGATCAGCCAGACGAGGGCGATCACGAGGAACGCGACGAGTGCGGCGACCTTGATGAGCGCGAACCAGAACTCGAGCTCGCCGAACACCTTGACGGCGACCATGTTGGCGGCGAGCACGACGACGAGGGCGATGAGCGCGAGGAGCCACTGCGGTGCCGCGGTGAACGCACTCCAGTAGTGGAGGTACAGCGCGACGGCGGTCGTGTCCACGATCGAGGTCATCGCCCAGTTCAGGAAGTACATCCACCCGGCTGCGTAGGCGAACTTCTCGCCGTAGAACTCGCGGGCGTAGGAGATGAACGACCCGGAGGACGGGCGGTGCAGGACGAGCTCGCCCAGCGCGCGCAGGATGAAGAACGCGAAGACGCCGGCGATCAGGTAGGTGACCGCCAGCGCGGGGCCGGCGGTGTTCAGGCGTCCGCCCGCGCCGAGGAAGAGCCCGGTGCCGATGGCCCCACCGATCGCGATCATCTGCAGTTGCCGGGGCTTCAGACCGTGCTGGTAGCCCTCCTGCTCGTGCGAGAAGTCGTTCGCGGGCTTCGCAACACCCGTGTCGTTCTGCGCTGTCATGCGCGCCAACCTACATGCGTGGACGGCCCGGGGTGGAACGGGAGCCCACCCTGAACGACACCACAGGTGTGCCGACGCTGAACGCCCACCGACGCCGGTCCGACAGCATGGACGGATGGACACCCTCCTCCGACTCCTCGTCGCGATCGGGATCGCCCTGCTCGTGACGGCCGCCGCAGCGCTCGTCCTGCACCTCGTGCTCCGGACCATCGCCCGCCGGGAACGCTGGGCCGCGGTCCTGTCCCGGCGCACCAAGCACCCCGCGCGGTCGATCCTGCTCATCGCGCTGCTCTGGACGGCCTTCACGACGAGCATCCCGCACGACGAGGACACCTACCCGTGGCGCGACGAGGTCTCGCACGCCTTCCTCATCGCCACCATCGCCGTCGGCTGCTGGCTGGCGTGCCAGATCGCCATCTTCCTCGAGGACCTCGGCCTGCACCGCTACCGCGTCGACGTCCCGGACAACCGGGTGGCACGGCGCATCCGCACCCAGGTCCTCATCATCCGCCGACTCACGGTCGCCGTGCTCGTCATCATCGCGGTCGGCGCGATCCTGCTGACCTTCCCCGGGGTCGAGGCAGCGGGCGCGAGCGTCCTGGCCTCGGCCGGACTCATCTCCGTCGTCGCGGGTCTCGCGGCGCAGTCCACCCTCGGCAACGTGTTCGCCGGCATGCAGCTCGCGTTCTCCGGGTCGATCCGCGTCGACGACGTCGTCGTGGTCGAGCAGCAGTGGGGGCGCATCGAGGAGATCACCCTGACCTACGTCGTCGTGCACCTGTGGGACGACCGCCGGTTCGTGCTCCCGTCGACCTACTTCACGTCCACGCCGTTCGAGAACTGGACCCGCACCGGCAGCGAGCTGCTGGGCGCGGTCGAGTTCGACCTCGACTGGCGGATCAGTCCGACCGAGATGCGCGGGGAGCTCGACCGCATCCTGTCGACCTCGACGATCTGGGACGGTCGGACCAAGGTGCTCCAGGTCACCGACGCGGTGAGCGGGCTCGTGCGGGTCCGCATCCTGGTGTCCGCTCCGGACGCCGGCGGCCTGTTCGACCTGCGCTGCTACGTCCGCGAGGAGATGGTCGAGTGGGTGCAGCGCGAGCACCCCGACGCCCTGCCCCGTCAGCGGGTGCAGGTCACGCAGGGCACCGAGCGCGTCGGCGAGCGCCGCGCCCGCACCGAGGAGCAGGACGCTGCGCTCTTCCGCGAGGGCGACGAGCGCACCGCGCTGTTCACCGGTCCGATCCAGACGTCCGACATCCGTCCGGACGAGGTCCCGCCCGAGCGCTGACCGCACGCCCTGACAGCCTGCGCTGACCGCACGGGCGTCCGCAGGTCGCGACGCCACGGGACGACGGACGGGAGGCGCGGTACCGGTGGGTACCGCGCCTCCCGTCCGTCGTCCGGTCACCGTCGTGACCGCGACGTGCGTCCTAGCGCTGGCGCGCCTTGACGGCTCGGTCGTCCTCGACGACCGTGCCGAGCGCGACGATCGTCGTCGCGAGCCACGCGATCCACGTGAGGGCCAGGCGCCAGTCGCGCGGCCCCTGCCGGGTGGTCTGCACGACGCTGTAGCCGCTGATGATCGAACTCCACACCGCACCGCTGAACATGAACTTCCGCACGGGTTCCTCCTCCTGGTCGTCCCCGCCACGCTACCGGCCGCTACATTGGAGCGCCGCCGGTCGCCCTGCCGGTCCGCAGAGCGAGGAGACACCGTGCGCCAGGCCGTCATCGGGGGAGTGCTGCTCGTCGTGGGCGCCGTCTGCGTCGCGCTCGGGCTGCTGCCCCTCTCGGACCTCGGCGCGCTGGCCGACCGGGTCGTCCCGGTGCTCGCGTTCGTGCTCGGGCTGACGATCGTGTCGGAGCTCGCGGCCGACGCCGGGGTCTTCGACCGGCTCGCCGACCTGGCGGCCCGGGTCGGCGGCGGGCGCACGATCGGCCTCTGGGCGGCCGTCGTCGTGCTCGCGGTGGTCTGCACGGTCTTCCTGAGCATCGACACCACGGCGGTGCTCCTCACCCCGATCGTCATCACGCTCGCGCGTCGCGTCGGGCTGCCGCCGATGCCCTTCGCGCTCACGACCGTGTGGCTCGCCAACACGGCGTCGCTCCTGCTGCCGGTGTCGAACCTGACGAACCTGCTCGCCGTCGACGGGATCGGCCTCGACGGCCCGATCCCGTTCGCCGGCCTCATGGTGTGGGCGGCGCTCGCCGGGGTCGTCGTGCCGTGCGCGGTGCTCCTCGTGGTGTTCCGCGGGAAGCTCTTCGGCCGGTACACGCCGGTCGACGTGCGACGGCCGCGCGACCCGCTGTTCTTCTGGGCGGCCTCGGTGGTGCTCGTCCTGCTCGTGGTCGCGCTGACCGCCGGCGTGACGGTCTGGGTCGCGGCGCTCGTCGCGGCGGCGCTGCTCGTCGTCGTCGCCGCGTTCCGCGCGCCGTCCGAGCTCCGGCCGTCCCGCGTCCCCTGGGCGACGCTCGTCTTCGCGGCCGGGCTGTTCGTCGTCGTCGAGACCCTGCACGCCACGGGGCTCACCGACCCGATCGTGCAGGCGCTGTCCGGTGGCACCGACACCGGGTCGCTCCTGCTGCTCGGCGGTGCCGGCGGGGTCGCGGCGAACGCGATCGACAACCTGCCCGCGTACCTGGTGCTCGAGCCGGCCGCCGGCCACGAGGCGCTGCGCTACGCGGCGCTCCTGGTCGGCGTGAACGCGGGGTGCCTCATCACGCCGTGGGCCTCGCTCGCGACGCTGCTGTGGCACGCACGGCTGTCGGCCGAGGGCGTGCACCTGTCGTGGGGACGCTACATGGCGCTGGGGTGCGTGGTCGCGCCGCTCACCGTCGTCGCCGGTGTGCTCGCGCTGCAGCTCTGAGGCGGCCGGCTACAGCCAGTCCTTGCTCTTGAACACGCGGTAGAGCACGAGCGACGTCGCGACGATCAGCGACACCGACGCGGCCAGTCCGCTCCAGTGCCCCTCCCCGGGGAACGTCACGTTCTGCCCGAAGAACCCGGTGATGGCGGTCGGGATCGCGATGATCGCCGCCCAGCTCGTCACCTTCTTCATCACGGTGTTCTGCCGGTTCGACGCCAGGTTCAGGTTCGTGTCGAGGACGCTCGACACCGCGTCGCGGAGCTGCTCGACCGAGTCCGCGATCGTCACGAGGTGGTCCTCGACGTCACGGAGGTACGGGCGGATGCCGTCGGCGATCGTCTCGGCGTCGCCGTGCAGCAGGGACCCGACGCTGTCGCGCGTGGGCACGACCTGCCGCCGGAGCACGCCGAGCGCCTTCCGCAGCCGGAAGGACCGGCGCTGGACCTGCTGCTCGCGCGGGTCCCCGTGCTCGAACAGGTCGTCCTCGAGGTCGTCGATGCGTGCCTCGATGTCCTCGACGGCCTTCGTGGCGTGGTCGACGACGGCGTCGAGGAGTCCCCAGACGAGCCAGGGCACCCCGCGGTCGGCCAGGTCGGCGTTCGCCTCCAGCCGCCGTTCGACGGCGCCGAGGTCGACGTCGGGGCCGTGGATGGTCACGAGCGCCCGGTGCGTGACGAAGGCCTTCACCTCGTGCGTGACGAGCTCGCCCTCGGCGTCGAGGCCGTCGACGTCGTAGACGACCAGGAACAGGCTGTCCCGGTAGCGGTCGAGCTTCGGCCGCTGCCCGTGCTCGAGGGCGTCCTCGACCGCGAGCGCGTGCACCCCGAGCTCGTCCTCGAGCTGGTCCAGGTCACCGGGGTCCGGGTCGACGTGGTCCACCCACACGAAGGTGCCGTCGTCGCGCTCCAGCAGGTCCGACACCCGTTCGACGGGGAAGTCCCGCTCCACCGCGGTGCCGTCCCGCCACGCCCGTGTCATGACCATGGCGACGAGCCTAGTGACGGCGCACCGAGAGCCGGCCGCCCCTCCGCTGGTACCGTCGGCCTCGATCCCGGCGCACCGGCCGGAGGGAACGGAGACACCAGCACCCCATGGCAGCAGACACCGACCCGGACCGCTACGCCTTCGTCGTCGCCTCGAACCGCCTCCCGGTGGACCGCGTCGTCGACGAGGACGGCAACGAGGGGTGGCGGCACTCGCCCGGCGGGCTGGTGACGGCGCTCGAACCGGTCATGCGCGCCAACGACGGCGCCTGGGTCGGGTGGGTCGGCCAGCCGGACGTCGAGGTCGCACCGTTCGACAACGAGGGCATCCACATCGTGCCGGTGCCGCTCAGCGCCGCCGACGTCGAGGAGTACTACGAGGGGTTCAGCAACGACACGCTGTGGCCGCTCTACCACGACGTCATCGAGCACCCGAGCTACCACCGCGACTGGTGGATCGCGTACCGACGCGTCAACGAGCGCTTCGCCGACCAGATCGCCGAGATCGTCGAGCAGGACGGCATCGTGTGGGTGCAGGACTACCAGCTGCAGCTCCTGCCGGCGCTGCTGCGGGAGCGCCGCCCCGACCTGACGATCGGCTTCTTCAACCACATCCCGTTCCCACCGGTCGGCATCTACGCGCAGCTGCCCTGGCGCGCGCAGATCCTCGACGGGCTGCTCGGTGCCGACGTGATCGGCTTCCAGCGCCAGGACGACGCGAGCGACTTCCTCCGCGCGGTCCGGCACATCAAGGGCTACACCACCAAGGGGTCGACCATCGACGTCCCCGTGGACGACCCGGCGGCCCCGCGGAGCCGCAAGGGCATCACCGTGCGGCACGTCGAGGCACGGCACTTCCCGATCTCCATCGATGCCGAGAGCTTCGAGGAGATCGCCCACCGGCCCGAGGTGCAGGAGCGCGCGCGGGAGATCCGCGAGAGTCTCGGCAACCCGAAGACCGTGCTGCTCGGCGTCGACCGGCTCGACTACACGAAGGGCATCCGGCACCGGATCAAGGCGTTCGGCGAGCTCGTCGAGGACGGCCGGATCGCGGTCGAGGACGCCACGCTCGTGCAGGTCGCGAGCCCGAGCCGCGAGCGGGTCGACACCTACGCGACGCTGCGTGACGAGATCGAGCTCACCGTCGGCCGCATCAACGGCGACCTCGGGGTCATCGGCCACCAGCCGATCGCGTACCTGCACCACGGGTACCCGCGCGAGGAGATGGTGGCGCTCTACCTGGCCGCCGACATCATGCTCGTCACGGCCCTGCGCGACGGCATGAACCTGGTCGCGAAGGAGTACGTGGCCGCCCGGTTCGACAACGACGGCGTGCTCATCCTGTCCGAGTTCGCGGGTGCCGCCGACGAGCTCAAGCAGGCCGTCATCGTCAACCCGCACGACATCGGCGCGCTGAAGGACTCGATCCAGCGCGCCATCGAGATGCCCCGCCGCGAGCGCTCCACGCGCATGCGCGCGCTCCGCAAGCGCGTCCGCGACAACGACGTGGCCCGGTGGTCCCGCTCGTTCCTCGAGGCGCTCGACCGGCACGCCCCGCGCGGGTCGCGGATCGACCCGTCCGACGACGGCGGCGAGCGGCACCGCGAGGCGGAGGACGACGGGATGTCGATCTTCGACCAGGACGCGCAGAAGGCGCGTGCCGCCGAGGACACCCGGGAGGCACGCGGTGCCTGAGGTCTCCACCGACCCGGCCGTCCTGGCGGCGGCCCTCGAGACGCTCGCGGCTGCGCCGCGACTGCTCGTCGCCCTCGACTTCGACGGCACGCTCGCACCCTTCGCCGACGACCCCGCACGGGTCGGGGCGCTCCCCGGCTCCTGGGCCGCGGTGCTCACCCTGCAGCGCGCCCGCGACACCGAGGTCGTGCTCGTCTCCGGGCGTCCGCTCGAGGGGCTCGCCCGGGTGTCGCACGCACCCGACGGCATGGCGCTCGTCGGGTCGCACGGTGTCGAGTGGCGCGTGGACGGCCACGACGAGGCCGCGCTGAGCGACGACGAGCTCGCGCGGGTCGAACGGGTCGGCGCTGCCCTCGACGAGGTCGGTGCACGGTTCCCCGACGTCGTGATCGAGCACAAGCCGGCCGGCCACGGTGTGCACACCCGGCGGGCGAGCGTCGAGGACGCGGCCGCGGCGAACGCGGCGGCGCACGAGGCGGCGCACGCAGCAGACCCGGACGTGCTGGAGCGCGGCGGCAAGGACATCGTCGAGTTCGCCGTCCGGCACGTCACGAAGGGCGACGCGATCGATCGACTGCGCGGGCTCCGCGGCGCCGACGCGGTGTTCTTCGCCGGCGACGACGTCACCGACGAGGACGCCTTCCGGGTGCTCCGCGACGGCGACGTCGGCGTGAAGGTGGGGGAGGGCGACACGCTCGCCGCCCACCGCGTGGCCGACCCTGCGGCGCTCACCGACGTCCTGAAGCAGCTCGGACGCCTGCGCGCGACGCGCTGACGACCCGGCCCCGCGCCTCCCGTCCGCGCAACGGTGTCCGGGTGGTATCCCAACTGGTCCTAGACTGCCTCCATGCCTGACATCGACGTGAAGCCGCGCAGCCGGGTCGTCACCGACGGGATCGAAGCGACCACCTCGCGTGGCATGCTCCGCGCCGTCGGCATGGGCGACGCCGACTGGGACAAGCCGCAGATCGGGATCGCCTCGTCCTGGAACGAGATCACCCCCTGCAACCTCTCGCTCGACCGCCTCGCCCAGGGCGCGAAGGAGGGCGTGCACTCCGGCGGCGGGTACCCGCTGCAGTTCGGCACCATCTCCGTCTCCGACGGCATCTCGATGGGCCACGAGGGCATGCACTTCTCGCTCGTCTCCCGCGAGGTCATCGCCGACAGCGTCGAGACGGTCGTCAACGCCGAGCGCCTCGACGGCACCGTGCTGCTCGCCGGCTGCGACAAGTCGCTCCCCGGCATGCTCATGGCCGCCGCGCGCCTGGACCTCGCGAGCGTCTTCCTCTACGCGGGTTCGGTCATGCCGGGCTACGTGAAGCAGGCCGACGGCTCCTTCAAGGAGGTCACGATCATCGACTCCTTCGAGGGCGTCGGTGCGTGCAAGGCCGGCACCATGACCGAGGCCGAGCTCAAGGAGATCGAGTGCGCGATCGTCCCGGGCGAGGGCGCCTGCGGCGGGATGTACACCGCGAACACGATGGCGAGCGTGGCCGAGGCCCTCGGCATGTCGCTGCCCGGGTCCGCGGCCCCGCCGAGCGCCGACCGTCGCCGTGACTACTACGCCCACCGCTCCGGCGAGGCGGTCGTCAACATGCTGCGCCTCGGGCTCACCGCCCGCCAGATCCTGACGAAGGAGGCGTTCGAGAACGCCATCGCCGTCGCGATGGCGCTGGGAGGCTCGACCAACGTCGTGCTGCACCTGCTCGCGATCGCGCACGAGGCCGAGGTCGAGCTGAGCCTCGACGACTTCAACCGCATCGGCTCGAAGGTGCCGCACCTGGCGGACATGAAGCCGTTCGGCAAGTACGTCATGGTCGACGTCGACCGCAACGGCGGCATCCCGGTGATCATGAAGGCGCTGCTCGAGGCCGGTCTGCTGCA
Organism: Curtobacterium sp. MR_MD2014; assembly: GCF_000772085.1. Lineage (NCBI taxonomy): Bacteria > Bacillati > Actinomycetota > Actinomycetes > Micrococcales > Microbacteriaceae > Curtobacterium > Curtobacterium sp. MR_MD2014. The sequence continues at coordinate 2,175,249 of NZ_CP009755.1, read as the reverse complement.
CGGCGACGTCATGACCGTCACCGGCAAGACCCTCGCCGAGAACCTGGCCGAGATCGACCCGCCGGAGCTCGACGGCGAGGTCTTCCGGAAGCTCGACAACCCGATCCACACCACCGGTGGACTGACGATCCTCAAGGGCTCGTTCGCGCCCGAGGGTGCCGTCGTGAAGACCGCCGGCTTCGACGCCGCCGTGTTCGAGGGCCCGGCGCGGGTGTTCGACCGCGAACGCGCCGCCATGGACGCCCTGACCGAGGGACGGATCCAGAAGGGCGACGTGGTGGTCATCCGCTACGAGGGCCCGAAGGGCGGCCCCGGCATGCGCGAGATGCTCGCCATCACCGCTGCCATCAAGGGCGCGGGCCTGGGCAAGGATGTACTACTGTTGACGGACGGACGATTCTCAGGCGGCACAACCGGCCTGTGCATCGGCCACATCGCACCGGAAGCCGTGGACGCAGGTCCAGTGGCATTCGTGCGCGATGGCGACCGCATCCGTGTCGACATCGCGGCTCGCTCGCTCGACCTACTGGTCGACGACGCCGAGCTGGAGGCCCGCCGAGAAGGCTGGGCCCCGCTGCCCCCGCGCTACACCCGCGGAGTCCTCGCGAAGTTCGCGAAGCTCGTCCAGTCCGCCGCCAAGGGCGCGGTCACGGGCTAGCGTCGACACGTTCGAACCGCCATCCCTCCAGGCAAGGACCACCTCATGCCCACGGAAGCCACTCCGCTGTCCGCGGCCGCCGGTACGCGGCGGTCGCCCGAGATCCTGACCGGCTCGGGAGCCGTCCTGCGGACGCTCGAGCACCTCGGGATCACCGACGTCTTCGGCCTGCCCGGCGGCGCGATCATCCCGTTCTACGACGAGCTCATGGCGTCGACGACCATCCGCCACGTCCTCGTGCGCCACGAGCAGGGTGCCGGCCACGCCGCCGAGGGGTACGCCTCCTCGTCCGGCAAGGTCGGTGTCGCCATCGCGACGTCCGGTCCCGGTGCGACGAACCTCGTCACGGCGATCGCCGACGCCTACATGGACTCGGTGCCGTTCATCGCGATCACCGGGCAGGTGTTCTCGACCCTGATGGGCACCGACGCCTTCCAGGAGGCCGACATCGTCGGCATCACGATGCCGATCACGAAGCACTCGTTCCTCGTGACCGACCCGGCCGACGTGCCGGCGACGCTGGCCGCGGCCCACCAGATCGCCACGACGGGTCGCCCGGGCCCGGTGCTCGTCGACATCACGAAGGACGCCCAGCAGAAGTCGGCGCCGTACGTCTGGCCGCCGAAGATCGACCTGCCCGGCTACCGTCCGGTCACGAAGGCGCACGGCAAGCAGATCACGGCCGCGGCCCAGCTGCTGGCCGAGGCCGAGCGTCCGGTGCTGTACGTCGGCGGCGGCGTCGTCCGCTCCGGTGCGTCGGCCGAGCTCCTGCGCTTCGCCGAGGCCACCGGTGCGCCGGTCGTCACGACCCTCATGGCCCGTGGCGCCTTCCCGGACTCGCACCAGCAGCACCTCGGCATGCCGGGCATGCACGGCACGGTGCCCGCGGTGCTCGGCCTGCAGGAGAGCGACCTCATCGTCGCCCTCGGTGCGCGCTTCGACGACCGGGTGACGGGCAAGGCGGACGAGTTCGCGCCGCACGCCAAGGTCGTGCACGTCGACATCGACCCCGCGGAGATCTCGAAGATCCGCTTCGCCGACGTGCCGATCGTCGGCGACGCCCGCGAGGTCCTCGTCGACCTCCTCGACGCCTGGGAGGACGTCTCCGCCGACCGGGCGGACACGAGCGCCTGGTGGGCGAAGCTCGACCAGCTCCGGCAGGACTTCCCGCTCGGGTACGCGGAGCCGACCGACGGGCTGCTCGCGCCGCAGGCGATCATCAAGCGCATCGGTGAGCTCACCGGTCCCGAGGGCGTGTTCGCCTCCGGGGTCGGTCAGCACCAGATGTGGTCCGCGCAGTTCATCCGGTACGAGCGGCCGAACGCCTGGCTGAACTCGGGTGGCGCCGGCACCATGGGCTACTCGGTCCCCGCGGCGATGGGCGCGAAGGTCGCCCAACCGGACCGCGTGGTCTGGGCGATCGACGGCGACGGTTGCTTCCAGATGACGAACCAGGAGCTCGCGACCTGCGTCATCAACGACATCCCGATCAAGGTCGCGGTCATCAACAACTCCTCGCTCGGCATGGTGCGGCAGTGGCAGACGCTGTTCTACGACGGGCGACACTCCTTCACCGACCTGCAGACCGGTCACGGCACGCGCCGCGTCCCGGACTTCGTGAAGCTCGCCGACGCCTACGGTGCCCTCGGGATCCGCGTCGAGAAGGCGGACGAGGTCGACGCCGCCATCCAGCTCGCCCTCGAGACGAACGACCGCCCCGTGGTGATCGACTTCGTGGTCAGCCGCGACTCGATGGTCTGGCCCATGGTCCCGCAGGGGGTCAGCAACTCGTCCATCGAGTACGCCCAGGCCCTCGCCCCGACCTGGGACGACGAGGACGCCGACATGACGGGAGAAACCGCATGAGCCACGTCCTCTCCCTCCTCGTCGAGGACAAGCCCGGTCTGCTGACGCGCGTCGCGGGGCTGTTCGCCCGGCGCGGCTTCAACATCGAGTCGCTCGCCGTGGGCGGCACCGAGGTCGAGGGCCTGTCCCGGATCACGGTCGTCGTCGACGTCGAGGACCTGCCGCTGGAGCAGGTGACGAAGCAGCTCAACAAGCTCGTCAACGTCATCAAGATCGTCGAGCTCGACTTCTCGCAGTCGGTGCAGCGCGAGCACATGCTCGTGAAGGTCCGCGTCGACAACCAGACCCGCTCGGCCGTGCTCGAGGCCGTGAACCTCTTCCGCGCGCAGGTCGTCGACGTGGCGACCGACTCGCTCATCGTCGAGGTGACCGGCGACCCGGGCAAGATCCAGGCGATCCTCCGCGTCCTCGAGCCCTACGGCGTCAAGGAACTCGCCCGCGCCGGTCTGCTCGGCATGGGCCGTGGGCCGAAGAGCATCACCGACCGCGTGCGCTGAGCACACCCCGCTTCCGGGCGGGAGGCGCGGGGCGGTCCCGCCACGCGCCTCCCGTCCGCACACCACAAGCCACCAGAACCAAGGAGACACACCCTCGTGACTGACATCGTGTACGACGCCGACGCCGACCTGACGCTCATCCAGGGCAAGAAGGTCGCCGTCATCGGCTACGGCTCGCAGGGCCACGCCCACGCGCTCAACCTCCGTGACTCCGGCGTCGAGGTCGTCATCGGCCTCCAGGAGGGCTCGAAGAGCCGCGACAAGGCGACCGAGGCGGGCTTCGAGGTCCTCACCCCGGCCGAGGCGACGAAGAACGCCGACGTCGTCGTGATCCTCGCGCCGGACCAGGTGCAGCGCATCGTCTACGCCGAGGACATCGAGCCGAACCTGAAGGACGGCGCGACGCTCGTCTTCGGCCACGGCTTCAACATCCGCTACGGCTACATCGAGGCCCCCGAGGGCGTCGACGTCGCGCTCGTCGCGCCGAAGGGCCCGGGGCACACCGTCCGTCGCGAGTACGAGGCCGGCCGTGGTGTGCCCGTGATCGTCGCCGTCGAGGTCGACGCCTCCGGCAGCGCCTGGGACCTCGCCTGGTCGTACGCCAAGGCCATCGGCGGCCTGCGTTCCGGCGGCATCAAGACGACCTTCACCGAGGAGACCGAGACCGACCTGTTCGGTGAGCAGGCCGTCCTCTGCGGTGGCACGTCGCAGCTCATCCAGTACGGCTTCGAGACCCTGGTCGAGGCGGGCTACCAGCCGCAGATCGCCTACTTCGAGGTCCTGCACGAGCTCAAGCTCATCGTCGACCTCATCTGGGAGGGCGGCCTCACCAAGCAGCGCTGGTCGATCTCCGACACCGCCGAGTTCGGTGACTACGTCTCCGGCCCCCGCGTGATCTCGCCCGAGGTCAAGGAGAACATGAAGGCCGTGCTCTCCGACATCCAGGACGGCACCTTCGCCAAGCGCTTCATCGAGGACCAGGACGCCGGCGCGCCGGAGTTCAAGGAGCTCCGCGCGAAGGGCGAGGGCCACCCGATCGAGGCCACCGGCCGCGAGCTCCGCGCGCTGTTCGCGTGGAAGTCGAACGACGCCGACTACGTGGACGGCTCGGCCGCGCGGTAGTCTGCGGTCGACCACCCGACTCCCGAGGCGGCGGTGCGTTCGCACCGCCGCCTCGCGACGTGACCCGAACGACATGCACCTGTACCCCTCCAGCTCCAGCGCCAGCACCTGGCGCCCCCGTGGCGTCCCCGTACCCGGGCGCTCCGCTTCCGTGACCCGTCCTGCAGTGCTGCCGATGCCGCTCCGCGGCGTCGCGAGGAGTGGTCACGACCGGGTCCTCCGACGTGGGAGGATCATCGGATGGCGGTGACGAAGCGAGCGGTCCACATCGGCGCCGGCAAGATCGGGCGCGGGTTCGTGGGTCAGTTCCTGGTCGCGAGCGGTTACGAGCTCACCTTCGTCGACGTGGACGACCGCGTGGTCTCCGCGCTCAACGACGCCGGCCGCTTCGTGGTCCACGAGGTCGGCGAGCAGCCCGTCGAACACCTCGTGTACGGCTTCCGTGCACTCAGCAGCAAGACCGACCGTGAGCGCGTCGTCCAGGCGATCGCCGAGGCCGACGTCGTCACGACCGCCGTCGGTGCACGCACGCTGCCGCTCGTCGCCCCCGTCATCGCCGAGGGCCTCGCGGCACGGGCGCCCGAGCGCGGCGACGTCACGGTCGTGGCCTGCGAGAACGCCTTCAACGCGACGGACTCGCTGCACGCCAGCATCCGACGCGCCCCGATCCTCGAGGACCGTCACGTCGCGGCGGTCTTCGCGAACTGCGCGATCGACCGCATCGTCCCGGACCAGTCCGGGGTGCTCGGACAGTCCGGTGGTCTCGACGTCGTGCTCGAGCCGTTCTACGAGTGGGTCATCGAGCGCACCCCCTTCGCTCCGTCCGACGCCGAGCCGCCGCAGATCGACGGCGTCACCTGGGTCGACGACCTGCAGCCGTTCGTCGAGCGGAAGCTCTACACGGTGAACACCGCCCACGCGACCGCGGCGTACCACGGCTTCGTCCGCGGGATCCGACTCATCCGCGAGGCCCTCGAGGACCGCGAGGTCCGCGCCGAGGTCGACGGGGTCCTCGCCGAGACGACCGCGCTGCTGGTCGCCAAGCACGGGTTCGACCCGGCCGAGCACGCCCGCTACGTCGCTGCGAACCTCACCCGCATCGCGAACCCGCTCCTGCCGGACACCACGGCGCGTGTGGGGCGCAACCCGCTGCGGAAGCTCGGACGGCGTGAGCGCTTCATCGGCCCGGCGTCGCAGCTGGCCGAACGCGGGCTCCCGGTCGAGCACCTGCTCGGAGCGGTCCGGGTCGCCCTGGCGTTCGACGACGAGAACGACCCCGAGTCGATCGAGCTGCACGCCCTGCTCCGCTCCGGCGCGACGGCGCACGCACTCACCGAGATCCTGACCGGGCTCGTGGAGAGCCACCCGCTGTTCCCCGCGGTGCGCGACGTCGTCGCCGGGGTCCTCGCGACCCAGCCCGCCGACGTCTGAGCGATCCCTCGTGGTGTCCGCCGTCGCGGGTCCCTCGTAGAATCGTCCCCATGACCACGGCAGCATCCCCGCCCGACGGCTCGGTCGACCACGACGACGACGCCCTCAGCTGGGGCGACGCGGACGACGCGACCCACGTCGACGCGGCCCACAACCCGGTCACGGTGAAGGGCCACGGCGGACGCGACCCGGAGCGCCCGGAGACCTCCGGTGCCCTGGTCGGCTTCGGGGTCTTCGGCGGGCTCTACCTGCTCTACACGGTGGCGTGGCTGCTCACCGCCTCGACCGCGTACGTCGCGAACGTCGACACGCTGCTCACCGTCTTCGTCGAGGTCCTCCGCTTCCTGTCGATCGTTGCGCCCGCGCTGTGGTTCACCGTGGTGCTCTGGGCCGGTCGTGGTCGTCGGACCCGCACGCGGCTGCTGTGGATGCTGCTCGGAGCCGCCGTGCTCTTCCCCTGGCCGTTCCTCATGACCAGGAGCTTCGGGTGACCGCCACGACACCGGCAGCCCGCCGGACCTCGTCCCCGCTCGTCGGCCGCATCGTCGTCTGGGTGGTCTTCGGCGCGCTGTTCGCCTACATGACCGTCCAGAGTGTCGGGAACCTCGTCACCGTCTCGCAGTCGGTTCGCGCGTTCAACACGTTCCTCGAGACGACCTCCGGTGGTTCGTCGCTGCAGCGCAGCACTCCCTGGGGCTGGCTCGTCCTCGACATCGCGATCGCGCCCGTCGCGTTCGTGGTCGCCCTCTGGACGACGCGCCGGGCTCGGCTGTCGGTGACGGTCGGTGTCTTCGTCGTCGCGTTCGCGGCGGCGGGCGCGCTCTGGCTCGACCTCCAGCTGTTCGTGCCGCGCCTGCTCGACTTCTGACGCACGTCGCTACCGTCCCACGGACGGGAGGCACGGTGCCCGCTGGCTCCGCGCCTCCGGACCGGCGCGTGGTTCCGTCGGGGACCGACGGTGCGGTCGTAACCGGGTCCCCGCGTCGATACGATGGTGGGATACCGCCCGTCTCGTGTGAGGAACTGCAGCTGTGCCGAAGCCGGTCGTCCTGATCGCCGAAGAACTCTCGCCCGCCACCGTCGACGCCCTCGGGCCCGACTTCGAGATCCGGAACGTGGACGGTACCGACCGTGCCGCGCTCCTGTCCTCCCTCGCCGACGCGCACGCCGTGCTGGTGCGGTCCGCCACGAAGATCGACGCCGAGGCCATCGCCGCGGCGCCGCAGCTCAAGGTGGTCGCCCGCGCGGGCGTCGGCCTGGACAACGTCGACATCAAGGCGGCGACCACCGCCGGCGTGATGGTCGTCAACGCGCCGACGTCGAACATCATCTCGGCCGCCGAGCTCACGGTCGGCCACATCCTGTCGCTCGCGCGCCACATCCCCGCGGCCCACGCGTCGCTCGCCGCCGGCGCGTGGAAGCGTTCGTCGTACACGGGCGTCGAGCTCTACGAGAAGACCGTCGGCATCATCGGCCTCGGCCGCATCGGCGCGCTCATCACGCAGCGCCTGCAGGCGTTCGGCGTCTCGGTCATCGCGTACGACCCCTACGTCACGACGGCCAGGGCCCAGCAGCTCGGGGTCGAGCTGGTGTCGCTCGAGGACCTCCTCCGTCGTGCGGACTTCACCACGATCCACATGCCGAAGACGCCGGAGACGGTGGGCATGATCTCGGACGAGCAGTTCGCGCTCATGAAGCCGACCGCGTTCGTCGTGAACGTCGCCCGCGGCGGCCTGATCGACGAGGACGCCCTGCACCGGGCGCTCACGTCCGGGGAGATCGCCGGCGCCGGCCTCGACGTCTTCGTGTCCGAGCCGCCGAAGGACTCGCCGCTGCTCGCGCTGCCGAACGTCGTCGTCACGCCGCACCTCGGCGCCTCGACGGACGAGGCCCAGGAGAAGGCCGGCGTCTCCGTCGCGAAGTCCGTGCGCCTCGCGCTCGGCGGCGAACTCGTGCCGGACGCGGTCAACGTCGCCGGCGGCGTCATCGACCCGTACGTCCGCCCGGGGATCCCGCTCATGGAGAAGCTCGGTCAGGTCTTCACCGGCCTGGCCACCTCGCCGGTGACGAGCATCGACGTCGAGGTGCACGGCGAGCTCGCGCAGTACGACGTCAGCGTGCTGAAGCTCGCAGCCCTCAAGGGCGTCTTCACCGACGTCGTCAGCGACCAGGTCTCGTACGTCAACGCCCCGCTCATCGCGGAGCAGCGCGGCGTGAGCGTCCGGCTCATCACCGACGCCGACAGCCCGGAGTACCGCAACGTCCTCACGATCCGCGGTGCCCAGTCCGACGGGCCCGCGATCAGCGTGTCCGGCACGCTGACCGGTGCCAAGCAGGTCGAGAAGCTCGTGGAGATCAACGGCCACGACGTCGAGGTCGCCCTCGACGCGCACCACGTCGTGATGGTCTACACCGACCGCCCCGGCATCGTCGCGGTCTACGGCAAGGAGTTCGGCGACTCCGGCATCAACATCGCCGCGATGCAGATCTCGCGCGAGGCCGCCGGCGGGCAGGCGCTGAGCGTCCTGACGGTCGACTCGCCGGTGCCCGCGGAGATCCTCGAGCACGTGCGCTCCACCATCGACGCGACCTCGCTCCGCGAGATCGACATCACGCTGTAGGGGTCCGGGACATGGCACAGACGCTCAAGCTGGCGGTCGTCCGCGGCGACGGCATCGGGCCCGAGGTGGTGGACGAAGCGCTGAAGGTCCTGCACGCGGTGCTACCGGACGACCTCGACGTGCAGGAGACCGCCTTCTCGCTCGGTGCCGCCCGGTACCTCGAGACGGGCGACATCCTCACCGAGGACGACATGTCCGCCATCGCCGAGCACGACGCGATCCTGCTCGGCGCCGTCGGCGGTGACCCGCGCGACCCGCGACTCGCGGGCGGGATCATCGAGCGTGGACTCCTGCTGAAGCTGCGCTTCGCGTTCGACCACTACGTCAACCTCCGCCCCACGACGGTGTACTCCTCGGTCGCGAGCCCGCTCGCCGACCCGGGCGCGGTCGACTTCGTCGTCGTGCGCGAGGGCACCGAGGGCCCGTACGTCGGCAACGGCGGCGCGATCCGCGTCGGCACGCCGCACGAGATCGCCACCGAGGTGTCCCTCAACACGGCACACGGTGTCGAGCGCGTCGTCCGGTACGCCTTCGACCTCGCCTCCCGCCGCCCGCGGAAGCACCTGACCCTCGTGCACAAGAGCAACGTGCTCGTGCACGCGGGTTCCCTCTGGCAGCGGACGGTCGCGGCGGTCGCCGAGGAGCACCCGGACGTGACCGTCGACTACCAGCACGTCGACGCGGTGACGATCCACATGGTCCGCGAGCCCGGGCGGTTCGACGTCATCGTCACCGACAACCTGTTCGGGGACATCATCACCGACCTGGCCGGCGCGATCAGCGGCGGCATCGGTCTGGCGGCCTCGGGGAACATCAACCCGGACGGCACCTTCCCCAGCATGTTCGAGCCGGTCCACGGTTCCGCGCCGGACATCGCAGGCCAGCAGGTCGCCGACCCGACCGCCGCCGTCCTGTCCGTCGCCCTGCTGCTCGACCACCTCGGTCGTGCAGACCTGGCGGCGGCCGTGACACAGGCGGTCGAGGCCGACCTCGCGAGCCGGGGCACCACGCCGCGCAGCACGGCCGAGGTCGGCGACGCCATCGCCGCCGCGGTCGCAGCACGCACCACCACCGCCTGACAGGAGTCACCCAGATGAGCAGCACCGACACCGAGACCGACGGCGACTTCGCCCTCGAGTTCGCGAACACGCCGTCGCCCGAGCGTCGGGCCGCGGCCGAGCGCGAGGAGATCCTCGCCGACCCGGGCTTCGGCAAGTACTTCACCGACCACATGGCCACCGTCGCGTGGTCGCTCGAAGCCGGCTGGCACAGCGCATCGATCCACCCGTACGGACCGCTGACCCTCGACCCCAGCGCCAGCGTGTTCCACTACGCGCAGGAGATCTTCGAGGGCATGAAGGCCTACCGCCACGCGGACGGGTCGGTGTGGTCCTTCCGGCCGGACGCGAACGCGCGCCGCTTCCAGCGCTCGGCCCGTCGGCTCGCGCTCCCGGAGCTGCCGCTCGAGGTCTTCGTCGAGTCGGTCCGGCAGCTCGTCCGCGCCGACGTGGACTGGGTGCCGTCGGCGCCGGAGACCAGCCTGTACCTGCGTCCGTTCATGATCGCGACCGAGTCCTTCCTCGGCGTCCGTGCCGCGCAGGAGGTCGCGTACCACTGCATCGCCAGCCCGGCGGGGGCGTACTTCACGTCCGGACCGAAGCCCGTGAGCATCTGGCTGTCGACGAAGTACGCCCGTGCCGCACGTGGCGGGACCGGGGCTGCGAAGACCGGCGGGAACTACGCCGCGTCCCTGCTCCCGCAGCAGGAGGCCTACGAGCAGGGCTGCCAGCAGGTGATGTTCCTCGACTCCGAGGAGGGCCGGTACCTCGAGGAGCTCGGCGGCATGAACGTCGTGCTCGTGCGGTCGGACAGCACGCTCGTCACGCCGGACTCGGAGTCGATCCTCGAGGGCATCACCCGCGACTCGATCCTGCAGCTCGCCGAGGACCGCGGGCTCCGGGTGGAGCGTCGTCGGGTGACGCTCGACGAGTGGCGGGACGGGGTGGCCGACGGCTCGATCACCGAGGCGTTCGCCTGCGGGACGGCCGCGGTGGTCACGCCGATCGCGGAGCTCCGCGGCGAGGGCTTCACGATCGGGTCGCCGACCGTCGGTGCCGGCGATTTGACGATGTCGCTCCGCCAGGAGCTGACCGACATCCAGTACGGCCGTCGTCCCGACCCCCACGGGTGGATGACGCGCCTGACGGACCCGGCCTGAGCCGCGGATCGGTAGGGTCGAACAGTGAAGATCGCACGGTTCAGCAGCACGGGTGAAGACCCGCGGTACGGCATCCTCGACGAGCGTGACCTGGTCGTCCTTGCGGGGGACCCGATGTACCAGGGGTTCGAGACGACGGGGGAGCGGGTGCCGCTCGCCGACGCCAAGCTCCTCGCACCGGTGATCCCTCGGTCGAAGGTGATCGGCGTCGGCCTGAACTACGCCGAGCACGCGTCGGAGATGGACGAGCGGTCGGGGGACGACCCCGTGGTCTTCCTCAAGCCGAACACCGCGGTCATCGGTCCGGACGACCCCATCCGTCTGCCGGCCGAGGTCGGCCGTGTCGACCACGAGGGCGAGCTCGCCATCGTGATCGGCTCGCTCGCCAAGAACGTCCGGCGCGAGGACTTCGCGAGCGTCGTGCTCGGGTACACGATCGCGAACGACGTGACTGCGCGCGACCTGCAGGCCCGCGACGGACAGTGGACGCGAGCCAAGGGCTTCGACACCTTCTGTCCGCTCGGTCCGGTCATCGAGACCGAGATCGACCCGTCGGACATCCGACTCGAGACCCGCGTGGACGGCGAGCTGCGCCAGGCGGCGTCGACCAGCGAGATGGTGCACGACATCCCGTCCCTGGTCGAGTTCGTGTCGTCGATCTGGACCCTCCTGCCCGGCGACGTCATCCTCACCGGTACCCCGGCCGGGGTCGGGGCCATCCGCGACGGCGAGGTGGTGGAGGTCCTCATCGAGGGGATCGGCTCGCTGAAGAACCCGGTCATCGCTCGCCACTGAGTGCTCGCGACACCCGAACGGCCCGTTCCCACAGGGGAGCGGGCCGTTCGCCGTACCGGGGCCACGAGGTGCCGACCGTGCGACACGCCCGGGATGTTGGTGGTGTTGGTGGTGTGGTCGGGCCGTGCGTAGAGTAATCACTCGTTGCCGCTGAGGCGGAGAACGGAACGGCCGAGACGGTCACCGGGTTCACCTGGAGATCTTGTCCGCCGCGGTTCTTCCCCGGCAACGAACTTCCAGCCCCTCTGATGAGGTTCCACTGTGGTGGTGCTGAGCGGGGGGTGCGTCTGGTCCTTGAGAACTCAACAGCGTGCACATTGTCAATGCCAATTATTTTGACCCCGTGCGATTGCAGCTTTGGTTGTGGTCGTCGGAGACAATTCCTTTTGGATTGAAGATTGTCAGTAGACAGTCAACAGTCAGAATCAACTCGGTTCGGCGCTTTCGGGTGTCGGATCTGTAATTTTTTACGGAGAGTTTGATCCTGGCTCAGGACGAACGCTGGCGGCGTGCTTAACACATGCAAGTCGAACGATGATCAGGAGCTTGCTCCTGTGATTAGTGGCGAACGGGTGAGTAACACGTGAGTAACCTGCCCCTGACTCTGGGATAAGCGTTGGAAACGACGTCTAATACTGGATATGATCACTGGCCGCATGGTCTGGTGGTGGAAAGATTTTTTGGTTGGGGATGGACTCGCGGCCTATCAGCTTGTTGGTGAGGTAATGGCTCACCAAGGCGACGACGGGTAGCCGGCCTGAGAGGGTGACCGGCCACACTGGGACTGAGACACGGCCCAGACTCCTACGGGAGGCAGCAGTGGGGAATATTGCACAATGGGCGAAAGCCTGATGCAGCAACGCCGCGTGAGGGATGACGGCCTTCGGGTTGTAAACCTCTTTTAGTAGGGAAGAAGCGAAAGTGACGGTACCTGCAGAAAAAGCACCGGCTAACTACGTGCCAGCAGCCGCGGTAATACGTAGGGTGCAAGCGTTGTCCGGAATTATTGGGCGTAAAGAGCTCGTAGGCGGTTTGTCGCGTCTGCTGTGAAATCCCGAGGCTCAACCTCGGGCTTGCAGTGGGTACGGGCAGACTAGAGTGCGGTAGGGGAGATTGGAATTCCTGGTGTAGCGGTGGAATGCGCAGATATCAGGAGGAACACCGATGGCGAAGGCAGATCTCTGGGCCGTAACTGACGCTGAGGAGCGAAAGCGTGGGGAGCGAACAGGATTAGATACCCTGGTAGTCCACGCCGTAAACGTTGGGCGCTAGATGTAGGGACCTTTCCACGGTTTCTGTGTCGTAGCTAACGCATTAAGCGCCCCGCCTGGGGAGTACGGCCGCAAGGCTAAAACTCAAAGGAATTGACGGGGGCCCGCACAAGCGGCGGAGCATGCGGATTAATTCGATGCAACGCGAAGAACCTTACCAAGGCTTGACATACACCGGAAACGGCCAGAGATGGTCGCCCCCTTGTGGTCGGTGTACAGGTGGTGCATGGTTGTCGTCAGCTCGTGTCGTGAGATGTTGGGTTAAGTCCCGCAACGAGCGCAACCCTCGTTCTATGTTGCCAGCGCGTTATGGCGGGGACTCATAGGAGACTGCCGGGGTCAACTCGGAGGAAGGTGGGGATGACGTCAAATCATCATGCCCCTTATGTCTTGGGCTTCACGCATGCTACAATGGCCGGTACAAAGGGCTGCGATACCGTAAGGTGGAGCGAATCCCAAAAAGCCGGTCTCAGTTCGGATTGAGGTCTGCAACTCGACCTCATGAAGTCGGAGTCGCTAGTAATCGCAGATCAGCAACGCTGCGGTGAATACGTTCCCGGGCCTTGTACACACCGCCCGTCAAGTCATGAAAGTCGGTAACACCCGAAGCCGGTGGCCTAACCCTTGTGGAAGGAGCCGTCGAAGGTGGGATCGGTGATTAGGACTAAGTCGTAACAAGGTAGCCGTACCGGAAGGTGCGGCTGGATCACCTCCTTTCTAAGGAGCATCTGACCGGCCCTGCCCTGCAGGTGTCTGGTTCAGGCGCCGAGTAACCCGAACGTGGTTGCCGGTAGCTCATGGGTGGAACATTGACAGTGCAGTCGGGAGCGTAGCTTCCGGCCCTAGTACGCCAGCTTGCTGGTTGGGACGGGTCGGGGTGAGCGGTTCGGCTGGTGCACGTTGTTGGGTCCTGAGGGACCAGGCTTCCTGATCGAGCATGTCTTGGTCGGGGGTTGAGCCGCCAGGGTCTGGCTGGGTGGGATGGAGTGATCTGTTCGTGCCGGGTTGGGGTCTGGGGTACCGGTTCTTCGAGTGGGCCGCATGAAGCTGATGCCGTGGGTGTCGGGGGAGTGTGGTGCCGATCGTATGTTGAGAACTACACAGTGGACGCGAGCATCTTAGATCGCTCGTGATGATGACCGGCCTTCGGGTTGGTTGTTGTTCGAGTCGATCGCAATTTTAATCTTTGTGGTCAAGTTTCTAAGAGCAAACGGTGGATGCCTTGGCATCTGGAGCCGAAGAAGGACGTAGAAATCTGCGATAAGCCTCGGGGAGCTGATAATCGAGCTGTGAGCCGAGGATTTCCGAATGGGGAAACCCCGCCAGGCGACTTGTCGACCTGGTGACTCCCGCCTGAATATATAGGGCGGGTAGAGGGAACGTGGGGAAGTGAAACATCTCAGTACCCACAGGAAGAGAAAACAACATGTGATTCCGTGAGTAGTGGCGAGCGAAAGCGGATGAGGCTAAACCGATCATGTGTGATAGCCGGCGGGCGTTGCATGGTCGGGGTTGTGGGACACGTCGCTCAGTTCTGCCGGACTGGGACGGTTACAGCGCATCATAGTCGAACCGGTTTGAAAGCCGGGCCGTAGTGGGTGCCAGCCCCGTAGACGAAATGGTGTTATGGCCGGATGTGTATCCCAAGTAGCACGGGGCCCGAGAAATCCCGTGTGAATCTGTCAGGACCACCTGATAAGCCTAAATACTCCCAGATGACCGATAGCGGACAAGTACCGTGAGGGAAAGGTGAAAAGTACCCCGGGAGGGGAGTGAAATAGTACCTGAAACCGTTTGCTTACAAACCGTCGGAGCCTCCTTGTAGGGGTGACGGCGTGCCTTTTGAAGAATGAGCCTGCGAGTTAGTGATATGTGGCGAGGTTAACCCGTGTGGGGCAGCCGTAGCGAAAGCGAGTCTGAATAGGGCGATTCAGTCGCATGTCCTAGACCCGAAGCGAAGTGATCTATCCATGGCCAGGTTGAAGCGACGGTAAGACGTCGTGGAGGACCGAACCCACTTCAGTTGAAAATGGAGGGGATGAGCTGTGGATAGGGGTGAAAGGCCAATCAAACTTCGTGATAGCTGGTTCTCTCCGAAATGCATTTAGGTGCAGCGTTGCGTGTTTCTCGCCGGAGGTAGAGCTACTGGATGGCCGATGGGCCTCAACAGGTTACTGACGTCAGCCAAACTCCGAATGCCGGTGAGTGAGAGCGCAGCAGTGAGACGGTGGGGGATAAGCTTCATCGTCGAGAGGGAAACAACCCAGACTACCAACTAAGGCCCCTAAGCGTGTGCTAAGTGGGAAAGGATGTGGAGTTGCACAGACAACCAGGAGGTTGGCTTAGAAGCAGCCACCCTTGAAAGAGTGCGTAATAGCTCACTGGTCAAGTGATTCCGCGCCGACAATGTAACGGGGCTCAAGCACACCGCCGAAGTTGTAGATTTCGCACACAGACAAGCCTTCGTGGTTCAGTCGTGCGGAGTGGTAGGAGAGCGTCGTGTGGCGAGTGAAGCGGCGGAGTAATCCAGCCGTGGACGCCACACGAGTGAGAATGCAGGCATGAGTAGCGAAAGACGGGTGAGAAACCCGTCCTCCGAAAGACCAAGGGTTCCAGGGCCAGGTTAATCCGCCCTGGGTAAGTCGGGACCTAAGGCGAGGCCGACAGGCGTAGTCGATGGACAACGGGTTGATATTCCCGTACCGGCGAACAACCGCCCAAGCTAATCCAGTGGTGCTAAGAGTCCTAACCCGGACTTCCGGATCCCTTCGGGGTGATGGTGTCCGGTCTAACGCTCGACCCCATGCTGGTGCGGCTAGCGTATGAACAGGTGTGACGCAGGAAGGTAGCTGAGCCAGGCGATGGTATCCGTAAGGTGAACCTGGTGTAAGGATGTAGGGCTGACGATAGGCAAATCCGTCGTCTGTGTGCCTGAGATCCGACGCGTACCCGTAAGGGGAAATCAGTGATCCTATGCTGCCGAGAAAAGCATCGACGCGAGGTTGCAGCCGCCCGTACCCGAAACCGACTCAGGTGGTCAGGTAGAGAATACCAAGGAGATCGAGAGAATCGTGGTTAAGGAACTCGGCAAAATGCCCCCGTAACTTCGGGAGAAGGGGGGCCGGACACGTGATACGACTTCTCGTTGTTGAGCGTTGAAGGCCGCAGAGACCAGTGGGAAGCGACTGTTTACTAAAAACACAGGTCCGTGCGAAGTCGCAAGACGATGTATACGGACTGACGCCTGCCCGGTGCTGGAAGGTTAAGAGGAAGGGTTAGCCTCAGGGCGAAGCTCTGAATTTAAGCCCCAGTAAACGGCGGTGGTAACTATAACCATCCTAAGGTAGCGAAATTCCTTGTCGGGTAAGTTCCGACCTGCACGAATGGCGTAACGACTTCCCAGCTGTCTCAACCGCGAACTCGGCGAAATTGCACTACGAGTAAAGATGCTCGTTACGCGCAGCAGGACGGAAAGACCCCGTGACCTTTACTACAGTTTGGTATTGGTGTTCGGAGTGGCTTGTGTAGGATAGGTGGGAGACTGTGAAGCGGGCACGCTAGTGTTCGTGGAGTCATTGTTGAAATACCACTCTGGTCACTTTGGATGTCTAACGTAGGACCCTGATCGGGTTCATGGACAGTGCCTGATGGGTAGTTTAACTGGGGCGGTTGCCTCCCAAAGAGTAACGGAGGCGCCCAAAGGTTCCCTCAACCTGGTTGGCAATCAGGTGGCGAGTGTAAGTGCACAAGGGAGCTTGACTGTGAGACTGACAGGTCGAGCAGGGACGAAAGTCGGGACTAGTGATCCGGCAGTGGCTTGTGGAAGCGCTGTCGCTCAACGGATAAAAGGTACCTCGGGGATAACAGGCTGATCTTGCCCAAGAGTCCATATCGACGGCATGGTTTGGCACCTCGATGTCGGCTCGTCGCATCCTGGGGCTGGAGTAGGTCCCAAGGGTTGGGCTGTTCGCCCATTAAAGCGGTACGCGAGCTGGGTTTAGAACGTCGTGAGACAGTTCGGTCCCTATCCGCTGCGCGCGTTGGAAATTTGAGAAGATCTATCCCTAGTACGAGAGGACCGGGATGGACGAACCTCTGGTGTGTCAGTTGTTCTGCCAAGGGCACCGCTGATTAGCTACGTTCGGACCGGATAACCGCTGAAAGCATCTAAGCGGGAAGCCGTCTTCGAGATGAGATTTCCATGCACCTTGAGTGTGAGAGGCTCCCAGCAGACTACTGGGTTGATAGGCCGGATGTGGAAGCGGGGACTAACGACCCGTGGAGCTGACCGGTACTAATAAGCCGAAGACTTGACAACACAACTTTTACCGTCACCCCTTGTGGGTGGCGGGCTCGCGTCCACTTTGTGGTTCCCGACAGACGATCGGGAATCAAACTGAATACTTCAGCAATGCTCTGAAGGAACAATGGTTTGATCCAGGATCTGGGTCGACAGTGTTCCGGTGGTCATAGCGAGAGGGAAACGCCCGGTCACATTCCGAACCCGGAAGCTAAGCCTCTCAGCGCCGATGGTACTGCAAGGGGGACCTTGTGGGAGAGTAGGACGCCGCCGGGCTCAACTTCAGCAACACCAGGAAACCCCTGACCGTTATCGGTCAGGGGTTTCCTGCGTTAACGGGCCGACCCGCACACCGCCACCGCAGGTCGGGTAGCGTGGCGCGCCGGTAGGATCGTGTGGTCATGACTGCACCGTTCACCACTGCCACCGGCTCCGACGTCCGAGTCCGTTTCTGCCCGAGCCCGACCGGGACCCCGCACGTGGGGCTCATCCGGACGGCCCTGTTCAACTGGGCCTACGCGCGCCACACCGGCGGCAAGCTCGTGTTCCGCATCGAGGACACCGACGCCGCTCGGGACAGCGAGGAGTCCTACGAGCAGATCCTCGACGCGCTCCGGTGGCTCCGGCTCGACTGGGACGAGGGCGTCGAGGTGGGCGGTCCGCACGGTCCGTACCGCCAGTCCGAGCGCTCGGACGTGTACGAGGACGTCATCGCGAAGCTGCGTGCGTCCGGCCACGTCTACGAGTCGTACGTGACACCGGAGGAGATGGAGGCCCGGAACACGGCCGCCGGTCGCGACCCGAAGCAGGGGTACGACAACCACGAGCGCGACCTGACCGAGGCCGAGCGCCAGGCGTTCCGCGACGAGGGGCGGCAGCCGGCGCTGCGGCTCCGTGTGCCCGACCGCGACCTCAGCTTCGACGACCTGGTGCGCGGCGAGATCACCTTCAAGCAGGGCACCTTCCCGGACTTCGTGGTGGT
Source organism: Curtobacterium sp. MR_MD2014 (assembly GCF_000772085.1). Classification (NCBI taxonomy): domain Bacteria; kingdom Bacillati; phylum Actinomycetota; class Actinomycetes; order Micrococcales; family Microbacteriaceae; genus Curtobacterium; species Curtobacterium sp. MR_MD2014. The sequence continues at coordinate 2,157,488 of NZ_CP009755.1, read as the reverse complement.
CCGCCCCAACGGCAAGCCGCTGTACACGTTCACGAACCCGGTCGACGATGCCCTGATGGGGATCACCCACGTGCTGCGCGGTGAGGACCTGCTGTCGTCGACCCCGCGGCAGATCGCGCTGTACGAGGCGCTCGTCGAGGTCGGCATCACCGACGTCGTCCCGCGTTTCGGTCACCTGCCGTACGTCATGGGGGAGGGCAACAAGAAGCTCTCGAAGCGCGACCCCGAGTCGAACCTGTTCCACCACCGTTCCGCCGGCATGGTGCCGGAGGGGCTCCTCAACTACCTCGCGCTGCTCGGCTGGTCGATCGGCCCGGACCGCGACGTCTTCTCGTCGGACGAGATGGTCGCCGCGTTCGACGTCGTCGACGTGAACCCGAACCCCGCCCGCTTCGACCACAAGAAGGCCGAGGCGATCAACGGTGACCACATCCGTCTGCTCGACGCCGACGACTTCCGCGGACGCCTGCTGCCGTACCTGACGGACTTCGTGTCGGTGCCGCCGACCGCCGAGCAGGAGCGGGTGCTGGCGGCGGCGGCCCCGCTGGTCCAGGAGCGCATGCAGCTCCTCGGCGAGGCTCCGGCGATGCTCGGCTTCCTGTTCACGACCGACGACGAGCTCGTGGTCGAGGACGACGCCCGCGCCACGCTGAAGGACGACGCCGGGGACGTGCTCCACGCCGGGGTCACCGCGCTCGAGGGCGTCGAGGACTGGACGACCGGGTCGATCGAAGCAGCCCTGCGGTCGTCCCTCATCGACGGCATGGGCCTCAAGCCGCGCGTGGCGTTCGGACCGCTCCGCGTCGCCGTGTCCGGGCGCCGGATCAGCCCGCCGCTGTTCGAGTCCATGGAGATCCTCGGCAAGGAGTCCACACTCACCCGTCTCCGCCGACTCGCGGACCGCTGACACCGTCGTGGTGACGACTCCGGGTGCGCGGGACGGCGACGTCCTGTCCGTCGACGTCGCGGTCATCGGTGCCGGTCCGGCCGGGCTGAGCGCTGCGCTCAACCTGGTCCGCGCTCGGCGGACGGTGCTGCTCGTCGACGCGAACCGACCGCGCAACGCTGCCACACTCCGTTCGCACGGCTTCGTCACGCGCGACGGGATCTCGCCGCTCGAGCTCCGGAAGCTCGGCCGGGTCGAGGTCGAGTCCTACCCGGAGGCGACCGTCGTGCAGTCGGTCGTCGACCACGTGTCCCGCGAGGGTGACGGCTGGTCGGTGCACGGTTCCTCCCGCGGGGCCGAGCTGCGGGCCCGCGTGAGGGCCGTCGTGGTCGCGACCGGGCTCCGGGAGGAGTTCCCGGCACTGCCGTCCCTGCGAGCCCTCTACGGCACGTCGGTGCACAGCTGCGTCGAGTGCGACGGGTACGAGCACGCAGGGCAACCCCTCGCGTTCCTGTGCGAGACGCCCGACGTGGTGGACCGCGCGTTGCTCGTCGGTTCGTGGACCGACGACCTGGTGGTCTACACGAACGGTGCCGCGGTGCTGGACGATGCCGGCCGTGCGCGACTGTCGGCGGCGGGCGTGACGGTCGACGAACGGCCCGTGGCCGACCTCGAGGGCGGTCGGGACGGCCTCACCGGTGTCCGCCTGGCGGACGGCGACGTGCGGCCGCACACCGGAGCGTTCGTGCGACCCCAGTGGCACGCCGACCTCGACTGGCTCGACGCGCCGGCGGACCGGGACGCCGAAGGGCTCCTCCGCGTGGACCGCGTCGGTCGGACCCGGGTGCCCGGGCTGTACGCCGTCGGGGACGTCACCCCGCCGGGTCCCGAGCAGCTCGTCGTGGCAGCCGGTCACGGGGCGTCGACGGCAGCCGCGGTGCACCGGGACCTGGTGGGTGGTCTCGAGGACCTCCGGGATGCTGTACAGTAGTTGATCGTGCCCCGGACAACGGGGAACGGAAGGCCAGCAGGCCTTTTGGGGTATGGTGTAATTGGCAACACAGCGGTTTCTGGTACCGTCGTTCTTGGTTCGAGTCCAGGTACCCCAGCTCGAAGGAAAAGCCCCCGGGAGATCCCGGGGGCTTTTCCCGTTCCCGGGCGCCTCGTACGAGGAGACACGCCCGGATCGACACGGAACGCCCGAATCGACACCGGGCGCGCGAACGGACGCGGAACGCCCGGAACGACACCGGACGCCGGCACCGAGGAGCGCCGGTGTCCCGGAGGTGTCGACGGTCGGTCCGTCGTGGTCGGCGTCCGGGCAGGAGCCCGCTCGGCGTCAGTCGGCCGCGCGGTACGCCACGACCCAGTCGACGAGCACGTGCCCGTCGGACCCCGCCGGCACGCGGGCGTCGCCGATCGCGGTCTCGGCCTGCAGGGTGACGCGCATCGGCACCCTCGGCACGGCGCCCGTCGTCGAGGCGACCAGTGCACCGTCCCACCAGAAGCGCACGACGTCGGCGGTCCACTCGACGGTGGCGACGTGCCAGTCCTGCTGGCCGCCCGGCACCGTCGGAGCGTCCTCCGGCAGGAACCGCATGGTGCGGTCCGCGGCGTCGAAGCTGCCCGGCACCGCCGACACCGGGCGGACGTCGCCGCCCAGGTCGCCCTCCGGCCAGTCGATCTCGCCCTCGTTCCAGTCGCCCGACAGCGGCCAGAGGAGCATCACGAACTTGTAGCCGGGGGCATCACCGGCCCGGTAGCGGATCGAGACGCGCTGGTGCGTGTACGACCGGTAGCCCGCGGGCAGCACGGCCGCGACGAGTGGCTGACCGTCCTCGGTCCGCAGGTGGAAGTCGAGCGTCGAGTCGTGGACCGAGACGACCTCGTCCGGGTGGTAGATCCCCTTGCCCGAGGTGTCGCGGAACCCGCGGTACTCGGCCATCGCCGGGTAGACCGCGAGCAGGTCGCCGTGGGCGGCGTCGCGGTCGAAGTCCTCGGCGAGGTACGGGACCCAGCGGACCCCGCCCGACTCGACCGTCCCCGAGGGCATCTCCGCGGGCACGGCACGGTCGGCCCGGCGGATCGCCGTCGGCAGGACGACGGCCACGGTGCCGGTCAGCGCCGCGGCGCCGACGAGTCCCGCGACGACCGCACCGCGGCGCAGCACGTCGCGCCGTGTGGGGCCCGGTTCGGGCGTCGCGGGCTCACGCCGCACGGGCGACCTCGTAGATCCGGACACCGTCGCGGTCGTAGCGCAGCGTCCCGCGATCCGCTGCCGAACGTTCGAGGGCGTCGACCTCCGCGCCCGTCGCGGTGCCGCGGGCGACCACGTCCGCGCGTTCGGCGTCGGAGAACACCAGCCACGCGTCCCCGCCGTGCGCCCGGTCCGCGAGCGACTCGTCGAGGTCGGCCGGCGTGATGCCGTCCGGGTACCACTGCGTGAGGTCGCCCAGCGACTGCACCTGGCCCCAGCGCTGCAGGTAGGCGGGGTACCCGGCGCCGATGACGGCAGGGAAGCCGCCGACGGTCGTCAGGGTGTCGTCCGCCGTGAAGCGGCCGTCCAGCCACCGCGCCGCCAGGACCTCGCCGGCCGGCGTCCGGTTCGCCTGCTCGGCCTGGAACGTCGTCGCGACGAAGAGCAGCGTCGTCACGCCGACCAGTGCGCCGGTGAGCAGGAGACGGAGCCGACGCCCGTGCAGCGCGTGGACGGCGGCGATCGCCAGGAAGGGCGCCGAGAAGAGCACGACGCGGAACCTGCCCTCACCCCCGTAGCTCTGCCCGAGGACGAGCACGACCGGGCACGCGGCGAGCCAGAGCACGAGCAGTGCCCGGTGGCCGTGACCGGCACGCACCGTCCGCACGATGCCGACCAGGGCGACGACCGCGACCAGGGCGGTGAGGGCGAGCACCCCGCGGCTCTGCAGGGTGGTCGCGAGCGACGGGATCGCGATGGACGTCGAGGCGGCCGTGGCGTTGCTCACCGGGTCGAACCCGGTGGTCAGGCCGAACTTCTCCTGCACGTAGTCGAGGTTCGGCAGGAGGTACAGCAGCGGTGCGGCGACGACGGGCAGCGCGGTCCACCAGGGTCGGACGACCCCGATCACGACGAGCGGGACGAACGCGGCGACGAGCACGTACGGCGTGAGCTGGTGTGACGCCGTGATCACCGCCTGGAGGAGCACGACCAGGACCACTGCGGTGACGGTCGCGGTGCGGGTGGCGGCGGTACCGGGGTCGACGGCCGCGACGGTCCCACCGGTCGGCACGATCGGTGCCCGGCGGGCCCGGAGCAGCCGGGAGACGACACCGACGATCCCGCGCCCGAGCGCGTTCGGGGTGCTGCGCAGCGTGGTGAGCACGACGAGCACGACGGCGAGGAAGAGCGCGAAGGCGAACGCCTGCGGTGAGTAGTAGTCCTGACCGACCCAGTTCGCGGCGCTGAAGACCACGGCGGCCGTGACCGCCCAGCGGCCCCGGAGCCCGAGCGCCCGGGCGATGCCGAGGACGAGGGCACCGTCGAGCAGGGCGAACGCGACCTCCACGAAGCGGACCGGCGCGGCGGCGTCCGTGGTCCCCGTGACGGAACCGAGGAAGGCGCTCACCGCGAAGAAGCCCGGCCAGCGGTTGTAGATGTCGATCGCCGGGTCGACCGAGCCGTGCTGCTGGATGTACGCGGTGACGGCGATGTGCTTGAAGACCCAGGGCGGTCGGGGCTCGGCAGCCGCGAGGTTCGCCGTGCCGTACACGACCACGACGAGCACGGCGGCGGTGGCGGTGCCGAGCGCGGCCGGGAACCGACGGTCGACCAGCGCGACGACGGTCACCGCGAGGACCGCACCGGCACCGACCCACCACACCGGGGGGACGGCGGTGAGCAGGCCCCACTCGCCGAGCGCCCCTCTGGTGGTCTGCGCCGTGCCGACGACCCAGAGCGCGACCCCCGTGACGAGCACGCCGCCGCCGACCGCGAGCCGGACGACCGTACCGTCGCGGCGTGCTGCCCAGGCGGAGCGGACGGCGTGCTGCACCGACGCCCGGTCGGACGACCGGGCCGTGACGACCCCGTGCGCCAGCGCCGCCCAGCCGCTGACGACGAGGACGAGGCCCGCCGCCGGGACGGGGGCCCAGCGCTGGGTCCAGACCATGGCGAGGGCGACGACGGTGTCGACCGCGGCACCGGCGACGAGGACGAGCGCCGCCCGGCTCACCGGCTCGGTCAGGCGGAGGGGCCGGACGACGGCCGTCCCGGGCACGACGAGGAGCGCCGTCAGGACCACGGCGGTCTGCACCGGACCGGTCGTCCCGGTGAGCAGCACCGCCGTCGCCGCGAACGCCAGCACCGCGGCAGCGACCGCCGGCAGCGGGGACCGGTGCACCCGGTGCGCCCGGCGGAGTTCCACCCGCGTGGGCGCCGTCGCGGTCACGGGGTGACCACCGCGGTGGTGAGGGGCATCGGGCGTTCCTTCGGGTCGGGTGCCGGCTGTCGAGGCAAGTCGACCATCGTCGACCGCCACCGACGAGGGTGCCGACGGTGTTGTGCGGGTGCCCTGCGGCATTGCGGCATCACGCACGGTCGCGTCCGCTCCTGCGGGGGAACCGCAGGCTCCCCGCGGCCGCGTTGACGCCACCGCCGGGGCCGACGACGGTGGTCCCATGACCTCCACGCCGCCGCGACCGTCGTCGTCCCGCCTCGTGCTCGAGCGCACGATGGCGAGCCCCGAGCCGCCCACCTGGCCGGGTGCGGTCTGGGTCGGCGCCGTCGACGCGCACGAGGTCCCCGACGGCGACGTCGCGATCCCGCTGGCGGACGCCGCCGGCCACCGGACGGCGCGGCTCCTCGTCCGTGCGGGCACGTCGCCCCGGGGCTTCGTCGACCTGCCCGTCACCGACGGGGCGGTCGACGCCTCCGAGCTCCGCGCGGCCGTCGACGCGCTGCCCCCGGCCGAGCACCCGCCCGTGCCGGTGCGGCTCCCGAGCACGACCGTCGTGCTCTGCACCCGCGACCGCGCCGACCAGCTCGCCGACGCCCTGCGGTCGGTCCTCGCGCTCGACCACCCCGACCTGGAGGTCGTCGTGGTCGACAACGCGCCGTCCGACGACGCCACCCGTCGACTCGTCACCGCGCCCGGCACCGACCCGCGCATCCGGTACGTGCTCGAGCCGACGCCCGGGCTGTCCAGCGCCCGGAACGCCGGTGTCCGCGCCGCCCGCGGCGAGGTCGTCGCGTTCACCGACGACGACGTGGTGGTCGACCGCGGGTGGCTCCGTGCCCTCGCGTCCGGCTTCGCCCGCGGGGAGGACGTCGTGTGCGTCAGCGGGCTCGTGGCGAGCGGCGAGCTCCGCACGCCGGCCCAGCGCTGGTTCGACGAACGGGTGACCTGGTCGCGGAACCTCACCCCGCGGGTGTTCCGGCTCACCGCCCCGCCGGCGGACCGGCCGCTCTTCCCGTTCTCGGTGGGCGACTACGGCACCGGGGCGAACTTCGCGATGCGCCGTGACGCGGTGCTCGCGCTCGGGGGCTTCGACGAGGCGCTCGGCGTCGGCACCGCCACGGGCGGCGGCGAGGACATCGACGTCTTCGCCCGCGTGGTGCTCTCCGGCGCGGCCCTCGCGGTCGAGCCCTCCGCCCTGGTCTGGCACCGGCACCGCGCCGACGTCGCCGCACTCCGCACCCAGGCGGTCGGGTACGGCACCGGGCTCGGGGCGTGGCTGACGAAGACCGCCCTCCGGCCACGGACGCTCGGGATGGCGCTGGTCCGCGCGCCCGGCGCGGTCCGGCACCTGCTCGCCGGGGCGGCAGTCCCCGCGGCGGACGTCGCCGGTGGGCCGGCGCGCTCCGACACCGTCCCCGCAGCGGGTGACAGCGCCTTCGACCGCGAGGTCGCCGCGGTGCGCGGCGTCGAGCTCCGCGCCGTGCTGCGGGGTGTCGGTCGCTACGCGCGGTCCCGTCACACGGTGCGCGCCCGCTCGGCTGCCGCCCGCCGGACCTCCTGATCCGGCACGCGGTCCGACCGCGTGCCGACCGGGAGGCGCGCCGTGCGCCCGCACCGCGGGCTGCGGCCCGGCCCGGTACCGGACCGCAGCGACCGTCGCGCGGCCGCACCCCGCGCCGCGACGCGACGACGTGCGGGACGTCGGACGAACGGTCCACCCGTCCCGCCCCTCCCGGTCGCCACGTGGCGCGTCGGGCGGTGCGTCGGAGCGTCAGCACGTGCCTCCCGGCCGCCGTGCCCGCACGATCCGCGCCCGCTTGCGGGATTCCGTACGCGCGGTCGCGGCTGCCGCAACGCACCCCGCGCCGCGTTGACCGGTGACCACGGCGCGGACGAAGGTGGGACCGCCGCGGGAACGGCGTACCCCCGTCCCCGCGGTGAGAGCACCCCACCCGCCCCACGGACCATCCCCACACGTCCCACCGGCGCCCACCCAGCGCCGGACCGACGGGACACGACCCACGCAGCCTGAACCCGACAGGAGCACCATGAGCACCACCGTCCGACCCCGAGACCCCCGTGTCTCGGTCGTCATCCCCGCACGCAACGAGGCGCGCAACCTCGAGATCATCCTGCCGATGCTGCCGCCCGTGCACGAGGTGATCCTCGTCGACGGGAACTCGGTCGACGACACCGTCGCGACCGCGCGGCGCCTGATGCCGTCGATCACGGTCGTGCAGCAGACCCGGAAGGGCAAGGGCAACGCACTGGCCTGCGGCTTCGAGGCGGTCACCGGCGACGTCGTCGTCATGTTCGACGCGGACTGCTCCGCGGACGCCGCCGAGATCCCGCGCTTCGTCGACGCCCTCGTCGCCGGTGCCGACGTCGCCAAGGGGTCCCGGTACGCGCCCGGCGGCGGCAGCGACGACATCACGGTGATCCGGGGCCTCGGCAACAAGGGGCTCAACATCATCTCGAACCTGCTGCTCGGTGCGCGGTACACGGACCTCTGCTACGGCTACAACGCGTTCTGGGCGGACACGCTGCCGACGGTCGGTCTGCTGTCCTCGACGCTCCCGCAGCCCGCCGACGGATCGATGCGGTGGGGTGACGGCTTCGAGATCGAGACGATCCTGACCTGCCGGTGGTCCGCCGCCGGCTTCGCGATCACCGAGGTCCCGAGCCACGAGAAGCTCCGCGTGCACGGCACGAGCAACCTCAACGCCGTGAGCGACGGCATCCGCGTCCTCACCTCGATCATGCACGAGCGTCGTCGCGCCGGCGAGGTCGCCGCCCGCGCCCGTCTCGCGCCGACGCCGGTGCGCGCCCGCGCCGTTGCGGAGCCGGTGGCCGTCCTCGACGAGGAAGCCGCGTGAGCCTGCCCACGGTCGCGGTCGTCATCTGCGCCTACACCCAGCAGCGCTGGGGCGACCTGCAGGCAGCCGTGGAGTCGGCGAAGCGGCAGCCCGAGGCCACCGAGGTCGTCGTCGTGATCGACCACGAGCCCGAGCTGCTGCTCCGCGCCGCGGCCAGGTGGCCCGAGCTGCGGGTCGTCCCGAACGCCGAGGAGCGCGGCCTGTCCGGCGCCCGGAACACGGGCGTGGCACTCGCCGCGTCCGACGTCGTGGCCTTCCTCGACGACGACGCCGCGGCGGACCCGGACTGGCTGATGCACCTCGTCGAGTCCCTCGAGCTGCCCGACGTCGTCGGGGTCGGCGGCCGCGCGACCCCGTCGTGGCCGGACACCACCGGCGCCGGACCGTTCCCGGACGAGCTGCTCTGGATCGTCGGCTGCAGCTACACCGGGCTGCCGACCGAGGCCGGCGACGTCCGGAACGTGATCGGGTCGAGCATGGCGTTCCGGCGGGACGTCCTGCTCGCCGCGGGCGGGTTCCGGTCCGGCATCGGTCGGGTCGGCAACCAGCCGCTGGGCTGCGAGGAGACCGAGCTCTGCATCCGGATCGCCCAGATGCGCCCGACGGCCCGGATCCGCTACGAGCCGCGGTCGAACGTCTCGCACCGCGTGTCGGCCGACCGGGTGTCGATGCGGTACGTCCGTCGTCGCAGTTACTACGAGGGGATCTCGAAGGCCATCCTGAGCCGACGGGTCGGTGCGCGGGACTCGCTCTCGAGCGAGGGCACCTACCTGACCCGGGTGCTGCCGAGGGCGCTCCTGCGCGAGCTCGGGACGGTCGGCCGTGGTGGTGGTGTCCGTGCGCTCGCGATCGTGACGAGCGTCGTCGCCACGGTGACCGGGTACGCGGTCGGGCGGACGTTCGGCGCCGTCGTGGTGCGGGCGACGGCGCCGGCTCCGGAGCCCGTCGCGGTCTGACCCCGGCAGATGCAAGGCCCCCGGTACCCCGCGTGGGTACCGGGGGCCTCGCGCGTGCTGCCCGGGCGGGCGTCGGTGCGCGCGGGTGCAGGTCAGCGCGAGTCGCCGCGGGCCGCCCGGAGCCGCTGCAGGAACCAGGGCAGGCAGGCGACGACGCCGACGATGCGCACGACGTCCCAGACGGCGTCCTGCGGGGCGAGCAGGGAGGCCGCAGCCAGGAGCACGGCCGGCACCACGACGAGGGGGACCCGGCGGGCGGGTCCACGCCACAGCCTCCGGTCCCGCAGCGCGGCCTGCTGCAGCACGGCGAGCAGCGCGTACGACAGCACCGTGGACAGCGCGGCGCCGGCGATGCCGAGCGGTGGGACGAGCAGCAGGTTCGCGCCGACGTTCACGGCGGCGGCGGTGGCGGCGATCACCCCGACGGCGACACCGCGGCGCTCCACGACGAGCAGTCGTCCGGTGGCGCCGCTCGCGACGACCGGGAAGGCCGTCAGGGCGACGACGAACACCACGACCGACAGCTCCTCGACCCGGTACGAGGGCGGTGCCAGCACCGGGAGCGCGACCGGCGACACGAGGGTCACGGCGAGGAGCACCGGCGCGAGGAGCAGGTACAGCTCGTCACGCGCGTGCATCGCGAGGCGCCGTCGTGCGGCGGCGTCGCGGAGCGCGGCGAAGTGCGGCGCCCACGCGCTGTTCGTGAAGGTCAGGAGCAGGACGACCGCCGAACCGACGACGTAGGCGATCTGGTAGCGGGCCACCTCGTCGGGTCCGAGGAGGCGCTGCACGACGATGCGGTCCCCGGCGTTCAGGACGAAGTAGGACAGGTTGCCCAGCGCGATCGGCACGCCGAGCCGGAAGGCGCGTGCCGTCGTCGCGTGGTCGACCAGCCCCCGCAGGCGCGGGCGGACGGCGACGACGCCGATCACCATCGCCACGCCCTGCGCGACCACGCCGCCCCAGGCGTAGGTGGTCGCGTCGGCGTGCACGAGCACGAGGAGGCCGAGGCCGATGACCGAGCCGCCCACCGACGACAGCAGACTGGTGACCGCGAAGACGCGGATCCGGTCCTGCGCCACGAGGAGCGCCAGCGACGTCTGCACGACCGCCGCGGGCAGCGTCCAGAGCACCGCGACCAGGAGGAGCGGGTGCTGGCCGACGAAGCCGGCCGCGTCACCCCACGCCGGCAGCGACCCCAGCGCCGCGAGCGTGACGAGGGTCGCGAGGACCGCACCGACCGGGACGAGCCCGCGGGCCCGACGGTCGTCGCCGTCCTCGGCGCGTTGCAGCACCGCCGCCTGGTCGAGTCCGGCCACGGCGAGGACGCCGAGCGCCTGGAAGAGCGCGATGGCGGACGCGAGCACGCCGAACTCGGACGGCGGCAGCAGGTGCGCGAGGACGGGGGAGACGAGCGAGCTGACGACCAGCTGCATGGACCAGACGACCACGTAGAGCATGCCCCGGCCGAAGAGCGCCGAGGCACCCGTGCGGACGGCGGTGCTGCCGGTGTCGGTGCTGCCGGTGTCCGTGCCGGCGGTGCTGCCGGGGCTGCTCGTGGTGTCGCGGGTACGGGCGACGTGCCGCCCGGCGCGCCGCACCGTCGTCGTCCGCGTCGCACTCCCGGTGTCGGACGGGACGCTCACGGCGCGGTGGCCCCGGCGGGACGGTGCGCCCGCAGGCCGACCGCCGCGTCGACGAGGTCGAGCAGGTCGGCGCTGCGGCTCGTGGAGAACTTCCGCGCGAACAGGTACGGCGGCTGGTCGTCCGGACCGGTCCAGTGCTCCAGCAGGCGTCCGGCGTCCGGCGTCCCGAGCCACGGCGGGCTCTTCATCCGGGTACCGTCCCACCCGATGTACCAGAGCGGGTGCTCGAGGTGCTCGTCGGCGAACCCCGGGACGAGTGCGGGGGAGTTCAGGATCGAGGCCACGAGCGACTCGTCGGCGATCCACACGCGGCGCCAGAAGCGCACGAGGTCCGGGCGGGCGTCCACGACGTCGACCACGGCCTGCGCGTGCTCGCGACTGATCAGCTTCACCTGGGACCCACCGGTCAGGACGACCCCACGCGGCAGCCGACGCGGCACCGGCAGCCGCAGCATGTGCTTGCGCCACGCCCAGTGGCGGTAGCGGAACCGCGACCAGCCCCCGCCGCGCCAGTCCGGGTGCGGGAGCGGGTGGGTGACGAGGAACGAACGACCGGGGTGGCGCCCGAGCACCGCGCGCACCTCGTCGGCGGTGGCGAGCGGGTAGTCGCTGCCCGTCAGGACGGCGATGTGGCTCGCATCCGTCCCGGCGAGCGCGGCGCGGTACCCGGCGAGCTCCGCTGCTGCGTTCTCCCACCGCGCCCATCCGGTGCGCCGGCGGTCGAGCAGGTGGACGCGCGGCGGGAGCCCGTCGGTCATCGCGTCGTGCGCGGCGTCCGGAGTGCGGACGTCGCAGTGCAGGAAGACGGGGAAGGGGTCCAGCGCCTCGAGGAGTCGGCGGACCTGGGTCGGGTCCTCGTGTGCGAGGACGACGCAGGCGAGCTCCGCGGTGGGGGTGGGCATGCGAGCGACGCTAACTCCGGCCCCGGAGCCCGACAAGGAACCGCCGGGGCGGCTGCGGGGATGCAGCGGTTTCCCGCACGCGGTACCGCTCGAGCGCGGCGGTCAGCCCCGGCGACGGAAGCGCGGGCAGTCGCAGAGCGCGCAGTCCGAGCCGCGTCGGTAGTGCTCGTGCGCCTCCCGCTGGTGGCCGCACGCGCACGTGGCGGCGTCCGTCGCGCTCGGCGCGACGAGGTGCAGCACCGGCGCTGGACCCGTGGCGTCGTCCGCCGGGACGTCACGGCGCTCGGTGTCGGTACCCAGCAGCATGCGCCCTCCTCGCGCCCGACGCAGTCGTCGGACGTGACCGATCCTACGGTCACGCGTGGCGCTGCGCCTCCGGGTCACCCGGCGAGGGGACGTCCCGCCCTGACGGCGCGCCAGCGTCGACGACTGCGGAGCCATGCGGACGGTCCCGCGGGGAACCCCCGGAGCTCGTGGTACGCCAGCGACCGCGGCACCGGTGTGCTCGCCGGAGCCGGGAGGGTCGGGTCCGCGGCCCGTCGGTGGTCGGCGCCACGGCCGCGGAACAGGGCCGCGGCCGCGACCCGGGCCTTCGCTGTCGCCGCGAGGGGGACGAGCCGAGCGAGGACGGCGACGTGTCGTCGGTCCCGGGCCACGAGTGCGCAGAGCAGGGCGGCGAACCCGACGCCGTTGCCGTGCAGCTGCGCGTGCAGCTCCGCGACGGTCCGGCGGTGCCGGTGGTGCACGACGGCGCGGGGTTCGAAGCCGATGCGTCCGCCGCGCCAGAGGGTCTCGACGAACATCGCCAGGTCCTCGCCGCCGCGTGCGGGGGACCCGGCGCCGAGGGTCGGGTCGAACCCACCGACCGACTCGAGCAGTGTCCGGCGGAACGCCATGTTCGCGCCGGCGCCGTACGCACCGATGCCGTACACCGGGAACCGTCGCCGGACCGAGCCGTCCGGTCGCACCGCGGCCACGCGGGCGAAGCGCATCGCGCCGGGCACGTCCTCGGGGACGATGGTCACCGGCTCGAAGGAGCGCTCGCCGCTGAAGCCGCCGTAGTACGCCTCGTACCAGACCTGCGCGGGCGTCGCGAGCTCGGTCGGCAGGACCACGCCGACGACGGCGTCGAGCTCCGGCTCACGGACGAAGCGCTCGACGAGGGCACGGAGCCAGCGCGGGTCGACCTGCACGTCGTCGTCGGTGAACGCCACGACCTCGCCCCGTGCCGCAGCGATCCCCGCGTTCCGCCCGGCGGACAGCCCGGGGCGCCGTTCCTCGACGAGTCGGACACGGCGTCCCGCGAGCAGGGCCGGCAGCGGGTCGTCCTCCGGGACCCGGACACGGTTGTCGACCACGATGACCTCGTGCTCCGGGTGGTCGTGGCGCTCGAGGGCGTCGAGCAACCGACCGAGGCCCTCGACGCGGTCGACCACGGTGGACACGACGACGGAGACCGACGGCAGGTCGTCGTCGTGCACGGGGGCCGGCGCGGTCGGGGTGGTCACGGACGACGATGCGGCGAGCGCCCGCAGCACCCGCGCGGCGTCGGACGGGTCGGCCGTCAGCGTCAGCCCGGCCGTGCAGACGGGGTACCCGTCGCGGCGTCCGACGACGAGGGCCTCCGTACCGGTCCCGTCGGCGACGAGCTCCGGCAGCGCGGCATCGAGGTCGACGTGCACGACGCGCCGGGGTCCGGGCAGGGCGACGGCGGTGGTGGTGGCCATGTCCCGGACGCTACGGGCACGCATCGACGTCCGACAACGGCGTGCCAGGACCGTGGCGGGACCCGTGCGGAACCCCGCAGCCACGCGCGTAGGGTCGCCCGCATGGAGGTCACCAAGCTCGAGCACGCGTGCCAGGTCGTCACGAAGGACGGGGCACGGCTCGTCCTGGACCCCGGCGGGTTCACCCGCCCGGTCGACGTGACCGGGGTCGTGGCCGTCGTCGTGACGCACGAGCACCCGGACCACGGCACCCCCGAGCAGCTGCACGGGATCCTCGACCGGAATCCGGACGCGGTGGTCCTCGGGCCGTCGGGCGTGGCCGCGGCGCTCGCCGACGCGGGCATCACGGTCGAGGTGGTCGGCGACGGTGACCACCGCGAGGTCGGCCCCTTCACGCTCGACCTGCACGGCGCCCGGCACCAGCGCATCCACTCCTCGGTGCCCCTCGTCGACAACACCGGGGTGCTGGTGGACGGTCGTCTCTTCCACCCCGGGGACGCGTACACGGTGCCCGGCGTCCCCGTCGAGGTCCTCGCTGCTCCGGTCGGCGCACCGTGGCTCAAGGTCGAGGAGATGATGGACTGGATCGCCGCGGTCGGTCCGCGGCGCGCCTACCCGGTGCACGAGGCGACGCTGTCCGAGATCGGCTTCGCCATGCACACCGACCGGCAGCGCGAGGCGCTCGGGGACGGGGAACTCGTCGTGCTCCGGCCCGGCGAGTCGCTCACGATCTGAGACACTGCGGATCCGCCCGGAGGCGCGGCACACCCGGGCGACACGCCCCGTTTTGGCAGCGTGCGCGCGTTGTGCCATACTTATCGGGTTGTCGGAACGGCCCCATCGTATAGCGGCCTAGTACGTCGCCCTCTCACGGCGGTAACGCGGGTTCGAATCCCGCTGGGGTCACCACAGGTGGCTAGCCTCCGAGTCCGACAACGAGTGTGTCCCGCTCTCGAGCGGGGCGTGCGGCCCCATCGTATAGCGGCCTAGTACGTCGCCCTCTCACGGCGGTAACGCGGGTTCGAATCCCGCTGGGGTCACCACACCCGAGAACCCCTCCGAGCTCCGGCCCGGAGGGGTTCTCGTCGTTCGCGGCGAGGCGGTGCTCTCGGGGATGCGGAGCCCGTTGCTCCCGGCGAGGCGCCGCCCGTCGATCAGTGGGCGGTCGCGGTGGTCGAACCACCGCTCCGACGCGCCGCGAGGCGCGTGTTCGCCGCGGTCGCGGCCGTCGTCATCCGCGCGAGGAACCGCAGTGCGGCCCGGAGCTCGGTGGGGTCGCTCTCGCGGAGGGCGCCGGCGATCTCGCGCCCGGCGAGCGCGAGGAACGCCTCGTTCGCAGCCCGCGCCGCGGCGGTCGCGCGCAGGGTCACCCGCCGGCGGTCCGTGCTCTCGCGGTGGCGGGTCACGTGCCCTGCCGTCTCGAGCCGGTCGACGAGCACCGAGGTCGCACCCGACGTCATGCCGATCTGCCGGGCGAGCCGCGCGGGGGAGAGCGGCTCGCCCGCCTGCTCGGCCCACAGCACCTGACCGAGGGCGTTCGCATCCGTCGTCGACATCCCCATCCACACGCCGAGGTGCCGGTCGAGCTCCTCGAACGCCACGGCCCAGTCCCGGAGGTGGTGCATGACGGCGACCTCGTCGTCCTGCCAGTCTGTCGTGAGCGGGTCGATGTCGGGCATCCAGGTTCCTCCACAGTCAAGTCGCTTCACTGTAAAGCACGAGCGGTCGGTCCCAGCCGACCGCGCAGCACACGAGGAGCAGGACATGTCCGCACCACACGCAGTGATCTCGGGAGCGAGCATCGCAGGTCTGTCCGCCGCCTGGTGGCTCCGGCACACCGGTTGGGACGTCACCGTCGTCGAACGCGCTCCGGCCTTCCGTGACGGTGGGCAGAACGTCGACGTCCGCGGCGTCGCGAAGCAGGTGCTCGAGCGGATGGGGCTGACGGATGCGGTCCGTGCCGCGAACACCACCGAGACCGGGACCGTCCTGGTCGACACCGAGGGACGGGTGACCGCGACCCTGCCCGAGGGGCCGGACGGCGCGACCGCCGAGCTCGAGGTGCTCCGGGGCGACCTGGCCCGCACGGTCCGCGACGCGCTGCCCGACGAGGTGCCCTTCGTCTTCGGTGAGCGGATCACCGACGTCGACGACACCGCGCCCGGACACGTCGCCGTCACGACGACCTCAGGTCGGACGCTCCGGGCGGACCTGCTCGTGGTCGCCGAGGGTGTCCGGTCGACCACCCGGGCGCTGGTGTTCGACCACCCGGGCGACGTCGCCGAGCGGGACCTGGGCGTCACGATGGCGTTCGGGACGATCCCTCGGACGGACTCCGACGACCGACGGTGGCGCTGGTACAACGCCGTCGGTGGACGCCAGGTGCACCTGCGCCCCGACCCGTACGACACGACCCGCGCGATCCTGGCCTGGGCCGGCGACGACGACGGGGTGACCGGCGCCGAGCGCACGGGGGTGCAGGCGGGGCTCGAGGAACGGTTCGCCGACGCCGGGTGGCAGTCGCGCCGTGTGCTCGACGGCTTCGCCACGTCGGACGACGTCTACGTCGACCGGCTCACCCAGGTGCGGATGCCCGTCTGGCGACGGGGCCGCGTGGCCCTCGTCGGCGACGCGGCGTGGTGCGTCACGCCCATGGGCGGAGGAGGCGCGTCGCTCGCCCTCACCAGCGGGTACGTGCTCGCCGCATCGGTCACGGGTCGCTCCTCGGACCGTGCGGACCTCGACCGTGCGCTCGCGGCGTTCGACGACTGGATGCGACCGCTCGTGGACGACGTGCAGGGCATCCCGCGCGGGATCGTCCGGTTCGCCTACCCCCGGACCCGGCTCGGGCTCGCGCTCCGCCACGTCGCCGACAGGGTGCTGCTCGAGGGGCCGCTGCAGGGCCTCGCGGCGAAGGCCACCCGCGTCGCCGAGACCGACCGCGAGCTCCCACCGGTCCCGGTGGTCTGAGGCTGCTCGGCGGCACCGCTCGGCGAGACGCTGACCGGGTCCGGGGTGCGGCGGTCAGCGCTCGACGTCAGCACTCGGCGGTCGACCGTCCCCGCGGGTGCCCTCGTGGGTGTCGAGCCAGCGGTCCAGGTCGCGGGCGGCGGCCCGGCCCGCGCGGTTCGCCCCGACGGTCGACTGCGACGGGCCGTACCCGACGAGGTGCACGCGCGGCTCGTCGGTCACCTGCGTACCGGCGACCGGGACGCCGCCGAGCGGGCCGCGCAGGTGCATCGGCGCCAGGTGGTCGAGGTCCGCGCGGTACCCGGTCGCCCAGAGCAGGACGTCCACCGAGGTGTCGGTGCCGTCGGCCTCCACGACGCCGTGCGGTCGGACCCGCGTGAACATCGGCCGCCGCTCGAGCACACCGCGCCGAGCGGCGTCACGCAGCGCGCCGGTCCAGATCAGTCCGGTGTACGACACGATGCTCGCCGGCGGTCGACCGGCCCGGACGTCGGCGGCCACGCGTCGTTCCACGTCGACGCCGTCGACCTCGTGGACGAAGCCGCCCGGCAGGAACACCGGTTCGCGCCGGGTGTACCAGACGGTCGAGGTGACGAGGCTGATCTCCCCGAGCAGCTGCACCGCGGAGATCCCGCCGCCGACGACGGCCACGCGCCTGCCGCGGAAGTGCTCGGCGTCGACGAAGTCGCGACTGTGCAGCTGCTCGCCGAGGAAGGATGCGGCACCCGGCACGTCCGGGACCACCGGGGTGTCCCACGTGCCGGTGGCGTTCACCACGGCGCGCACCAGCCACGAGCCGTGGTCCGTGTCGAGACGGAGTGCCCCGTCGGGGCGGTCGTCGACCGGTGTCACCGACCGCACGCGGACGGGCCGCAGCACCGGGAGGGCCTCGCGCGCCTCGTGGTCGGCGAAGTAGCGGGGGACCGCGGTGCGGGCCTCCTCCGCAGGGTCGACGGGTGGGAGCGGCGTGCCGGGCAGGTCGTGGATGCCGTTCACCGTGGCCATCCGCAGCGACGCCCACCGGTGCTGCCACGCGCCTCCTGGCCGTTGGTTCGCGTCGAGCACGACGACGGTCCTGCCGGCCGGCCCGCCGCGGTCCCCGGCGCCGGACACGGCGCGGAACCCGCGTCGGCGCAGGTGGTGCGCGACCGACAGTCCGGCCTGCCCCGCGCCGATGACGGCGACGGTCGCGACTGCGTCGACGGTCGCGACTGCGTCGGCGGTCGCGACTGCGTCGACCGTCGCGACTGCGTCGGCGGTCGCTTCCGCGTCGGCGTCGGCGGCGGACGGAGGGCAGGTCACCCGGTGAGCGTACCGGGGCAGGCCGGGGCGGGCCGAGCGCGACAGAACGACCGGTCTTCCCCCGGGTGTGGCTTCCGTTCCGCGGAGGAGTGAGGTTAGCCTTACCTAACGTGAACAGCTCCACGCCATTGCTCGAACTCCTCACGTCCGACCGCTCCGACCGGTACCGCAGGGTCGTCCGGGGCGCGGTCGACCGGACCGCCGACCGACTCGCGGCCGTCACCGCGCCGACCACCGACACGCCCGCCGCCGTCCTCCGACAGCGGATCGCGGCGGTCGACCTCGACCGACCGCTCGGGTCGGCGGAGGCCGCCGTCGCCGAGGTCGACGACCTCTTCACCGCGGAGGCCGTCTGGTTCCACGACCCCGGGTACCTCGCGCACCTCAACTGTCCGGTGGCGGTGCCCGCGGTCGCTGCCGAGGCGGTCCTCGCGGCGGTCAACCCGTCGGTCGACACCTGGGACCAGTCGCGGATCGGCACCGAGATCGAACGTCGGACGGTCCGGTGGGTCACGGACGCGATCGGCTTCCCGACGGGGGACGGGGTCTTCACCTCGGGTGGGACCCAGTCGAACCTGCACGCCCTGCTCCTGGCGCGCCAGGCCGCGACCGCACCGCTCCGCGCGGGAGACCGTGCGCACCGCTCGCCGGCACTCGACGACCTCGTCGTGTTCGCCACCGCGTCGAGCCACTTCAGCGTCCGGAAGTCCGCGATGCTGCTCGGCCTGCCGGAACGTGCCGTGGTCGACGTCGCCGCCGACGCAGCGGGCCGGATGCGACCGGACGCCCTCGCCCACGCGATCGCCGACGCCCGGCGCGAGAGCCGGACGCCCGCGGCCGTCGTCGCGACCGCGGGCACGACCGACCGCGGCTGCATCGACCCGCTCGAGGCGATCGCCGACGTCTGCGACCTCGAGGACGTCTGGTTGCACGTCGACGCCGCGTACGGCTGCGGTCTGCTCGTGTCCCCGACCCGCCGACACCTGCTCGCCGGCATCGGACGAGCGCGGAGCGTCACCGCGGACTTCCACAAGTCGTTCTTCCAGCCGGTGTCGTCGAGCGCGCTGCTCGTGCGGGACCCGGAGGACCTCCGCCGGGCCTCGTGGCACGCGGACTACCTCAACCCCGAGGACGCCGACGAGCCGAACCAGGTCGACAAGTCCCTGCAGACCACCCGACGGTTCGACGCCCTCAAGCTCTGGGCGACCCTCCGGGCGAGCGGCGCCGAGGCGATCGGACGGGCCTTCGACGCGGTGCTCGACGTCACGGAGCGGGTGCACGAGCACGTCGCGGCACACCCGAACCTGGTGCTCGTCGCGCCGACGCAGCTGAGCACGGTGCTCTTCCGCTGGCAGCCGGACGGGGTGTCGGACGCCGAGGCCGACGCACTCGTCGCGCCGCTGCGCGCGGCCCTGCTCGCCGAGGGGCGGGTACTCGTCGCGAAGACCGTGATCGACGGCCGTCCGTGCAGCAAGCTCACCCTGCTCAACCCCACCACGAGCACGACGCAGGTCGTCGCGGCGCTCGACCACGTGGTCGACACCGCGGCGCGCCTGCACGCCAGCGGCGTCCCCAGCACGGCCGGCACGACGACGGGAGCAACCCGGTGACCACCAGCACCAGCACCAGCACCACCAGCACCAGCGCCACCAGCACCAGGACCAGCGACACCGGCGACGGTGCCGGCCGCGTCCTCGACCTGGTCGGGATCGGGATCGGCCCGTTCAACCTCGGGCTCGCCTGCCTGACCGACCCGATCGACGACCTCGACGCCGTGTTCCTCGACCAGGCCGACGGCTTCGCCTGGCACCACGGCATGATGCTCGACGACGCCACCATCCAGGTCCCGTTCCTGGCCGACCTCGTGACCATGGCGGACCCGACGTCGCCGTTCTCGTTCCTCGCCTGGCTCAAGGAGACCGGGCGGCTCTACCCCTTCTTCATCCGCGAGGACTTCCACCCCCTGCGCGTGGAGTACGACGCCTACTGCCGCTGGGCCGCCGAACGGCTCGACACGCTGCGCTGGGGCCGTCGGGTCGTCGCCGTCGAGCACGACGAGGACACCGACCTGTTCACCGTGCACGCCGAGACCCCGAGCGGGTCCGAGCGGTACGTCGCCCGGCACGTCGTGCTCGGGATCGGCACGGAACCCGCTGTGCCCGAGGCGCTCCGCGACCTCGACGGACCGGTCGTGCACTCCGCGGGGTACCTGCCGGCGCGTGACGCGCTCCGGAGCGCCGACTCGATCGCCGTGGTCGGGAGCGGGCAGTCCGCGGCCGAGGTCTACCGCGACCTGCTCGAGGGCATCCGCGACGGCGGTTACCGCCTCGACTGGATCACCCGATCGCCCCGGTTCTTCCCGATGGAGGACACCAAGCTCACGCTCGAGATGACGAGCCCGGAGTACACCGACCACTTCCACGCCCTGCCCGGCGAGGTGCGAGACCGGCTCGGTCGCGAGCAGCGGGGGCTGTACAAGGGCATCAGCGCCGACCTGGTGGACGAGGTCTACGACACGCTCTACCGGATCAGCGCCCGCGGGCCGGTCCCGACGACGCTCCGGACCGACACCAGCGTCGTCGCGGCTGCGTGGCTGCCCGAGCGGGACCGCTTCCGACTGACCCTCCGACACGCGCAGCTCGGCACCGAGGCGGTGCACGAGGTAGCCCGGCTCGTCCTCGCGACCGGGTACCGACCGCGGGACCCGGACTTCCTCGCCCCGGTCGAGCACCTCGTCCGCCGTGACGACCGCGGTCGGTTCGCCGTCGCACGCGACCTGCACGTCGACACCCTCGGCGGACGGATCTGGGTGCAGAACGCCGAGGAGCACACGCACGGTCTGACCGCCCCCGACCTCGGGATGGGGGCGTGGCGGAACGCCTCGATCATCCGCTCCGTCACGGGGCGGTCCGTGTACGGCCTGGAGGAGCGGATCGCCTTCCAGGAGTTCGGCCTGCCCGGTGGACGGCCGGTTCCGGACGCTGCTGCCGACACCGGAGCGGCCGCTGCGGCCGGCACCGGGCCGGACGCTGCGGCCGGTCCCGTCGCCGACGCCCCGGCGAGCGCCGCAGCCGCGGCAGCCCGTCGGACCGCGACCGCCGGGGCCGCGTCGTGAGCGCCCTGGCGACCGTCGCCGCACGGGCGGACGCGACCACGGGCCTCCCGTCCGTCCACCCGGTGGTCCCGGACCGCGACGCCGCCGTCGTGCAGGCGTGGCTCGCCGCCCCGGCGTCCTCGTGGTGGGCGATGTCCGACCACGACACCGACGCGGTCCGCACGTACCTCCGTTCGGTGCAGGAGGACCCGGCGCAGGCGGGGTGGGTGCTCCGGTGGGAGGGCGAGCCCGTCGCGTACGCGGAGACCTACGACCCGGCGGCCGTGCTGCTCACCGACGTGTGGGACGCGGAACCGGGCGACGTCGGCATGCACCTGCTCGTCGCTCCGCCGCCCGACGAGGGACGTGTCCACGGGCTGACACGTGCCGTGATGCGAGCGGTGGTCGAGCACTGCCGCGACGCCCTCGGCGCGCAGCGGGTCGTCGTCGAGCCGGACGTGCGCAACACGGCGGTGCAGCGGAAGAACGCCGAGGTCGGGTTCCGTGTCCTGCGCGAGGTCGACGTCGACGGCAAGCGCGCGCTGCTGTCGGTCCTGGACACCGGCCGGATCGGCACGCCCGACGACGACGGACCCGCCGCGCACCTGCGGCCGGAGCACCTCGAGCCGGCCGAGCGGCACCTCGTCGCCAAGGCGATCGCGGAGTTCACGCACGAACGGTTGGTCGCCCCACGGCCCGACGGTGCGGGCTGGGTGCTCGACGCCGGGGACTCGACCTACCGCTTCCGCGCGCGGGTGCACACGCTCGAGCACTGGGTCGTCGACGAGGCCTCGCTCACCCGCAGCCGCGCGGGCGTCCCGGCGCCGCTCGATGCACAGGACCTCGTGCTCGCGCTGCACGAGCAGCTCGGGATCCCCGACGCCCTCCTCGGGACGTACCTGGAGGAGATCGCCTCGACGCTCGCCAGCGCCGCGGCGAAGCACCGGCGCGGCGGCCCCTCCGCCGCGCAGCTCGCCCGCGGCCGGTCGGACGGCGACGTGGTCGCGGGGTTCCAGGACGCCGAGGCCGCGATGACCGAGGGGCACCCGGCGTTCGTCGCCGCGAACGGGCGGATCGGGTTCGGGCTCGACGAGTACCGCGCGTTCGCCCCCGAGTCCGGCGGGCGCTTCCGGTACCGGTGGCTCGCAGCCCGTCGTGAGCACACGCACCTGGCGCTCGCCGCGGACCGGTCCGAGCACCATCACTGGGACGCCGAGCTCGACGCGTCGACGGTCGCGCGCTTCCACGAGGTGCTCGACCGACGCGGGCTCGACCCCGCGGAGTACACGTGGTTCCCGGTGCACCCCTGGCAGTGGCAGCACCGGATCGCGGTGACGTTCGCCCCGGACCTCGGGCGGCAGGACCTCGTCGACCTCGGCGAGGGGCCGGACGACCACCAGCCGCAGCAGTCGATCCGCACCGCGTTCAACCGTTCCCGGCCGGAGCGGTCGTACGTGAAGACGGCGCTCGCCGTGCAGAACATGGGCTTCCTGCGGGGGATGTCACCGGCGTACATGCGGACCGCGCCCGCGGTGAACGACTGGGTGGCCGACCTCGTGGGGTCCGATCCGGTCCTGGCCGACGCCGGCTTCGGGGTGCTCCGCGAGCACGCGGCGATCGGGTACACGGGGGACGTCTGGCACCGGATCGGGGCCGTGTCCGCGCAGCAGGGTGCACCGCAGCGGAAGATGCTCGCGGCGCTCTGGCGGGAGAGCCCGGTGCCGCGCCTGCTGCCGGGGGAGCGGCCGATCACCATGGCGGCGCTGCTCCACCGGGACGCGAGGGGTCGGTCGGTGGCTGCTGCGCTCGTCGCGGAGTCGGGGCTCGACGCCGCGTCGTGGGTCGAGCGGTACCTTCACGCGTACCTCCGCCCCGTCGTGCACTGCCTCACCGAGCACCAGCTGCTGTTCATGCCGCACGGCGAGAACCTCGTGCTCGTGCTGCGCGACGGTGCGGTGTCCCGCGTGTTCATGAAGGACATCGGGGAGGAGGTCGTGGTCGTCGGGGACGTCCCGGTGCCCGCCGGGATCGAGCGGATCGTGCACCCCGTGGACGACGACGAGGCGGCGCTCGGCGTCTTCACCGACGTGTTCGACGGGGTGCTCCGGTACCTCGCGGCGATCCTCGACGACGACGGAGTCCTGCCGAGCCGCGTCTTCTGGCGGCTCGTCGGCTCCTGCGTGGACGACGCCGCGGCGGGACGGGCGCGGCCGATCGACCTCCGCGTGCCGGACTTCGAGCACTCGTGCCTGAACCGGCTGCAGCTGCGGAACACCCTGCAGATGGTCGACCTGTCGGCGCAGACCGACTCGCTCATCCGGGCGGGTCGCACGGCGAACCCCGTCGCACGCTGAGGGTCCGCTCACACGGGCGGCTCCGGGCCGGTCCCGCGGGCGGCGGGCACGCTCCCGCGGGTCCGGTCGTGGCAGGCTGGCAGGGTGACCAGCGCCGTGCAGCTCATCCGCTCCGACCGACTCAGCTCCGTGGCGGAGTACGCGTACGCCGCCACCGCGCCTGCCGGTGCCCGACTGGTGTTCCTCGCCGGGGCCTGCCCGCTCGACGAGCAGGGTCGCACCGTCGCCGTGGGGGACCACCGTGCCCAGGCCGCTCGGTGCATGGCCAACCTCGAGACGGCGCTCGCCGCGGCCGGCGCCGGACTCGGCGACCTCCTGCACACCCGCGTGCTCGTGGCGTCGTCCGACCGGGCCGACCTCGTCGCCGCGTGGGAGGTCGTCCGGGCCGCGATGGGGGACCACGACGTGCCCAGCACGCTGACGGGGGTGACCGTCCTCGGCTACGACGACCAGCTCGTCGAGGTCGAGGGCGTGGCCGCCCTGGTGGACTGACGTCCGTGGACACCCGCACGACCGACCGGCCCCCGCACCGTCGCTGGCGGTACCTCGGACTCGTCGCGCTCGGCGGTGCGATCGGCACCGGCGTGCGGGCTGCGCTCGCCGCAGCGTTCCCCGCGGTGGACGGCATCAGCTGGACGATCCTCGGCATCAACGTCGTCGGAGCGTTCTGCCTCGGGGTGCTCCTGGAGGCACTCGCGCACGCGGGTCCGGACCTCGGCCGACGTCGGGCGCTCCGGCTGTTCGTCGGCACGGGCGTCCTCGGTGGTTTCACGACCTACTCGACCCTCGCCGACGACACCGCCCGGCTGCTCGACGTCGGGCGGTGGGGCGCCGGCGCCGGGTACGCGCTGCTGTCGGTGGTGCTCGGGCTGGCCGCCGCGGCAGCGGGAGCGTGGGTCGCCGGCGCTCGGCGCTCCCGGGGCGCTCGGAGCGGGGGTGCCCGGTGACCGTGCTCGGACTCCTGCTGGTCTCCCTCGGCGGCGGGGTCGGCGCTGCGCTGCGCTGCTGGCTCGACGGCACCGTCAAGGCCCGGGTGGACGGCACCGCGCTCGGACGCTTCCCGCTCGGCACGCTCGTCATCAACGTCACGGGATCGCTCGTGCTCGGGCTCGTCACCGGGCTCGGGGAGACCGGCGCCCTCGGCCCCTCGGTGGTCGCCGTGCTCGGGACGGGCATGATGGGCGGGTACACGACGTTCTCGACGGCGAGCGTCGAGACCGTGCAGCTCCTCCGATCCGGCAAGACCCGGACCGCCGTCCTGAACGGCCTCGGGATGCTCGTCGTCTCGGTCGGCGCAGCCGCGCTCGGCCTGCTCATCGGAAGGAACACATGACCTCGGAACGCCCCGGCGAACTCGTCCTCGTCCGCCACGGAGAGACGGAGTGGTCGAAGAGCGGTCAGCACACCGGCCGCACCGACATCCCGCTCACCGACGAGGGCATCGAGCAGGCGAAGCGCGCCGGCCGGTACCTCGCCGACCGCACCTTCGCGCTCGCGCTCTCGAGCCCGCTGCAGCGCGCGCGGGACACCGCTGCGCTCGTCGGCGTCGACCCCGAGCTCGACGAGGACCTGTACGAGTGGGACTACGGCGCGTACGAGGGCCTGACCACCCCGCAGATCAAGGTCAAGCGGCACGGCCCGTGGGACCTCTGGACCGACGGGGTCCCTGCCGGCGACACCCCGGGGGAGAACGCCGCCGAGGTCCGGGTCCGCGTCGAGCGGGTCCTGAACCGCGTCCGTCCGGTCCTCGCCGAGGGCGACGACGCGATCGTGGTCGCGCACGGACACGTGCTCCGCGCGCTCGGTGCCGCCTGGATCCGCCTCGCGCCGCAGGACGGAGCCGTGCTCAAGCTCGGCACCGCCACCGTGAGCTCGCTCGGCTACGAGCACGGCCGCCCCGTCATCGACTCCTGGAACGTCGCCCCGCGCGACTGACGCGCGCCCGCTTGCGCGTCCTGCGCCCGCACGACCCGGGGCACGTCGCGCCACGTGTTCCCGCGGCGCGACGTGCTCGCGGCTGTGCGCGTGACAGGCGACCCGGTTGCGGTCGGGAGGCGCGGTGCGGGCTGACCACGCGCCTCCCGTCCGGCGCGCGCTCGCTGGTGCGTCCTGCTCCCGCACGACCCGGGGCACGTCGCGCCACGTGTTCCCGCGGCGCGACGTGCTCGCGGCTGTGCGCGCGACAGGGCGCGCGGCACCGGCGCTGCGCGGCACCGGCGCGCCGCGTCGGCGCCGCGCCGCGTCGGCGCCGCGCCGACGCCGCGTCAGACGGTGCGGATCGCGCTCGTCGCGCCGAGCGGCCGGCCTCGTCGACGCTCGACGAACCGCCCGACCACCAGGAGCGCGACGCTCACGAGCGCACCGAGCAGCGTCTGCGCGATGCGGTCGAGCGCGAGGAGCTCCGGCGCCTCGGGCAGGCTCAGCCACGACACGGCGAGCGCGAGCGGCGTGAGGAACAGCAGGGTCACGGCGTAGTGCCGCGCGACGAAGATCTCCGCGAAGAACTGCCCGACGACGGCGATCACGACGATCCACCAGACGCTCGGCTCGAGCAGCAGGATCCCCACGGCCACGACCGTGCCCCCGACGGTGCCGACCACCCGCTGCCAGGCGCGACGCAGCGTGTGCCGCTGCCGGAGCGCGGGCAGCGTCGACACCACAGCGATCACCGCCCAGTACGGGTGTCCGAGCCCGGGGATCGTGACGGCGACCGCTCCGGCCACGACGGACCCGACGACGTTGAGGGCGACGGTCTCCCGCAGCGCCGGCGTGCGCAGGACGTCGAGCGTGCGGTGCTTGCGTGCCGCCAGCGGCCGGAAGCGGTGCGGCGCCCGCGGGTGCAGGAGTCGACGGAGCACCGCGCCCGACATCGCCACGAGCCACGCCCACGCGACCGAGCCGACGATGATCAGCAGGACCGTCGGCAGGTCGGCGGGCCGCAGCGGGACGAGCGAGGAGACGACGAACGCGAAGACCGGGAAGATCGGTTGCGCGGGGATCGTCTGCAGCGCCGTGAGCGTGCACACGGCGACGACGAGCACCACCACGAGCCCGACCGCCTGCAGCCACAGCGGGTGCCCGAGCAACGCGACGCCGATGCCCGCGAGCATGCACGCCGCCTGGAGCGCACCGGCGACGCCGGTCGTGACGGCACGCTGGCGGTACGGCTCGGTCGCGCCGAAGATCGCCGTGAAGCCGGCGAACATCGCGAACGCCGCGTAGCCCGGCATCCCCAGGGCGATGAGCAGCGCGAGCGGTGCGCCGCCCGCGATCGCGGCGCGGGCTGCGCCCTCGAGGTTGGTGGTCCGGGTCGAGTGCGCAGGCGTCGTCATGTCGTCACCATCTTCCCACCGCGACGGGTGTCGCCGACGCGGGTCGCCTCGTCCGGACCGCACCACGGCCGGACGGGAGGCGCGTGGCGGCGCCGCACCGCGCCTCCCGTCCGTCCCGGCCCGCGTTGGTATACCAACCTGCTAGACTCGCCGGACCGAGCCGCGAGAGCGGTACCGCAACGTCGATGAGGAAGGGCCGGGCCGATGGGAAAGACGCTCGCCGAGAAGGTGTGGGACGACCACGTCGTGGTCAAGGGCGAGGACGGGAGCCCGGACCTCCTCTACATCGACCTCCACCTCGTGCACGAGGTCACGAGCCCGCAGGCCTTCGACGGCCTCCGCCAGGCCGGCCGCCCGGTGCGTCGCCTCGACCTGACCATCGCGACCGAGGACCACAACACCCCGACCCTCGCGATCGACCGGCCCATCGCCGACCCGACGAGCCGCACGCAGATCGAGACCCTGCGTCGCAACTGCGAGGAGTTCGGCGTCCGTCTGCACTCGCTCGGCGACAAGGAGCAGGGCATCGTCCACGTGGTCGGCCCGCAGCTCGGCCTGACGATGCCCGGCATCACCGTCGTGTGCGGCGATTCGCACACGTCGACCCACGGTGCGTTCGGCGCGATGGCGTTCGGCATCGGCACGAGCGAGGTCGAGCACGTCCTCGCCACCCAGACCCTGCCGCTGAAGCCGTTCAGGACGATGGCGATCACGGTCGAGGGCACCCTGCGCCCCGGCGTCACGGCGAAGGACATCATCCTCGCCGTGATCGCGAAGATCGGCACCGGCGGCGGGCAGGGCTACGTGCTGGAGTACCGCGGCTCGGCGATCCGCTCGCTCTCGGTGGAGGGGCGCATGACGATCTGCAACATGTCGATCGAGGCCGGTGCCCGCGCCGGCATGGTCGCCCCCGACCAGACCACCTACGACTACGTGCAGGGCCGCGATCACGCACCGACCGGTCAGGACTGGGACGACGCCGTCGCGTACTGGGACACGCTGGCGACCGACGACGACGCCGTCTTCGACGCCGAGGTCTTCATCGACGCGGACGAGCTCGAGCCCTTCGTCACGTGGGGCACGAACCCCGGCCAGGGCGTGTCGCTGTCCGAGACGGTCCCGGACCCCGCGGGCTACAGCGACCCGAACGACCAGGCCGCCGCGCAGCGTGCGCTCGAGTACATGGACCTCGAGGCCGGCACACCGATGAAGGACATCGCGGTCGACGCGGTCTTCATGGGGTCCTGCACGAACTCGCGCATCGAGGACCTCCGGGCCTTCGCGTCGGTCATCCGGGGACGGAAGAAGGCGGACGGCGTGCGGGTCATGGTCGTGCCGGGGTCCGCCCGGGTCCGGCTCGAGGCCGAGGCCGAGGGGCTGGACAAGGTGTTCACCGACTTCGGCGCGGAGTGGCGGTTCGCCGGCTGCTCGATGTGCCTCGGCATGAACCCCGACCAGCTCGCACCGGGGGAGCGGTGCGCGAGCACCTCGAACCGCAACTTCGAGGGGCGGCAGGGCAAGGGCGGCCGCACGCACCTGGTCTCGCCGCTCGTCGCCGCCGCCACCGCGGTCCGGGGCACGCTGTCGAGCCCGTGGGACCTGGAGACCGACGACGCGATCGCGACGGTCACCGACGACACCGCCGCGACGGCAGCGACCGCTGAAGGAGCCAACTGATGGACAAGATCACCACCGTCACCGGGATCGCCGCGCCGCTGCAGCGCTCGAACGTCGACACCGACCAGATCATCCCCGCGGTCTACCTCAAGCGCGTCACGAAGACCGGCTTCGAGGACGCCCTGTTCGCCGGGTGGCGCCAGGACCCCGACTTCGTGCTGAACCAGCCCGTCTACCAGGGGGCGCAGGTGCTGGTCGCCGGCCCGGACTTCGGGACCGGGTCGAGCCGCGAGCACGCGGTCTGGGCGCTCCGCGACTTCGGCTTCCGCGTGGTGGTGTCGAGTCGTTTCGCGGACATCTTCAAGGGCAACGCGGGCAAGCAGGGTCTGGTCACCGCGATCGTGACCGAACCGGAAGTCGAGGCACTCTGGGCCGAGATCGCGGCGAACCCGGGCATCGAGGCGACCGTCGACCTGGTCGCGCAGCGCGTGTCGCTCGGCGCGGTGGACGTGCCCTTCGAGATCGACGCCTACACTCGTTGGCGGTTGATGGAAGGGCTCGACGACATCGGGCTCACCCTCCGTGACGAGTCCTCGATCACGGAGTTCGAATCCCGCCGCTCCCGATGGCGGCCGAAGACATTGCCGGTGAAGTAGTGAACTCCCTCGTACAGGACGCAGCAGCAGCAGGGGCCCGCGTCGGCCTCAAGTCGGACGAGATCGTCATCCGGGGCGGCAAGCCGCTCGTGGGGCGCATCGAGGTCCGCGGCGCGAAGAACCTCGCGACCAAGGCGATGGTCGCCTCGCTGCTCGGCGACACCCCGTCGATCCTCAAGGACGTGCCGGACATCTCCGACGTGAAGGTCGTCCGCGGCCTGCTCGAGGTGCACGGTGTGCGGATCACGGACCCTGCACGAGGCGAGCTCATCCTCGACCCGGCGAACGTCGAGTCGGCGCACTTCGCCGAGATCGACGCCCACGCCGGCTCGAGCCGCATCCCGATCCTGTTCTGCGGTCCGCTGCTGCACAAGCTCGGCGAGGCCTTCATCCCCGACCTCGGCGGCTGCCGCATCGGCGACCGTCCGATCGACTTCCACCTCGACGCCCTGCGCGCGATGGGTGCCGTGGTCGACAAGCAGCTCAACGGCATCCACCTCACGGCCCCGGACGGTCTCAAGGGTGCGAAGATCGAACTGCCGTACCCGAGCGTCGGGGCGACCGAGCAGGTCCTGCTCTCGTCGGTCCTGGCCGAGGGCGTCACCGAGCTCCGCAACGCGGCGATCGAGCCCGAGATCATGGACCTCATCGCGATCCTGCAGAAGATGGGCGCGATCGTCACGGTCGAGCCGAGCCGCACGATCTTCATCGAGGGCGTCGAGTCGCTGCGCGGGTACACGCACCGCGCGATCAACGACCGCAACGAGGCCGCGAGCTGGGCCTCCGCCGCGCTCGCCACCAACGGCGACATCTTCGTCGAGGGTGCCGACCAGCAGGACCTCATGACGTTCCTCAACGTCTTCCGCAAGGTGGGTGGCGGGTTCGACATCCAGGAGGACGGCATCCGCTTCTACCGCGAGCGCGAGACCCTGCGCCCGGTCGTCGTCGAGACCGACGTCCACCCCGGCTTCATGACGGACTGGCAGCAGCCGCTCGTCGTCGCGCTGACCCAGGCCGAGGGCACGAGCATCGTGCACGAGACCGTGTACGAGAACCGCTTCGGCTTCACCGACGCCCTGAACGAGATGGGTGCCGACATCGTCGTGCACAAGGAGGGGCTGCCCGGGCACGACCGCCGTGTCGCCCGCCGCCCGTTCGAGCAGGCCGCGGTCATCACCGGCCCGACGACGCTGCACGCCGCGAACGTCCGCGTCCCCGACCTGCGCGGCGGCTTCAGCCACCTCATCGCGGCCCTGACGGCCGAGGGCGAGTCGCACATCACGAACGTCGGCATCATCAGCCGCGGGTACGAGCACTTCATCCCGAAGCTGCGCAAGCTCGGCGCCGACTTCGACTTCGCGGGCTAGGCGCGTGGAGGGCACGACGGGCGGCGACGGCACGGCGAGCGGCGCGGGTGACGGCCTGGAGGCACGGCGTGCGTCCGCCTCCGACGTCACCACGGGCCTCCCGAACCCGGGGCGCCGGTGGCGGCGCGGCGAGCTGAACACCGCCTTCCGCATCACGGCGTCCGTGGTGATCCCGGTCTTCCGGTTCACCGCCCGCTACCACTGGCACGGACCGAAGCGCCTGCCGGAGGGCGGCGCCTTCGTGCTGGCCCCGAACCACTTCACGAACATCGACCCGCTCGTGGTCGGCACCGCCGTCTGGCTGTCCCGCCGTGCGCCGCGGTTCCTCGCGAAGGCGTCGATCTTCCGGGTGCCGGTCGTCGGCAAGCTCATGGCCGGCATGGGGCAGATCCCGGTCGAGCGTTCCGGCCGCACGCGCCTGAACGACCCGCTCGGCGGCGGCAGGTCCGTCATCGAGCAGGGTGGAGCGATCATCGTCTACCCCGAGGGCACGCTCACCCGTGACCCCGACCTGTGGCCCATGCGCGGCAAGACCGGCGCGGTGCGGATCGCGCTCGAGAACGACGTCCCGCTCATCCCGATGGCCCACTGGGGCACGCAGCGGATCATGGGCCGGTACGCGAAGAAGCTCCGGCTGTTCCCGCCGTCGCGCGTCGACGTGATCGTCGGCGACCCGGTCGACCTGTCGGCGTACCGCGGGAAGCCGCTCGACCAGAAGACCCTGCTGGCGGCGACCGACCTGCTCATGCGCCGGATCACCGAGCTGCTCGAGGAGCTCCGTGGCGAGCAGGCACCGGCGACCCGGTGGGACCCGGCCGCCAACGACCAGAAGGAGACCGGGAAGTTTGACTGACGACCGCTCGGGCCTGCGCCCGCACGACGACCACCCGGACCCCGCCGTGGCAGCCCCAGGCGCCGTCGACACCGCAGCCATCCGCGTGGTCATGCAGTCCACCGACAAGCCGCGCGTCGCCGTCATCGGTGCGGGCAGCTGGGGGACCACCTTCGCGAAGGTGCTGGCCGAGGGCGGTGCCGACACCGTCGTCTGGGCACGTCGGCCCGAGGTCGCACGGGAGATCACCGAGACGAAGCGGAACTCCGACTACCTGCCGGGCATCAACCTGCCGCGCACGCTGACCGCGTCGACGTCGCTGTCCGCGGTGCTCGACGGCGCCGAGCAGGTGTACGTGTCGGTGCCGTCGCAGACGCTCCGGTCGAACCTGTCCGCGATCGCGCCGCTGCTGCCCGAGGGCGTCCCCGTCGTGAGCCTGATGAAGGGCGTCGAGAAGGCCACGGGCCTGCGGATGAGCGAGGTCCTGCACGAGGGTCTCGGCATCGACCGCGACCGGATCGCGGTCGCGAGCGGACCGAACCTGGCGCTCGAGATCGCCCGTCGGCAGCCGACCGCCGCGGTCGTGTCGTCGACGTCGCTCGAGACGGCGACCGCGGTGGCCGCGGTCGCCACGAACCCGTACTTCCGCTCGTTCACGAACACCGACGTCATCGGCACGGAGTTCGGCGGCGTGCTGAAGAACCTCATCGCGGTCGCGATCGGCATCGTCGACGGCGTCGGCTACGGCGAGAACACCAAGGCGTCGATCATCACACGCGGGCTCGCCGAGATGACCGACTTCGCGGTGTCGCTCGGTGCGCAGCCGTCGACCCTGTCCGGGCTCGCCGGCCTCGGCGACCTGATCGCGACCTGCCAGTCCCCGCTGTCGCGGAACAACACGGCCGGCCGCCTGCTCGGTCAGGGGTACCGCTTCGACGAGGTCGTGCGCCAGATGAACCAGACCGCGGAGGGCCTGGCATCGGTGGCCCCGATCCTCGAACTGGCGGCGGCGAACGGCGTCGACATGCCCATCGTCGGCCAGGTGGCCGAGGTCCTCGCCGGTAGGCTCGACCCGCGCAACATCGCGCCGCACCTCACCGAGACCGACGAGCCGCAGGGCGAGTGACCGGTCCGGTCCCGACCATCAAGGGGACTGCCATGCCCACGATCGCTCCCGCTCCCACGACCGTCGCCGTGCTGTTCGGCGGCCGGTCCAGCGAGCACGAGATCAGCTGCGTGACCGCCGGCGGGATCATGGACGTCGTCGATCGCTCGGTCTACGCGGTCGTGCCGATCGGCATCACGAAGGAGGGCGCCTTCACCCTGCAGTCCGACGACCCGGCGCAGTGGGCGCTCCGGGACGGTGCGCTCCCCGTCGTGCCGGACAACGGCACCCGTGTGGCGTTCCCCACGTCGCCGGCCACGAACGAGCTGGTCGTGTCGCACCCGGACGGCTCGGTCACGACGATCGCGGTCGACGTGGCGTTCCCGATCCTGCACGGTCCGTTCGGTGAGGACGGCACGGTCCAGGGGCTCCTCGAGGTCGCCGGGCTGCCGTACGTCGGCGACGGCGTCCTCGCGAGCGCCCTGGCGATGGACAAGCACACCGCGAAGGCCGTGCTGGAGCACGCCGGGCTGCGGGTCGCGCCCTGGACGACGGTGCTCCGCCGGCAGTGGTCGGCCGACCCCGACGGCGTCGCCGAGGCCGTCGCGGTGCACGGGTGGCCGCTCTTCGTGAAGCCCGCCCGCGCCGGGTCGAGCATGGGCGTGTCCCGGGTCGACGAGCCGTCGCAGCTCGCGGCCGCGATGGACCTGGCGTTCGAGCACGACGCGAAGGTGATCGTCGAACCGCGCGTCGTCGGGCGCGAGGTCGAGGTCGCGGTGCTCGAGGGCCGCGACGGTGTCCCGCGCACGAGCCTGCCGGGCGAGATCGTCGTGGCGGAGGACGGCTTCTACGACTTCGCGTCGAAGTACCTGGGCGGCGACGAGGCGCTCCTCTGCCCCGCGCCCCTGACCGCCGACGAGACCGACGCGATCCGGTCGATCGGTGCACGGGCGTTCGAGGCGATCGGCGGTGCGGGTCTCGCGCGCGTGGACTGCTTCCTGACCGACGACGGCTTCGTCGTGAACGAGGTCAACACCATGCCGGGGTTCACGCCGCTGTCGATGTACCCGCGCTGCTGGGCGGCGTCCGGGATGTCCTACGGCGAACTCGTCGCCGAGCTCATCGAGCTGGGACGGGTCGCCGTCCGCTGACGTCCGGCGTCGCGTGCGGCTGGCCGTGCGCACCGCACGCGGTCGTCAGCCCTGGACGTCCGCGGGGTCGAGGCAGCGGTGCCCGTCCTCCGGCAGCGTCGACACGACGTCGGACAGGTCCTGCACGACCTGGTCGGTGGTCTTCGTCGAGTCGATGACGACCTGCACCGCCGGGGACCGGCCGAAGGTCGTGTAGACGACCTGCGCCCCGCGGTCGTCGCGGATCCAGTCGACCCCGCCCTTGCTGAAGCACGGCAGGTCGGACACCGTCGGCACCGCGACGCCGCAGTGGTAGAGCGCTGCGGCCGGGTCGCCCCACGCGGCCGTCGACTGCGCGTTCGTGTTCCGCAACGGCAGGTCGTTCCCGACGGTCGTGGGGAGGCGGACCTGCACGGCTGCGCACGCGGCGGTGTCGGCGGACGGAGCGGGTGCCATCGACACGGCGTTCGTGCACCCGGTCAGCCCGGCGGCGAGTGCCACGGCGACACCCGCGATCGCGGTCCAGCGGAAGGGTCGGCGCACGGTGTCCATCGACGTCCAGGCTACCGTTGCGGACGTGGACGAGATGGACGACGCCTGGACCGGACCGACGGTGGGACAGCTGGGGGAGCTCGCCGTGCTGGACCGGATCGTCCGTCGACTGCCGGCGGGTGCACCGGACGTCGGTCCCGGTGACGACTGCGCCGTCGTCGCGGCCCCGGACGGCCGGTTCGTCGTCACGACGGACATGATGGTGCACGGGCCCGACTTCCGGTGGGCGTGGTCGTCGCCGGCGGACGTCGGGTGGAAGGCGGCAGCGACGAACCTGTCCGACGTCGCAGCGATGGGCGCGACGCCGAGCGGACTCGTGATCGCCCTGGCCGCGCCGCAGGAGACTCCCGTCGCGGTGCTCGAGTCCTTCGCGGACGGGGTGCGGGCTGCCGTGGACGCGCTCTCCCCGGGCTGCGGCGTGGTCGGCGGGGACCTGTCCACCTCGGCCGTGTTCACGGTCTCGGTGACGGCGTTCGGCGACCTCGGTGGGCGAGCGCCGGTGCTCCGCTCGAGTGCACGTCCCGGCGACGTCCTCGCGGTCTCGGGGGAGCTCGGCCGCGCCGCTCGTGGCCTCGCGCGGCTGTTCCGCGACGGCGTCGACGCGCACGGAGAGCCCTCGCGGTCGGCGACCGTCGCGAGCGGCGCGGACACCGACCCCGACGTGGACCGGCAGCGACGCCCGGTCCCGCCGATCGCCGACGGTCCGCTCGCGGCCACGGCCGGGGCGACCGCGATGCTCGACCTGTCCGACGGGCTGGCGATCGACGCCGGGCGGCTCGCCCGGGCCAGCCGGGTGACGCTCGACCTCGATGCCGACGGTGTCGCGGGCGCCGACGACCTCGCACTGCACGGCGGCGAGGACCACGGCCTGCTCGCCACCTTCCCGCCCGGCGTGGCGCTGCCGGGCGGCTTCCGGCGCATCGGCGCGGTCGTCGCCCGCGGCGGCGCGGACCTGGTGCGCGGAGGCGAGCCGGTCCCGACGACCGGGTGGGACCCGTACGCCGACTGGGACGGCGCCGCGGGCTGACCGTCGGAGCCGCGCCGGGCCTCCCGGCCGCCCGCGTCCGACCGCCCGCGTCCGCACGCCCCGCGTCAGGCCGGGGTGACGGCCTCCCACGCCACGGTCTCGCCGTAGCTGCGCTTGCTGAAGGGCTCCAACCCGGCCGGCCACGTCGGCTCCGGCGACCGCTTGCTCCGCTCGACGACGACCACCGCGCCCGCCGTCAGGCGCGGCACGAGTGCTTCGAGCACGTCCGCGATCTCCTGCTCGGCGACCTCGTACGGCGGGTCGACGAAGACGAGGTCGAAGGTCCGCACCGTGCTCCGCAGGTAGCCGAGCGCCGGCTGCGGCTGCACGTCGATCCGCACCCCCGGCACCCGCTGCTGCACGGCCTTCGCGTTCGCCCGGCACGCCTGCGCGGCAGCGGACGCGCGGTCGACGAGCACGACCTCCGCCGCCCCGCGGGACGCCGCCTCGAGCCCCAGGGCGCCCGTCCCCGCGTAGAGGTCCGCGACCGAGGTGCCCTCCACGAGCCCGCGCGCGCCGAGCGACGAGAACAGGGCCTCGCGCACGCGGTCGCTCGTCGGCCGGGTGCCGGACTTCGGCACCCGGAGCGTCGTGGAACCGGCGGCGCCGGCGATGATGCGGGTCATGCAGCCACCGTAGCGGCGTGCACGGCTTCCACAGGCCGGACGGGAGGCGCGCGGTGCGTCGGACCGGCCCGGTACCGTGGTCGCGTGGTCACCTCCGACACCCCCGACACCGAGGCGCCGCCGGTGCGGCCCGACCTCGGCCCCGCGCCCCTCGACGCCCGGCTGGGCGGGGTCCTCGGCGGACGGACGGCGAAGGCGATCGAGAAGGCCTTCGGGTACCGCACCGTCGGTGAGTTCCTCGAGCACGCACCCCGGCGGTACGCGGAGCGCGGCGCCCTGACCGCGCTCGACTCGCTCGCGATCGGCGAGTCGGTCACGATCGTGGCCGAGGTCATCGACGTGCGCGAACGGACCATGCGCGCTCGACGCGGCTCGATCCTCGAAGCGAAGATCGGTGACGGCAAGGGCCTGCTCACGCTCACCTTCTTCAACCAGGGGTGGCGCACGAAGGACCTCGTGCCCGGTGCCCGTGGGATCTTCGCCGGCAAGGTCGGCGACTACCGGGGTGCGCGGCAG
Source organism: Curtobacterium sp. MR_MD2014 (assembly GCF_000772085.1). Lineage (NCBI taxonomy): Bacteria > Bacillati > Actinomycetota > Actinomycetes > Micrococcales > Microbacteriaceae > Curtobacterium > Curtobacterium sp. MR_MD2014. The sequence goes on along the minus strand of NZ_CP009755.1, from coordinate 2,121,579 downwards.
CTCGCCCACCCGGACTACGAGCTGTTCGACCGCGACGACCCCCGCGCGACGGCGGACCCCGAGGACGAAGAGGCGATCCGCTGGTCACGGCAGCCCATCCCGATCTACCCGGCGACGGCGTCGCTGACCTCGTGGCAGATCGCGAAGGCGATCGCCGTCGTCCTCGACACCCTGCCCGACGTGCCCGACCCGATCCCGGCACCCGCGCGAACGCGACTCGGCCTGGTGCCGTTCCGCCGAGCACTGGAGCTCCTGCACCGTCCGGAGAAGGTCGCCGACTTCAAGCGCGCGCAGGACGCGCTGCGCTACCGCGAGGCATTCGTGCTGCAGACCGCCCTCGTGCAGCGGCGCATCGCTGCCCGGGCGACCGCTGCCACCCCGCGTCGGGCGGCGCCCGGCGGGACCCTCGAGCGTTTCGACGCCTCGCTGCCGTTCACCCTGACCGACGACCAGCAGGCGGTGGGGGCCGAGATCGCGCACGACCTGGCGGGGGACTGGCCGATGCACCGGCTGGTGCAGGGCGAGGTGGGCTCCGGCAAGACCCTGGTCGCGATCCGGGCGATGCTGACGGTCGCCGAGTCCGGTGGGCAGTCGGCCCTCATCGCCCCGACCGAGGTGCTCGCGGCGCAGCACCTCCGGTCGATCGTCAAGTTCCTCGGCCCCGACCTGGCGGCCGAGCTCCGGCCGGTCATCCTGACGGGCTCGCAGTCGACCGACGAACGGCGCCGGGCACTGCTCGCGGCGGCATCCGGCAGCTCACGGCTCGTCGTCGGCACGCACGCGCTGCTGGGCGACCGGGTCGACTTCGCGGAGCTCGGTCTGGTCGTGGTCGACGAGCAGCACCGGTTCGGCGTCGAGCAGCGCGAGGCGCTGCGGACGAAGGGCGCGACCCCACCCCACGTGCTCGTCCTCACCGCGACGCCGATCCCGCGCACCGTCGCGATGACGGTGTTCGGCGACCTCGACGTGTCCACCATCACCGGGCTGCCGTCTGGCCGTGCCGGGGTCGAGACCTTCGCCGTCGGGCTGGCCGAGCACCCCGGGTGGGAGGGGCGCATCTGGACCCGGATGGCCGAGGAGCTCGCCGACGGGCGGCAGGCCTTCGTGGTCTGCCCGGCGATCGACGACGCCCACGCCGAGGACGACGGCGGCCCCGAGCCCGCCGAGGACGACGCGCCGAAGCACGCACCGGCGACGGTGCTCGCGACGGCCGAGCGGATGCGGGCCATGCCGGTCCTGCAGGACCGACGGATCGAGGTCCTGCACGGGCGGATGACCGCGGACGAGAAGGACCGCGTCATGACGTCCTTCGCGGCCGGCGACGTCGACGTGCTCGTCGCGACGACCGTGATCGAGGTCGGCGTGGACGTGCCGAACGCGTCGATGATGGCGGTGCTCGACGCCGACCGCTTCGGGGTCTCCCAGCTCCACCAGCTGCGCGGTCGCATCGGTCGTGGGCAGTACGCCGGGGTGTGCCTGCTCGTGACGACCGCCGAGGCCGAGACGACCGCACGCGAGCGCGTCGACGCGGTGGCGGCGTCCGACGACGGCTTCGAGCTCGCCCGCGTCGACCTGGAGCTCCGGCGCGAGGGCGACGTGCTCGGCGAGCGGCAGTCCGGCGGCCGGTCGTCGCTGAACCTGCTCCGCGTCGTCGAGCACGCCGACCTCATCGTCGACGCACGCGGCGAGGCCGAACGCGTGCTCGAGCCCGACCCCGAGCTGCGGGAGCACCCCGCCCTGCGCGAAGCCCTGGCACGGCGGCTCGACGAGTCCGACGCCGCGTTCCTCGGGAAGAACTGACGCCGTCGGCCGGTAGCGTGACGGACATGGCCCAGATCGCCGTCGTCCCCGGCTCCTTCGACCCAGTGACCCTCGGGCACCTCGACGTCATCGGGCGTGCCGCGCGGCTGTTCGACGAGGTGCACGTGCTCGTCGTGCACAACCCGGACAAGCAGCCCGCGATGTTCGCCGCCGCCGACCGGGTGCGGTTGATCGAGCAGTCCCTCGTCGAGACCGGGGCACCGGACAGCGTCCGGGTCGGGGAGTGGACCTCCGGCCTGCTGGTCGACTACTGCCGACAGGTGGGTGCGGGTGTGCTCGTGAAGGGTGTGCGCTCGGGCGAGGACGTCGCGTACGAGACACCGATGGCCATCATGAACCGGCACCTGGCCGACGTCGAGACGGTCTTCCTGCTGCCCGAGGCGTCGCGGGCGCACGTGTCGAGCTCCCTCATCCGCCAGGTCGCGACGCTCGGGGGCGACGTGACGCCCTACGTGCCCGTCGTCGTCGCGGACGCGCTGGCCGAGCACCTCGGGCGCTGACACGCCGCGTCCCGGGCGTCCTCGACGTCCGCAGGAGATCGCGGTAGACTCGTCGATCGTGTCTTCCCCCGTGAACAGCCCCTTCGCCCTGCGCGTGCGCGACCTCGCGCACCGGCCGGGCGAGATGCGCGAGCACTCGCTCGACGTCGAGGTGCCGGACGCGATGGGTGCCGGCGTCATCGCCGTGCGCGAGGGCGCCACGCTGCAGCTCGACGTGAAGCTCGAGGGCCTGCACGAGGGTGTCCTGGTCTCCGGACACGCCTCGGCCGAGGCCACGGGGGAGTGCTCGCGCTGCCTCATCGACATCAGCGAACCGGTCGAAGTCGACTTCGCCGAGCTGTTCGCGTACGATGTCTCGGAGGATTTCGACTTCTTCGTTCACGATGACCACGTGGATTGTGAACCGGTCGTTCGAGATGCGGTAGTGCTGGCGCTGCCGTTCCAGCCGGTCTGCCGGCCGGACTGCCCCGGCCTCGACCCCGTCACGGGTGAGCGGCTGGCCGACCTCGGCGAGGTCACCCCGCGCGAGGTCGTCGACCCGCGTTGGGCCGCGCTGAGCGGCTTCCGGGGCGCCGACGCGGACAGCACCGACGCCGACAGCACCGATGCCGACGACAGCACCCCCACCCAGAGCCCCGAGGGCGACGGCCGCACGGCCTGACGCACCTCGACCCTGACCACCGACCAACCGAAAGAGAACCACCATGGCCGTTCCCAAGCGCAAGCAGTCCCGTGCCAACACGCACGCCCGTCGTTCGCAGTGGAAGGCCGCGCCGGTCCAGCTCGTGAAGACGATCGAGAACGGCAAGGTCACCTACAGCCTCCCGCACCGCGCGAAGGTCGTCGAGGACTCGGCCGGCACCGCCCTGTACATGGAGTACAAGGGCCGCAAGGTCGCCGACGTCTGATCGGACCGGACCACATGACAGCGACGTCCGGCGCCACGGGGTCCCGCCCCGTGGGGCCGGACGTCGTTCGTCTGCAGGGCATCCTCGACGTCCAGATCGACGCCGAGCTGCTCCAGCTCGCCCTCACGCACCGCTCGTACGCGTACGAGCACGGGGGCATCAAGCACAACGAGCGCCTCGAGTTCCTCGGGGACTCCATCCTCGGCCAGGCCGTGACCGTGAAGCTCTTCCGGTCGTTCCCCGACCTCGACGAAGGTGAGCTCGCCAAGCGGCGCGCCAGCCTCGTCTCGACGGTCGCCCTGGCCGAGATCGCCCGCATGATCGGGCTCGGCTCCTACCTGCGCCTCGGCAAGGGCGAGGAGCAGACCGGCGGCCGGGGCAAGGCGTCGATCCTGGCCGACACGGTCGAGGCCGTCATCGGTGCGACGTTCCTGTCCGCCGGTCCCGACGCCGCCACGGACCTGGTGCTGCGACTGGTCGAGCCGCTGCTCGTCGACCCGGACCGCTTCGGCGCCGCCATGGACCCGAAGACGAGCCTGCAGGAGCTCGCCGCGAGCCTGTCCCTCGGCAACCCGGCCTACCGGGTGACCGAAGAGGGCCCCGACCACGACAAGACCTTCCACGCGACGGTCGTGCTGCAGGGCGAGGACGTGTCGACGGGGTCCGGCACCAGCAAGAAGACCGCCGAGATGGCCGCCGCGCTCGAGGCGTGGACGCGGCTCTCCGGCCGGGCGGCCTGACCGCGTGCCCGAACTCCCCGAGGTCGAGGTGGTCCGTGCCGGCCTCGAACCCGCCGTCAGCGGTGCCCGCGTGCTGCACGTCGACGTGGTCGACGACCGCGCACTCACCCGGCACGACGGCCCGGCCGAGGACTTCGCCGAACGCCTGACCGACCGCACGATCGCCGCGGCCGTGCGCCGTGGCAAGTTCATGTGGTTCCCCCTCGTCCCCGAGCGCGACGGCGACCGACCCGAGGCACTCGTCACCCACCTGGGGATGTCCGGTCAGGTCCTGCTCGGCCGCGACCGACCGGCCGCGAAGCACCGCCGCATCCTGATCGACGTGCAACCGACGGGGACCGACCGAGACGGCCGTCCCGAGCAGCCGGTCGCGCTGGAGTTCGTCGATCAGCGGACCTTCGGGTCGATGGCGATCGACGCGATGGTGCCGACCGTCGACGGGGCCCCGGCCGGGTCCGCCGGTGCGGTCGACGCCCACGACCCCGACGCGCCGTGGCGGAGGAGCATCCCGACCCAGGTGTCGCACATCGCCCGTGACCCGCTCGACCCGGCGTTCGACGACGACCGCTTCGTCGCGATGGCGCGGAAGCGTTCCAGCGGCATCAAGCGCGTCCTGCTCGACCAGGGCGTGGTGAGCGGCATCGGCAACATCTACGCCGACGAGTCGCTCTGGGCCGCGCAGCTGCACTTCGACCGTCCGGCCGACCGCCTGCCGCGGGCCGACCTGCACCGGCTCCTGGCCGAGGTCCGCACCGTGCTCGCCCGTGCCCTCGAGGACGGCGGGACGAGCTTCGACGCGCAGTACGTCAACGTGAACGGGCAGTCCGGGTACTTCTCGCAGCGTCTCGCGGTGTACGGGCAGCAGGGGAAGCCGTGCCCGCGCTGCGGCACGACCATCGTGCGCGAGGCCTTCATGAACCGGTCGAGCCACCGGTGCCCCGTGTGCCAACCCGCTCCGCGCCGACGCAGGCGTTAGCCTGACGCGCAACCGAGCACCCGGAGACCCGCATGTACTTGAAGAGCCTGACCATCAAGGGGTTCAAGTCCTTCGCGCAGCCGACGACGTTCGCGTTCGAGCCCGGCGTCACCTGCATCGTCGGCCCGAACGGCTCGGGCAAGTCGAACGTGGTGGACGCCCTCGCCTGGGTGATGGGGGAGCAGGGCGCGAAGACGCTCCGCGGCGGCAAGATGGAGGACGTCATCTTCGCAGGCACCTCGACGCGCGGTCCCCTCGGTCGCGCGCAGGTGCTCCTGACCATCGACAACACCGACGGCCTGCTGCCGATCGAGTACTCCGAGGTGACGATCGCCCGCACGCTCTTCCGGAACGGTGGCAGCGAGTACGCCATCAACGGCGAGAACTGCCGGCTGCTCGACGTGCAGGAACTCCTGAGCGACACCGGGCTCGGTCGCGAGATGCACGTGATCGTCGGGCAGGGCCAGCTCGACAAGGTGCTGCACGCCACGCCGGAGGACCGCCGCGGCTTCATCGAGGAGGCCGCCGGGATCCTCAAGCACCGGCGTCGCAAGGAGAAGACGCTCCGCAAGCTCGACGCCATGCAGACGAACCTGACGCGGTTGTCCGACCTCGCGGGGGAGATCCGTCGGCAGCTGAAGCCGCTCGGTCGGCAGGCCGAGGTCGCGCGCAAGGCGCAGTCCGTCGCCGCGGTGGCCCGCGACGCCAAGGCCCGCCTCCTGGCCGACGAGGTCGTCCGGCTGCGCCGTGAGCTCCACGAGCACCAGGAGGTCGAGACGGGCCGGAAGTCCGAGCGCATCGTCCTGCAGGAGCGCCTCGACCAGACCCGTGCCCGGCAGCAGCAGGTCGAGCAGAGCATGGTCGGTGACGCCGTCGACCGCGCCCGGACCGTCGTGCACCGGCTGGAGAGCGTGCAGGAGCGGCTCCGCGGGCTGTCGAGCCTGGCGAACCAGCGCCTGATGTTCCTCGCCCAGCAGGCCGACGCGCCGCAGCAGGGCCCCACGATCACGCCGGAGCGGGTGCAGGGCGTCCGTGCCGAGGCGGACCGGCTCGAGGCCCGTGCTGCCGAGATGGCAGCCGGGTCCGGGGCAGCGGCGGCGGCCGTCGAGCAGGCGCGGGCCCGCCTGGACGCCCTCGACGAGCAGATCGCCGCGCAGGCCGCGCTCGTCTCGCAGCACGACCTCGAGGCCCAGCGCCTCCGCAACGCCGTGGACGTGCAGCGGTCGCGCCGCGCCTCCGTCGTCGCGGACCGCGAACGGCGGGCCCGGGCACTGGCCGAGGCCGAGGACCGAGCGGCGCGTGCCGCCGCGGCCCTGCACGACATCGGGGACGACCCCTCCGCCGGGGTGGACGCGGACGCACTCGCCGCCGCGCACGACACGGCGCGGCAGCGGCTCGAGGCAGCGCAGACGGCGCGCGAGACCCTGCGCGACCGGCTCCACGCCCTGGAACGCGAGCGCGACGCACTCGACGCCCGGGTCGCGGCCCTCGGCATGTCGATCGACGTCCGGGACGGGTCGCAGGCGGTGATCGACGCCCGGCGCGACGGCGTGCTCGGTCGCCTCGCCGACGCGCTGACGGTCGAGCCCGGGTTCGAGGCCTCGATCGCCACAGCGCTGGACGGGCTCGCCGACGCGGTCCTCGCCACCGACCGCGGCACCGCCCTCGCCACGGTCGCCCACGCGCGCGGCGCCGACCTCGGCCGCGTGGACGTCGTCGTCGCGGACGCGGAGCTCGACGGGCCGGGGCTCCCCGCGTCGCTGCCGCCGGGCGTGCGTCCGGCCCTCGACGTGGTGCAGGGGCCGACCGCGATCACCGCGGTGCTCCGCGGGACGCTGGTCGCGGTGGCGGACGACGTCGACCTGGAGGCCGTGCTCGCCGCCGCCCCGCACGCGACGGTCGTCACGCGGTCGGGTGACCTCGTCCGCACCGTCCGGGTGACCGGCGGTGGCGCGCGCACGGTCTCCCGCATCGAGCTCGTGGCGGAACGCGACGACGCGCAGGCCCGCCGTGACGCGGTCGCGGCGGACGCGGCGGACGCGGCCACGGGCCTCCAGGCCGCTCGCCAGGAGGTCGAGGACGTGCGCCGCCGTGCCGACGAGGCCGATCGCGCGCTGCGCGCGCACACCGCGGCGGTCGCCGACTACGACCGCTCCAGTGCCGCGGTCCGCGCCGGGGCGGAGAACGCCGCGGCCGAGGTGGAACGTCTGCGCGCCGCCCTGGGCGAGACGGACGGTGCGGTCGAGGCGGTCGACGCCGCGCTGGCCGGGGCCGAGGACGCGCTGCGGGGGTTCGAGGAGCGACCGCGACCCGTCGTCGACGCGTCCGGGCGCCCGGCGCTGCAGGACGCCGTCGAGTCCGCGCGGGCCGCGGAGATCGAGCAGCGCATCCAGGTGGAGACCGTGCGGGAGCGGGCCCGGTCGGAGCGGAACCGTGCAGCCGGTCTGCAGCGGCAGCTCGAGGCGGAGCGTGCGGCTGCGGAGGAGGCAGCGCGGCTCGCGGTGATCCGGCGCGGACAGATCGCCGTCGCCGAGGGGGTGCTCGCCGACCTGCCGGGCGTGCTCGGCGCGGTCGACCGGTCGCTCGCCGAGGCCCGGGTGCAGCTCGCGACCGAGGAGGCCGAGCGCACGAAGCGGAACACCGAGCTGCAGGTCGTCCGCAACGAGGAGCGCGAGCTCCGCGAGCGGCTGCAGACCATCACCGACGGCGTGCACTCGCTCGAGATGGAGATCTACGAGAAGAAGCTGCACGTGTCCGGCGTGCTCGACCGCGCGCAGAGCGACCTCGGGCTGAACGAGGCCGTGCTCGTCGCGGAGTACGGGCCGGACGTGCCGGTGCCGGTGGACGTCCTGGTCGACCCACGGGTGCTCGCGCGTCGGCACCGCGAGGCCGACCGGGCACGGGCGGCGGCGGAGGCCGCAGCGGCGCCCGACGCGGACGCTCCCGATGGCGACGCCGCCACGACCGCCGTCGCCGATGTCGACGCCGATGTCGATGTCGATGTCGACGCCGACCTGCCCGGGCTCGTCGACGCCGAGTCGACACTGCCCGGCGGTCCGGCGCTGCCCGAGCTCGACACCACCGACGAGGTCGACCCCGCCGACGTCGAGACGGTGCCGTACGTCCGCGCGGAGCAGGAGCAGCGGCTCGCAGCGGCGGAGCGGGACCTCGGCCGGCTCGGCAAGGTGAACCCCCTCGCGCTCGAGGAGTTCCAGGCGCTCGAGCAGCGGCACGCCTTCCTCGCGGAGCAGCTCGACGACCTGCAGAAGACCCGGACCGACCTCCTCACCATCATCGAGGAGCTCGACACGAAGATGCAGACGATCTTCGAGGCGGCGTACAACGACACGAAGGCCGCGTTCGACGTGATCTTCCCGATCCTGTTCCCGGGCGGCACGGGATCGATCACGCTGACCGACCCCGACGACATGCTCGCGACGGGGCTCGACGTCCAGGTGAAGCCCGCGGGCAAGAAGATCGACCGGTTGACGCTCCTGTCGGGCGGTGAACGCTCGCTCGCGGCGGTGGCCCTGCTCGTGGCGATCTTCACCGCCAGGCCGTCGCCGTTCTACATCATGGACGAGGTCGAGGCGGCGCTCGACGACGCCAACCTCGGGCGGCTGCTCACCGTGTTCGAGCGACTGCGGGAGTCGTCGCAGCTCATCGTGATCACGCACCAGAAGCGCACGATGGAGATCGCCGACGCGCTGTACGGCGTCTCGATGCGGCAGGACGGCGTGTCCGCCGTGGTCGGCCAGCGCGTGCAGCGGCGCGAGCCCGCGGCCGCGGCCGCGGTCGCGTAGCGCGCCCGCGCCCGCGCCCGGCCCGCGTCGCGCTGGCGCGCTGGCGGCCGCACGGCGAGACTCGGCTCGGCGGGCACGTTCGTGACGGGGACACCGCGAAACCGTCCGCTGGAGCGAGTCTCGGGGTGCGGAGACGGACGGGAGGCGCGGTGCCAGCCGGCACCGCGCCTCCCGTCCGCCACGTGGTCGCGACTACTTCGCGTCGGCCTCCACGGCCTCCTTCGGCTCGCCCGTCGGGGTCAGGCCGCGCTCCTGGCGCTTCTTCGAGACGATGAGCGAGGCGGCCGTGGCCACCGCGATCGTCAGCGCGATGAAGCTCAGCGAGAACCAGATCGGGATCTCCGGGGCCCACTCGATGTGCTCGCCGCCGTTGATGAAGGGCAGCTCGTTGACGTGCATGGCGTGGAAGACGAGCTTGACGCCGATGAAGGCGAGGATGACGGCCAGGCCCTGACCGAGGTAGATGAGGCGCTCGAGCAGCCCCGCGATGAGGAAGTACAGCTGACGCAGACCCAGCAGGGAGAACGCGTTGGCGGTGAACACGATGAACGCGTCCTGCGTCAGACCGAAGATCGCGGGGATCGAGTCCAGGGCGAACAGCACGTCGGTGAGGCCGATCGCGACCATGACGAGCAGCATCGGGGTGAACAGGCGCTTGCCGTCGACACGGGCCGTGAGCTTGTCACCGTGGTAGTCGTCCGTGGTCGGGATGATGCGACGCAGGACACGGATGAGCTTCGAGTCGCCCTCGGTCTCGTCGTGCCCGCCGCCCTTCGCCTGCGACCAGGCGAGCCAGAACAGCAGCGCGCCGAACAGGTAGAAGACCCACGAGAAGTTCTCGATGATCGTGACGCCGAGGGCGATGAAGACGCCTCGGGCGACGAGGGCGATCGCGACGCCGACCAGCAGGACCTTCTGCTGGAACTCCTTCGGCACCGCGAAGCTCGACATGATGATGAGGAAGACGAACAGGTTGTCGACCGACAGGGCCTTCTCGGTCAACCAGCCGGCGAAGTACTCGCCACCGGCCTGACCGCCGCCGAAGACCAGGATCCCGACACCGAACAGGATCGCGAGCCCGACGTAGAACGCCGACCAGAACGCGGACTCCTTGATGTGCGGCACGTGCGGGGTCCGCACGTGCGAGTAGAAGTCGAACACCAGCAGCGCGAGGATGCCCGCGATGGTGAGGAGCCAGACGAAGAGGGGAACGTCCAATGGATGTCCTTCAGGTTCGGGGCGTCCCGCGGAGCGGGTACGCCGATGCCTGAAGGTCTCCTCCGCCGTGTCGACCGACTGGTCGGACACGACCGGCGTCCCGGGTCTGGATCGTCCCAGACCGTACTGACGGGTGCGCCGCGCGGGAGTACTCCCCTTCAGGAACCGAGGATACCGGGCGCAGCGCCCACTGGTCGCGCCCTAAGCTGGGAGCATGGCGAGTTCCTGGTCACTGTCCACCCGTCTGCGCGGCCTGTTCCAGCGGAAGACCATCGACGAGACCACGTGGGACGATCTCGAGACCGCGTTGATCGGTGCGGATTTCGGCCCCGACATCGCGGACGAGGTCATCGAGGACCTCCACGCCCGCGTCGACCGGTACGGCACGACGGACCCCGCCGACCTGCAGCGCATGCTCCGCGAGGTGCTCGAGGAGCGCCTGTCGAAGCTCGACACGACCCTCAAGCTCAGCAACCGCCCGGCGGTCGTGCTCGTCGTCGGCGTCAACGGCGTCGGCAAGACCACGACGATCGGCAAGTTCGCGAAGTTCCTCAAGACCTACGACCGCACGGTCGTGGTCGGCGCGGCGGACACGTTCCGCGCGGCGGCGGTCGAGCAGGTCGCGACGTGGGCGCAGCGCGCCGGGGTCGAGGTCGTCCGACCGGCGCAGCCCGGCCAGGACCCGGCCTCGGTGGCGTACCAGACGGTCGAGAAGGCCATGCGCGACGGTACCGAGATCGTCGTGATCGACACCGCCGGCCGACTGCACACCAAGGCCGGCCTGATGGACGAGCTCGGCAAGATCAAGCGCGTCGTCGAGAAGCAGACCGAGATCGCCGAGGTGCTGCTCGTCCTGGACGCCACCACCGGGCAGAACGGTCTCGCCCAGGCGCAGGCCTTCATCGAGGGTGCCGGCGTCACCGGACTCGTCATCACCAAGCTCGACGGATCGGCCAAGGCCGGCTTCGTGCTCAGCGTGCAGGAGAAGACCGGCATCCCCATCAAGCTCATCGGGCAGGGTGAGGGCATCAACGACCTCACCGGCTTCACCCCGCACGTCTTCGTCCAGAACCTGGTCGGTTGAGCGCCGTGGTGTCGTCCGCGACCGCGCCGTCCACGACCGGCGGGCGAGGGACCCGACCGCCGGCCACCGTCTCGGTGCTCGAGGTCGTCGTGATGTGCGTGGTCGCGGTCGGGCTGACGATCGGCAGCCTGCTGCACAAGCTGCAGTGCGCCGCCCCCGGGGTCGACTTCGTGACCGCCACCCGCAAGGCCTGCTTCGCGGACACCGTGAGCCTGTTCTCCAGTCGCGAGCTCGCGTCGCACGTGTTCCCGTACGTGCAGCCGCTCGGCGAGAACGGGCTGCCGCCGGGGAGCCTCGAGTACCCGACGCTCAGCGGGATCTGGGCGTGGCTGAGCGCGCTGCCGGTGAGCTCGCTGCACGGGTTCCTCGTGGTCACCGCGCTGACCTTCGTGCCCGTGGTCGTCGTCACCGTCGTGGCGCTGGCCCGCGTCGCCGGACGCCGGGCGTGGTTCTTCGCGGCCACGCCGCCGCTCTTCCTCTACGCGCTCTACAACTGGGACCTGCTCCCGGTGATGTGCACGGTCGTCGCGATCGCGGTGGCGGTCTGGTGGCCGGCCGGGCGGTCGCTGGTGTGGCGGGCCGTCGTCGTCGGTGCGCTGTTCGGTCTGGGCGGTGCCTTCAAGCTGTACCCGCTCGTCTTCGTCGCGCCGTTCGTCCTCGCCCTGCTCGTCGACGCGACCGCGTCGTGGGGCGATCGCGTGCGCCGTGCCCTCGGCGCGGTGGCGGGCTCGGTGGGCGTGGTCCTCGTGGCGAACCTGCCGTTCGTGCTCATCAACGCCGAGTCGTGGTTCTCCGTGATCCGCTACCAGGGCATCCGGAACATCGACGGGGCGACGCTCTCGGTCTGGTACTACGCCTTCCAGCCGTGGTCGGCCGAGGACTCGCCCGCGTTCCAGCACACGCTGAACCTGCTGGCGACCGGAGCGACGGCGGTGGCACTGCTCGCGGTGCTGGTCACCGGGTTCGTCCTCGGGGTCCGTCGCGGTCGCATGCCCTGGATCGAGACCAGCGCGGCGCTCCTCTGCGCCTACCTGGTCGCGAACAAGGTGGACTCGCTGCAGTACGCTCTCTGGCTCGCGCCGTTCTTCGTGTTCGTCCGGATCCGCAGCGGTTGGGTGATCGCCTACCTGGCCGCGAACACGCTGCTCTTCGCCGGGTGGTTCCGGCACATCTACCTGCAGGCGATCGGGACCACCGTGCGGACCTACGCGGACGAGGCGATGTCGATCGGTGTCTGGGCGCAGATCGTCCTGCTCCCGATCCTGGCGGTCGTGTTCCTGCGCAGCCGGGCGGTGGACCGCGACGACGAGGTGTCGGTGGTGCACGGAGCGCCGGAGCCGCAGCGGACGCCCACGCCGAGCGCGTGAACACGCGCGCGATCGCCGGCAGCAGCAGCGTCCGTCCGGCCGGCGGGGTCGCCGCCGTCGAGCTCGTCGTGATGTGCGTGGTCGCCGTCGGCCTGACCGTCGGGAGCCTGTTCCAGAAGCTGCAGTGCGCGGGCGAGGGTCTCGACCTGGCGTACGTGACACGACACGCCTGCCTCGGCGACACCCTGAGCCTCTGGGGCATCCGCGACCTCGCATCGCACGTGTTCCCCTACGTCGGGCCGCTGACCACCCGCGGCCTGCCGCCCGGCACGCTCGAGTACCCGACCCTCACCGGCCTGTGGGCCTGGCTCAGCGCCCTGCCGGTCGGGTCCAGCCGCGGGTTCCTCGTGGTGACGGCGCTCACGTTCGTGCCGGTGGTGGTGGTCGTGACCGTCCTCCTCGCCCGGATGGCCGGCCGGCGCGCGTGGATCTTCGCCGCGACACCGCCGCTGTTCCTCTACGCGCTCTACAACTGGGACCTGCTCACCGTGGTGTGCACGACCGCGGGCGTCTTCGCCGCGGTGCGGTGGCCGGCCGGACGTGCGCCGGTGTGGCGTGCCGTCGTGGTGGGCGCGCTGTTCGGACTCGGCGGAGCGTTCAAGCTGTACCCGCTCGCGTTCGTGGCACCGTTCGTCCTCGCACTCCTCGTGGACGCCGGGCCGTCCTGGCCGGACCGGGTCCGTCGTGCCGCCGGGGCGGTGGCCGGCGCGCTCGGCGTGGTCCTCGCCGCGAACCTGCCGTTCGTGCTCGTCAACGCCACGTCGTGGTTCTCCGTGATCCGCTTCCAGGGCACCCGGGACATCGACCCGAGCACCCTGTCGGTCTGGTACTGGGCGCTGCAGCCGTGGTCCGCGCAGAGCAGCCCGGAGGTCCAGCTCCGACTCAACCTGCTCTCGACGGCGGCGACCGCCGTGGCCGTGCTGGCCGTGCTCGCCGTCGGTCTGGTCATCGGGCTCCGGCGCGGCCGCATGCCCTGGATCGAGACGAGCGCGGCGCTGCTGTGTGCGTACCTCGTCACGAACAAGGTCGACTCGCTGCAGTACGTGCTCTGGTTGACGCCGTTCTTCGCCGTCGTGCGGATCCGCCTCGGGTGGGTGGTGGCCTACGTGACCGCGAACCTGCTGCTCTTCGTCGGGTGGTTCCACTCGTTCGCGCTGAAGGCCGTGGGTGTCTCCGCCCGGACCTGGGCGGACGAGGCGCAGACCATCGGGATCTGGGGGCAGATCGTCCTGCTGCCGATCCTGGCGGTGGTGTTCCTGCGGAGCCGTGCGGTGGACCGCGACGCGGACCGCCCGGGGCCGGATCCCCGACCGGGGGCAGCTGCCGGGCTCCGTGCTCGGGGAACGGCGTCGCCGGCTCGCGAGTAGTGTCCGCTTCGGCCCGGGCGTCCGCTCGGTCTCGTTCCAGGGATTGGAGACCCTCATGCCCGCACTGCTGATCATCGCGATCATCGTCGGCCTCGTCCTGCTCTTCAGCGGCATCTTCGTCGGTGCGCTGAAGTTCCTGCTCTGGGTGGGCATCGTGCTCATCCTGCTGGCGGTCATCGGCTGGCTCCTCCGGAGCATCCGCGGTCGCGCGTAGCGTCGGCCGGTCACGTCGGACGTGACCACGGACGGACGGGAGGCCCGGTACCAGTTCGTACCGGGCCTCCCGTCCGTCCGTCGGTCGCCGGATCGGCGCTACACGGCCTGGCGACCCGGGGTCGCCTCGAGCAGGTGGGCGAGGTGCGGCGGCACCGTGCCCCCGCGCGCAACGGTGGCGCGCGCCCACAGCCGGCCCGCCCGGTAGGACGAGCGCACGAGCGGACCGGCGAGCACACCCGCGAAGCCGATGTCCTCGGCGATCTCGCGCAGGTCGACGAACTCCTCCGGCGTCACCCACCGCGCGACGGGCAGGTGCCGCGGCGACGGACGGAGGTACTGCGTCAGCGTGATGATGTCGGTACCCGCCTCGTGCAGCTGCTCGAGTGCGTCGACGACCTCGTGCCGTTCCTCGCCCATGCCGAGGATGAGGTTCGACTTCGTCACCAGGCCCGCGTCGCGGCCCTGCGTGAGGACGTCGAGCGAGCGCTCGAAGCGGAACGCGGGCCGGATGCGCTTGAAGATGCGCGACACGGTCTCGACGTTGTGCGCGAAGACCTCCGGGCGGGCGTCGAACACCTGCCCGAGCTGGTCGGGGCGGCCGTTGAAGTCCGGTACGAGGATCTCGACGCCGGTGCCGGGGGAGTGCTCGTGGACCTGTCGGATGGTCTCCGCGTAGAGCCAGGCGCCGCCGTCGTCGAGGTCGTCCCGGGCGACCCCGGTCACGGTCGCGTACTTGAGGCCCATCGACACGACCGAGTCCGCCACACGCCGGGGTTCGCCCCGGTCGAGCGGGCTCGGCTTACCGGTGTCGATCTGGCAGAAGTCGCAGCGCCGGGTGCACTGCGAGCCGCCGATCAGGAAGGTGGCCTCCCGGTCCTCCCAGCACTCGAAGATGTTCGGGCAGCCGGCCTCCTGGCAGACGGTGTGCAGCTGCTTGTCCCGGACCAGTGCGGAGAGGTCCCGGAACTCCGGGCCCTGCGTCGCGCGGGTCTTGATCCAGGCGGGCTTCGTCTCGATGGGTGTCGCGGCGTTGCGGGCCTCGACCCGGAGCATGCGGCGGCCGTCGGGGGCGAGGGTCATGCGGCGACCTCCTGTCGCGTGGTGCTGCTGATGCGGTGACCGGCGTGCATGCCGTCGACCGCCTGCTGGATCCGCGGCCCGACGAGGGCGGCGACCTCGTCGACCGTGACGTGGCGGCCGGTCGCGCGGCTGAGGGTGGTGACGCCCGCGTCGGCGATGCCGCACGGGACGATCGCGCCGTAGGGGGCGAGGTCGTTGTCGCAGTTGACCGCGATGCCGTGGCTCGAGACGTGCTCAGCGACGTGCAGGCCGATCGCGCCCACCTTGTCGTGCGGGCCGCCGCCCGGTCGGGGCACCCAGACACCGCTGCGCCCGTCGACCCGTCCGGCGGTGACCCCGACCGAGGCCGCCGCGTCGAGGACGACCTGTTCGAGGTCGCGGACCCACGCGACGACGTCGAGCGGGTCGGCGAGCCGGACGATCGGGTAGGCCACGAGCTGCCCCGGCCCGTGCCACGTGATGCGTCCGCCCCGGTCGACGTCGACGACCGGGGACCCGTCGGTCGGCAGGTCAGCGGGTTCGGTGCGGCGCCCGGCCGTGTAGACGCTCGGGTGCTCGCAGAGCACGACGACGCCGGGGGAGCGGCCGGCGACGACGTCGGCGTGGAACGACCGCTGGACGGCGAGGCCCTCCTCGTAGTCGAGGAGCCCGGGCCAGCGGATGATCTCGAGCTGGGGCACGTCGAGCACGCTACCCCGGTTCCTGGACGCAGTCCAACAACCGGGCGGTGGGCGGTCCGGGGCGGTCGGAGGTGGCCCTGTAGAATCGTCGGACCATGGCACAATTCGGCTCACTCTCCGATCGGCTGACCGAGACCTTCCGCAACCTGCGGAGCAAGGGTCGTCTGTCCCCGTCCGACGTCGACGGCACCGTCCGCGAGATCCGCCGGGCCCTGCTCGACGCGGACGTCGCGCTCGAGGTCGTCAAGGCCTTCACCGCCTCGGTGCGGGAACGTGCGCTCTCGGACGAGGTCAACAAGGCGCTCAACCCCGCGCAGCAGGTCGTCCAGATCGTCAACGAGGAACTCGTCGGCATCCTCGGCGGCCAGCAGCGCCGACTCGAGTTCGCGAAGCGACCGCCGACCGTGATCATGCTCGCGGGCCTCCAGGGCGCCGGCAAGACGACGCTCGCGGGCAAGCTCGGCAAGTGGCTCAAGAAGGACGGCCACACGCCGATGCTCGTCGCGGCGGACCTCCAGCGTCCCAACGCCGTGCAGCAGCTCCAGGTCGTGGGCGAGCAGGCCGGCGTGCACGTGTTCGCTCCCGAGCCCGGCAACGGCGTCGGCGACCCGGTCAAGGTCGCGAAGAACGCGATCAAGGCCGCGGTCGACCAGCAGTACGACACCGTCATCGTGGACACCGCCGGTCGACTCGGTGTCGACGCCGAGCTCATGAAGCAGGCGGCGAACATCCGCAAGGCCGTCGACCCGGACGAGGTCCTGTTCGTCATCGACGCGATGATCGGTCAGGACGCCGTCGCGACCGCTCGCGCCTTCCAGGAGGGCGTCGACTTCACCGGTGTCGTCCTGTCCAAGCTCGACGGCGACGCCCGCGGTGGTGCGGCCCTGTCGGTCGCCAGCGTCACGGGCCGCCCGATCATGTTCGCGTCCACGGGCGAGGGGCTCGACGACTTCGAGCCGTTCCACCCGGACCGCATGGCGAGCCGCATCCTCGACCTCGGCGACATCCTGTCGCTCATCGAGCAGGCGCAGTCCGCGTTCGACGAGGACGAGGCGCGCAAGGTCGCCGAGAAGATCGCGACCGACTCGTTCACGCTGAACGACTTCCTCGCGCAGATGCAGCAGCTCCGCAAGGCCGGCTCGATCAAGGGCATGCTCGGCATGCTCCCGGGCGCGAAGGGCATGCGCGAGGCGCTCGACAACTTCGACGAGAGCGAGATCGTCCGGACCGAGGCGATCATCCAGTCGATGACGAAGCAGGAGCGCGAGCTCCCGAAGCTCCTCAACGGCTCGCGTCGACTCCGCATCGCGAAGGGTTCCGGCACCACGGTGACCGAGGTCAACGCGCTCGTCAACCGCTTCGAGCAGGCAGCGAAGATGATGCGCACCGTCGCCCGTGGTGGCGTGCCGCAGATGCCGGGCATGGGGCCGATCCCGGGCATGCACGGCGGCAAGAAGAAGCAGCAGCAGGGCGGCGCCAAGAAGAAGAAGGTCGGCAACCCCGCCAAGCGCGCGGCGCTCGCGTCGGGTGCGGCGGCGCAGCCGCAGCAGCAGGCACCCACCGGGTCCGGTCTCGGACTCGGCGGTCCGAAGGGCGGCAAGGCGCCCACCGAGGAAGAGCTGGCCAGCCTGCAGAAGTTCCTCGGCCGCTAGACGCGACCCCATGACGGACGGGAGGCCCGGTACCAGCTGGTACCGGGCCTCCCGTCCGTTCCGTGGTGTCGTCTAGAGCGACTCCCGCAGCTCCGTCACCAGGTGGCGGACCACCGCGCGGAGGTCCCCGCCGTTCTCCTGCGCCACCCGCAGCTGCCGCTGGTACGACGCGCCGTCGGCGATCATCGTGTCCAGGTGGTGCAGCTCCTGCTGGCAGCCCAGACGGTCGGCGATCGGGTCGAGCCGCTGGACCAGGTCGTGGACCTCGTCGGTGACCAGGCGCTCGTGACCGGCGGCGTCGGTGATGATCTCGGCCTCCATGCCGTAGCGGGCTGCGCGCCACTTGTTCTCGCGGATGAACCACGGCTGCATCGACGGCAGCGTCTCGCCGCGGTCGAGGCGGTCCGAGAGCGCGGTGACGAGGCACTGGACGAACGCGGTCACGGCGCCGACCTCGTGGAGGGTCGAGATGCCGTCGGACACGCGGTTCTCGAGCGTCCCCCACCCCGGCGACGGGCGGATGTCCCAGCGCAGGTCCTTGAACCCGTCGATCACACCGGTCTTCGTCAGGTCGTCGACGACGGTCTCGAAGCCGGTCCAGTCGTCGATGCCCGGCGGCAGGCCGCCGGTGGGGAGCTGCTGGAACATGAGGGCACGGTTCGAGGCGTACCCGGTGTCGGTCCCGCCCCAGAACGGGCTCGACGCGGTGAACGCCTGCAGGTGCGGGACGTACGCGAGCATCGCGTTCATGATCGGGACCGCCTTGTCGCGGTCGTCGATCCCCACGTGCACGTGCACGCCCCAGATGAGCATCTGCCGACCCCACCAGCGCGTGCGGTCGATCAGCGTGGTGTAGTGCTCGCTGTCCGCCGTGATCTCCTGCTGGTCCCACTGCGCGAACGGGTGGGTGCCGGAGCACATCACCTGCGCGTCGAGCGGTTCGGCGGCGTCGATCACCTCGCCGATGACGCCCGCGAGCTCGCTCGTCGCCCCACCGACGGTGTCGTGCACCCCCGTGACCACCTCGACGGTGTTCGTGAGGAGTTCTTCGGTCACCCTGTCGGGATCGACGAGGCGCTCCTGCACGGCGGAGAGCACGGCGGGGGCACGGGGCGCGAGGTCGCCGGTGCCGCGGTCGACCAGCGGGAGCTCCCACTCGACGCCGAGGGTCGACGGGCGGGACTCGGTGAAGCGGATGTCCATGGGGCCATCCTGCCCGTCGGCTTGGAGGGTCGGCACAAGGAGTTCGGTCCCGTGCACGTCGTCCGGCAGAGTGGTCGCCATGAGCAGCGTTGCCGTGCCCGACCTCGCAGTCCTCTCCTCGTCCTGGAACCTCGGACCGCTCCACCTGCGGAACCGGGTGGTGATGGGGTCGATGCACACCGGGCTCGAGGTCCTCGACGACGGCGGTGCCGCGATGGCCGCGTTCTACCGCGAGCGCGCGGCGGGCGGCGTCGGCTGCATCGTCACCGGCGGGATCGCGATCAGCGACGAGGCCCGTGGTGGTCCGGACTTCGCGGTGTTCGGCAGCGGGGGCGCGGACGACCGGTTCCGGGTCGCCGTCGCGGCCGTGCACGACGAGGGCGGAGCCGTGCTCGCCCAGCTCTTCCACGCCGGCCGGTACGCCCTCGCGAACGGCCTGGTCGACCGGTACGGCCGACCCCAGCGCGTGGTGGCTCCGTCGGCGCTGCCGTGGGCGGCGGCGCGCGGGGTCCAGCCGATCGCGCTCACCGACGCCGAGGTCCGCCGGACGATCGACGACTTCGCCGCCGCCGCCCGGTCTGCCGCGGCGATCGGCTTCGACGGCGTCGAGATCATGGCGTCCGAGGGCTACCTGATCAACCAGTTCCAGTCGCCGCTGACGAACCTCCGCGACGACGACTGGGGTGGGGACGCCGAGCGACGCCGCCGCTTCGCGATCGAGGTCGTCCGGGCCGTCCGCACCACCGTGCCCGACCTGGCCGTCACGATCCGGCTGTCCGGCGCCGACCTCATGCCCGGGTCGACGACGGACGCCGAGGTCGACGCGCTCGTGCACGACCTGCTGCCGCTGGGACTCGACGGGATCTCGGTCGGCATCGGCTGGCACGAGTCGCGCACGCCGACCGTGCAGGCCGCGGTGCCGCACGGGGCGTGGCTGGCGTACGCCGAGCGGGTCGCGGGGGTGGTCCGGGCGTCGGGGCACCCCGGGGTCCGGGTCATCGCCTCGAACCGGATGACCGACCTGCGTGACGGCGAGGCGGTGCTCCGCGGCGGGCAGGTCGACGCCGTCGCGCTCGCCCGTCCGTTCCTCGCGGACCCGGAGATCGTCCGCCGATCGCTCGACGGCCGCTTCGACCTGGTGAACACCTGCATCGGCTGCAACCAGGCGTGCCTCGACCACTCCATCGTCGGACGGCCCGTGTCCTGCCTCGTGAACCCCCGCGCCGGCCGCGAGCTGACCATGCCGCTCCGGCCGACCGTCGAGCCGAAGCGCGTCGACGTGGTCGGCGGTGGCCCGGCCGGGCTGGCCGCCGCGGTGGATGCCGCGCGGCGCGGGCACGCCGTGACGCTGTGGGAGGCGACCGACGCCCTCGGCGGGCAGTTCGCCCTGGCCGCGGCGATCCCCGGCAAGGAGGACTACGCCGCGACCGTCCGGGCGGCGCGCGCCGAGCTCGGCGACCGCGGGGCGACCGTGCACACCGGCCGTGCCGCCACCGTCGCCGACCTGCTCGACAGCGACGCCGTGGTGCTCGCGGCAGGGGTCGTGCCCCGCGTGCTGGACGTCCCGGGCGCCGAGCTGCCCCACGTGGTGTCCTACGAGGACGCCCTGCGCGACGGGGTCCCGCCCGGCACCGTCGCGGTGGTCGGCGGCGGCGGCATCGGGGTCGACACGGCGGCCTTCCTGGTCGAGTCGCCCGACGAGGCGGTGCGCGCGGCAGAGTTCGCGGCGCGGTGGGACGTCACCGTCGCCGACGACCTGGTCGGCGACGTACCGCAACGGCTTCCCGCGGTGGCACGGACGCTCCGCCCCGGCGCCGACGTCACGGTGCTCCGTCGGTCCGGGAAGTTCGGCCAGGGGATCGGCATCACCTCGCGCTGGGTGGCGGTCGGACGACTGCGCGACGCCGGGGTGCGGATGGTCGGCGGGGTGCAGGAGTACCTGCGCATCGAGCCCGGGACGCTGTGGATCCGGGACGAGGACGGTCGGGAGACCGCGGTACCGGCCGACCACGTCGTCGTGTGCGCCGGGCAGGAACGTGCACCCGCGGTCGAGGGCGACGAGGCCGAGGAGGCGTCGGGGGTCGCCGTCGCAGGGGGAGGGCTCGCACCGGGCCTGGCCGCAGCGGGGGTGCCGTACGCCGTCGTCGGCGGTGCCCGGGACGCCAGGAGCGTCGACGCGGTCCGTGCCACGAGCGAGGCGATCGCGGCCGTTCGCGCCCTCGCACCGTGACGACACGGCGGCCACGGCGCGTCCCGGCTCGCTTCTCCGGCGGAAACCTGCAAGAATGAACGGTCGAATCGCGTCTGCTCGACCCTCTATCCAGCAGGTCGCGACTTCCTTCGAGCTTCCACCGCGCGTGCCCCCACGCCCGCGGTTCCGGTTCAACCACAACAACACGCAACAGGAGTAATTGTGGCTGTCAAGATCCGTCTCAAGCGTCTCGGCAAGATCCGTGCGCCCTACTACCGCATCGTCGTCGCCGACTCGCGCACCAAGCGCGACGGTCGTGTGATCGAGGAGATCGGTCAGTACCACCCGACCGAGGAGCCCTCGGTCATCAAGATCGAGTCCGAGCGTGCGCTCTACTGGCTCGGCGTCGGCGCGCAGCCGACCGAGCAGGTCGCGGCGCTCCTCAAGCTCACCGGCGACTGGGGCAAGTTCAAGGGCGAGGGCAACACCGAGTCCACCGTCAAGGTCGCCGAGCCGAAGCAGGCCTTCGTCGCGGACACCGCCAAGAAGGCCGTCCTGAAGCCGAAGTCGGAGAAGACGGCCCCCGCCGCCGCTCCGGCCGAGTCGGCCGACGACGCCGCAGAGACGACCGAGGCCTGATTCCTTGCTCGACTCTGCGCTGACGCACCTCGTCAAGGGGATCGTCGATCACCCGGACGACGTCCGCGTCGCCAGTTCCACCTCTGCGCGTGGCGAGGTCCTCGAGGTGCGTGTGCACCCCGAGGACCTCGGTCGCGTGATCGGTCGCGCCGGACGGACCGCAAAGGCGCTCCGCACCCTCGTCTCGGCTCTCGCCGACGGCAAGCGGGTGCGGGTCGACGTGGTCGACACCGATTCCTAGGGAGACGACCCAACTCCGGGTGGGTCGCATCACGAAGGCGCACGGGCTCAAGGGCGGCATCAAGCTCGAGCTCTACACCGACGACCCGGATCGTCGGTTCACGCCGGGGGCGGAGTTCACGCTCCAGGTCCCCTCGGACTCGCCGTGGTCGGGCAAGACCCTGACCATCGACGAGCTCCGCTGGTACAACGGCCACCCGGTCGCCTTCTTCGAGGGCGTCGCGGACCGCACCGCCGCTGAGTCCCTCGCGCGGGCGATCCTCTGGGTCGAGCAGGACGCCGACGCCGAGACCGGTGAGGACGACGCCTGGTACGACCACCAGCTGGTCGGCTTGCGCGTGCTCCGCGACGGCGTCGAGGTCGGTACGGTCGCCCGCGTCGACCACCTGCCCGCGCAGGACCTGCTCGCGATCGACACCCCGTCGCGCGGCGAGGTCCTGGTGCCGTTCGTCTCGGCGATCGTGCCGACGGTCGACATCACGGCCGGGACCGTCACGGTGACGCCCCCGACGGGACTGTTCGAGGACCCCGAGGACACCTCGCGGCCCGAGACGGTCACGCCGACCGACCGCGAGGGCTGATCGTGCGCATCGACATCGTCACGATCTTCCCGGAGTTCTTCTCCGTCCTCGACGTCTCGCTGCTCGGCAAGGCCCGCTCGGACGGGCTGCTCGACGTGCACGTGCACGACCTGCGGCACTGGACGACCGACCGGCACCGCACGGTCGACGACACCCCGTACGGCGGTGGCGCGGGCATGGTGATGAAGCCCGAGCCGTGGGCGCAGGCGCTGTCGTCGATCCTGCGCGAGGACGGTTCGTCGACGCTCGTCGTCCCCACGCCGGCCGGCACCCCCTTCCGTCAGTCGATCGCCCGGTCGCTCGCGTCCGAGCACGACCACCTCGTGTTCGCCTGCGGGCGGTACGAGGGCATCGATGCCCGCGTGTTCGCGTGGGCGGCCGAGCGGTGCTCGGTCGTCGAGCTCTCGCTCGGTGACTACGTGCTGAACGGCGGCGAGGTCGCGGCCATGGCGATGATCGAGGCGGTCGGCCGTCTCGTCCCCGGGGTCGTCGGCAACCCGGAGTCACTCGTCGAGGAGTCCCACGAGGACGGCCTGCTCGAGTACCCGTCGTACACGAAGCCGGCCCTCTGGCGGGACCTCGAGGTGCCGGACGTCCTGCTCAGCGGGCACCACGCGCGCGTCGCCGCCTGGCGGCACGAGCAGCAGGTGGAGCGGACCCGTCGCGTCCGCCCGGACCTGCTGCCCGACGCGTAGCGCCGGCCGCGTCGCCGCGCGCTCTGCGCCGGCTGGTCCGGCAGTGGTGCTCCGCGCCGTTCCGGTCGCACGACGTGCCGTTCCTGCACGTTGCGGTCGCGCGACGTGCCGCCGGCGCACGTTCCGGTCGCGCGACGTGCCGCCGGGCTGGATCGTGAGCGGCAGGTCGCGCGACGAGGGCGCCCGCGTCCCGACGGATGGATGGACGGACGGGAGGCGCGGGGCGGGGTCTCGCCGCGCCTCCCGGCCGTCAGGCGGTCGCCTCGGTGCGCTGGGCGCGTCGCAGGGTGAGCACCTCGGGACCGTCGTCGGTGACCGCCACGGTGTGCTCGACGTGCGCGGCACGGGATCCGTCGACGCTCTTCAGCGTCCAGCCGTCCTCGTCCTGCACGAGTTCGTCGGTGCCCTGCATGAGCCACGGCTCGATCGCGACCACGAGGCCCGTGCGGAGCTTCAGACCGCGGCCGGGGCGGCCGTCGTTCGGCACGTGCGGGTCACCGTGCATCGTGCGGCCGACGCCGTGCCCACCGAACTGCGTGTTGACGCTGTAGCCGGCGTCCTTCGCCACCCTGCCGATGGCGTAGGAGACGTCGCCGAGCTTGTTGCCCGGTCGGAACTGCTCGATGCCGGCCAGCAGCGCGCGCTCGACCGTCCCGACGAGTCGCTGGTCCTCGTCGCGGGCCGTGCCCACCTGCACCGTGACGGCGGAGTCCGCCACCCAGCCGTCGACGCTCGCGGCGAAGTCCAGGCTGACGAGGTCGCCGTCGACGAGCACGCGGTCGTACGGCAGGCCGTGCAGGGCCGCGTCGTTCACCGACGTGCACAGGTTCCGGCCGAAGGGGGAGTTGCCGAACGAGGGGTGGTAGTCGACGTAGCAGCTCACGGCGCCACGGTCGGCGATCATCCGAGCGGCCACGCGATCGAGGTCGAGCAGGTTCACGCCCACGTCGACGGTCTCGAGCAGCTCGTCGAGGACGTCGGCGACGAACCGTCCGGCGGCGCGCAGGCCCTCCAGCTCGGCGGGGGTGCGGAGTTCGATCATGCGTCCATCCTGGTCGTTTTGCGAGCGGGCTTCCCTGTGGCATGATGGACCGCTGTGCCCTGGCTGGACTCTGCCACGGGGGAGTCGCCGATTCCGGGCACGCACACTTCTTTCCACACACCGATCCGCGGCGACCCGTGCGCGTCCGCAGAGAGTGAACGAACATGCAGCTCCTCGACCACGTCGACGCAGCGTCCCTGCGCACCGACGTCCCGGACTTCCGCCCCGGCGACACCATCAAGGTGCACGTCAACATCATCGAAGGCACGCGCTCGCGTGTCCAGGTGTTCCAGGGTGTCGTCATCGCCCGCCAGGGCCACGGCCTCGGCGAGACCTTCAAGGTCCGCAAGGTGAGCTTCCAGGTCGGCGTCGAGCGCTGGTTCCCGGTGCACTCGCCGATCATCGACCACATCGAGGTCGTCACCCGCGGTGACGTCCGTCGCGCGAAGCTCTACTACCTGCGCGAGCTCCGCGGCAAGGCGGCCCGCCGCAAGATCAAGGAGAAGCGCGACGCCTGATCGCCTTCACAGTGAGGGCCCGCGAGCCGGGTTCCACTGGACGCCCCCCGCCGATGTACGGTTGTGCATCGACGGGGGG
This sequence comes from Curtobacterium sp. MR_MD2014, assembly GCF_000772085.1. Lineage (NCBI taxonomy): Bacteria > Bacillati > Actinomycetota > Actinomycetes > Micrococcales > Microbacteriaceae > Curtobacterium > Curtobacterium sp. MR_MD2014. The sequence goes on along the minus strand of NZ_CP009755.1, from coordinate 2,096,979 downwards.
CTTTCCCGTTGTGCGCGCTCCACGGAGCGCAGGGTCTTCCACGTCCGACGAGTGCGGGTGTGGGTCGGCACGCTGGTCGAGCGTGCATGTGAACGAGAGCGGACATGACGGACACCACCGAAGGATCGGGACGCCGCCCACGGGCTGAGCACAAGGGCAACGGCGTCCTGACGTTCCTGCGGGACCTCGTCATCATCTTCCTCGCGGCACTGCTCGTCTCGTTCCTCGTCAAGACGTTCCTGATCCGGTCGTTCTACATCCCGTCGGAGTCGATGGAGAACACACTGCAGGTGAACGACCGGGTGATCGTCAACGAGCTCGTGCCGGACGTGGTGTCGCTCAAGCGCGGTGACGTCGTGGTCTTCAAGGACCCGGGCGGCTGGTTGACCGGCACGAACGTGCCGGGCGTCGCGCCGACCACGCAGCCGGCGAAGGCGATCGACTGGCTCCTCACCCAGGTCGGTCTCGGGACCGGCGACAGCGACGACCACCTCATCAAGCGGGTCATCGGCCTGCCGGGGGACAAGGTCACGTGCTGCAACGACCTCGGGCAGATGTCCGTGAACGGCGTGCCCATCAAGGAGCCGTACACGCTGCTGCCGAGCGGCGCCCCGGCGTCGGCCGACCCGTTCTCGGTGACCGTCCCCGAGGGCACGATCTGGGTGATGGGCGACAACCGCAACGACTCGAAGGACTCGCGCTACAACCGCGACACCCCGTCGAAGGGCTTCGTGCCGCTGTCGGACGTCACCGGCAGGGCGTTCGTCATCTCGTGGCCCACGAGCCGCTGGACGTGGCTCGACGACTACCCCGACGTGTTCGCGGGTGTGGAGGAGAAGGACCGGTGACCCCGGTCCGGCCATCGCTCCGGGTCGAGAAGAAGCTGCTCGGCTCCGGTCGCGTGACCGTGATCGGCATGGACGAGGTCGGCCGTGGGGCGATCGCCGGTCCGGTGGCCGTCGGGGTCGCGGCGGTGACGATCGACATCGGACGCGTGCCCCAGGGGCTCGCCGACTCGAAACTGCTGTCAGCCGCTCGGCGCACCGAGCTCGAGCCCGTCGTCCGACGGTGGGCACGGACCGCCGTGGGCATGGCGACGGCGGACGTGGTCGACCAGCAGGGGATCGTCCCCGCGCTCGGCCAGGCCGGTGCGGCGGCGCTCGGCGCGCTCGTCGACGACGGGCTGTGCCTCGACGACGCCGTCGTGGTGCTGGACGGCTCGTTCGACTGGTTGTCCCGTGCCGTCCCCACAGCACTGGTCCCGTCCGCCCGGCCGCTCGACGTCGTGGTGCGCGTGAAGGCGGACCGCGACTGCGCCTCCGTCGCCGCAGCGTCCGTGGTGGCGAAGGTCGAGCGCGACGCCCTGATGGTCGCTGCGCACGAGGGGGCTCCGCACTACGGGTGGGCGTCGAACAAGGGGTACGGGTCCACGGCGCACTACGACGGGATCCGGTCCGTCGGGGCGCACGCGCTGCACCGGAAGAGCTGGCTGCACCAGGCGTCGAGCGTCGCCCTGGACGGGTTCGACGAGCTGGCCGTCACCGGCTGACCCACCTCGTCGTCCATCGTCGGTCGGCTCGCCGTAGACTGTGCGGGCGATGGATGACGACGAATTCGACGACTACGACCGCGAGGTCGAACTTGCCCTGTACCGCGAGTACCGCGACGTCGTGTCGCAGTTCCGGTACGTGGTCGAGACCGAGCGGCGGTTCTACCTGGCGAACGAGGTCGACCTCGTCCGCCGTGACACCGAGCACGACTTCTACTTCGAGCTCACGATGAACGACGTGTGGGTGTGGGACGTCTACCGTTCCGACCGGTTCGTGAAGTCCGTGCGTGTCCTCACGTTCAAGGACGTGAACGTCGAGGAACTCACGTCGCGGGAACTCGAACTGCCCAAGGAACTCGCACTCGACGAGTGATCCACAGCTTTTCTGGAATTGCGACTCGGGCTTCTTCCGACGACATTCCCGCAATTGTCGCGCTACGGTGGTGGTGAAGCTTTTCCCGTGACCCACCGTCACGGGGATCACCACCCCTCGACCCAGGAGCACGACATGGCACAGAAGGTCACCGTCCAGCTCGTCGACGACCTCGACGATTCGCCCATCGCCGCCGGCGAAGGCCGCACCGTGGAATTCGCGTTCGACGGTTCGAACTACGAGATCGACCTGTCCGACGACAACGTGGACAAGTTCCGCGAAGCGATCTCGGACTACGTCGCAGCGGCACGGAAGGTCTCCGGTCGTCGTTCCGGTGGCAGCAGTGGTTCCGCGCCGAAGTCCGCACCCAAGCGCGGGAACTCCGAGGAACTCGCGAAGATCCGCGACTGGGCGAAGGAGAACGGGTACGAGGTCTCGAGCCGCGGCCGTATCTCGACCCAGGTGCAGGAAGCGTACGCAGCCGCGCACTGACGCACGACCTCACGAGACCCCGGATGTCCTGACGACATCCGGGGTCTCGTCATTCCTGCACAACATTTCCATCAAGAGTGCTCATCCACAGTTCCGCCATCCGACCGACGGCGCCGGATGCATTGCCGCATCGTCGTCGGTGGAGGCAACGACATGGAACGACGAACACTGGGGCAGTACGGCGAGGACCGCGCGGTGGAATGGCTCACGGCGCGCGGGTACCGATTGGTGGAACGAAACTGGCGGTGCGCACGCGGCGAGGTCGACGTGGTCGCCTGGCACGGGCGGACACTCGTGTTCATCGAGGTCAAGACGCGAGCGGGCACGGCGACCGGGCACCCGTTCGAGGCGATCACCACGGCGAAGACCGCGCGCCTCCGACGGCTGGTGCCGATGTGGTTCGCGGCGCATCCCGACACGCACGCCCCGGCGGTCCGTCTCGATGCGCTGGCGGTGCACGTGGCCGGTGACCGGCACGGCATCGAGCACCTGACGGGGATCCTGTGACCGGCATCGGTCGGTCCGCCGCGGTCGCCCTGCTCGGCGTGACCGGACGGCGGATCGAGGTCGAGGCGCACCTGACGAGCCAGCTGCCCGCCTTCAGCATCATCGGACTGCCGGACACCTCGTTGGGCGAGGCCCGAGAGCGGGTCCGGGCCGCAGCGGCGAACGCCGGGGCGCCCCTGCCGGCCCGGCGGATCACGGTCAACCTGACGCCGGCGGCGATCCCGAAGCGCGGATCGGGCTTCGACCTGGCGATCGCCATGGCGGTGCTCGCCGGCGCGGACGTCGCGCCCTGCGTGAGCGAACGGGTCGTGTACATCGGGGAGCTCGGGCTCGACGGGCGACTCCGGCCCGTACCCGGGGTCGTGCCGATGCTGCTCGCGGCACGGGACGCCGGAGCCGAGCGGGTGGTGCTCCCCACGGGGAACGCCGAGGAGGCCCGGTTCGTGCGCGGTGTGGACGTCCGCGCCGTGGACTCGCTCCGTGCCGCCGCGATCGACGCCGGGGCGCTCCTCCCGCCGGTCGAGGTCGACCCGGTCGCCGCGCCGCCGGTCCTCCCCGAGCGATCACCCGTCGCCGAGCTGGCCGAGGTCGTGGGCAACCCCACCGGCGTCCGTGCCCTCGTCGCGGCGGCCGCCGGCGGACACCACGCCCTGCTCGTGGGACCGCCGGGCGCCGGCAAGACGATGCTCGCGGAACGGCTGCCGGGCCTGCTGCCGGACCTCGACGACGACGCGGCGCTCGAGGTCGCGGCGGTGCGGTCGGTCGCCGGGCACGGGGTCGCATCGTGGACCACGAGACCTCCGTGGGAGGCCCCGCACCACTCGGCGTCCGCGGTGTCCCTCATCGGTGGCGGCTCCGGCACGGTCCGACCGGGCGCCGTCTCGCGCGCGACTCAGGGCGTGCTGTTCCTCGACGAGGCCCCGGAGTTCCCGCGCGCGGTGCTCGACGCGCTGCGACAGCCCCTGGAGTCCGGACGGATCACGGTGCACCGGGCCGCCGGGGCCGCCGAGTTCCCCGCACGCTGTCAGGTCGTGCTCGCGGCGAACCCGTGTCCGTGCGGCAACGCCGGCTCGATGCGGCAACCGTGCGAGTGCGCGCCGGCCACCGTCCGCCGGTACCTCGGCCGCATGTCCGGGCCGTTGCTCGACCGCATCGACATCCGGGTGCGCGTGCCGCGGGTGACCACCGGCCTGATCCGCGGTGAGGACGGCACGACGCCCAGCACGGCGCAGGCTCGAGCGACCGTCGAGGCGGCACGCCACGCGATGCGCACCAGGCTCGTCGGTACGGGGTGGACCCGGAACGCCGAGGTGTCGGGGGCGTGGCTCCGCGGCCCCGGGCGGGTGGACCGGCGGGCGACGACGGCGCTCGACCAGGCGCTCGACCTCGGCACGCTGACGATGCGCGGCTGGGACCGGACGATGCGCCTCGCCTGGACGCTCGCGGACCTGCAGGGGGACGACCGGCCGGGCGAACGGCACGTGCGCGAGGCCCTCGCCCTCCGGAGTGCGCTGTGACCGGGGCGCCCGACCTGCTCGAGACGGTCGCGGTGCTCCTCGGTCGGGCTGTGGCCGACGCGGTGGACCCGGTGGAGGCAGCGGCGCGCGTGGCGTGGTCGGCCGTCGTGGAGCCGGGGGACGCGGTGGCGGGGATGCTCGTCCAGGGACTCGGGGCCGAGCGCTCGTTCGCGCTCGTCCGGTCGGCGTGCGACGACGGACCCGTGGGCCTGCTCGACTCCTGCATCGACCGGGGTGTCCCGGGGGCTGAGTCCCCGGCACCCTTCGCCCGCACGCTGCGGGTCGCCCTCGAGCGCTGGCGCCCACGGCTCGCCCGGGTCGACGTGCTGACGACGCTCGAGGCCGCGCGCGCGGTCGGTGCGCGGCTCGTCGTGCCGGGCACGGCCGGGTGGCCCACCGGCGTCGACGACCTCGGGCCGCACGCGCCCGTCGTGCTCTGGACGCGGTCGGGGCGTCGGGCCTCCGGTCCTGCCCTGGCCGTCGTCGGCTCGCGGGCGAACACCGTCGCAGGGGCCGAGGCGACCGCGGAGATCGCCTCGGCCGCCGCCGACGCCGGGTGCACGGTGGTGAGCGGTGGGGCCTACGGCATCGACGCGACCGCGCACCGGGTCGCGGTCGCGGCGGGCACGCCGACGGTGGCGGTCCTGGCCGGCGGGATCGACCAGCTCTACCCGACGGGCAACGTCGAACTGCTGCGGAACGTCGCACGGCAGGGCAGCCTGCTGGCCGAGTCCCCGCCGGGTACCCGGCCGACACGGTGGCGGTTCCTCGCACGGAACCGACTGATCGCGGCGCTGGGTGCGGCGACCGTCGTGGTCGAGGCCGGGGCCCGCTCGGGCGCGTTGAACACGGCGCACCACGCTGCGCAGCTCGGCCGACCCGTGTTCGCCGTCCCGGGGGCGTTCTCGTCGTCGGCGTCGGTCGGGTGCCACCGTCTCGTGGCGCAGGGGCGTGCTCAGATCGTCGTGGGTCCGGGCGACCCCGTCGAGGCCGTCGTCGGACGACGCGGATCCGGGCGAGGACACCCGTCGAGGGACGCTGGGCCGACGCACGCCGACGAGCCGATCGGTGGTCGGCAGGACCCCGAGGTGGTCCGGGTCCTGGACGCATTGGGACGGCGGGCGCTCGGCGAGCAGGAGATCGCCGTGCGCTCGGGCATGTCGGCGGGTGCGGTGGCGGACGCGCTCGCGCTGGCCGAACTGCAGGGGCTCGTCACGCACACCGTCGGCGGGTGGACCAGGTCGTGACGGCGCCGGACGCTTACCCTGGGGCCCGTGGCGGAGCAGACGGACGGGCGACTCGTGGCGGCGGTGGAGTCGTTCCTCGACCACGTCCGTGGCGCCCGGGGTCTGAGCGACCAGACCGTCCGTGCCTACGCGAACGACCTCGACCAGCTGGTGCAGTTCGCCGACGAGCGGCGGATCGCCGCCACCGCGGACCTCGGTCTCGAGGTGCTCCGCGACTGGCTGTGGGAAGCGGACCGACGCGGGCTCGCCCGGTCCACGATCGCGCGCCGGTCGTCGTCGGTGCGGGCGTTCACCCGCTGGGCCAGCGAGACCGGTCTGCTCGACACCGACCCCGGCGCCCGGCTGCGCGCGCCGAAGGGGGCGGGGCACCTGCCGCGCGTCGTGTCGACCGACCAGGTCCGGACGGTGCTCGACGGACTCGAGGCTCGGGCGGACACGGACGACCCTGCTGCGCTCCGCGACCTGGCGGTCGTCGAACTGCTCTACGCCGCGGCGATCCGGGTGAGCGAGCTCGTCGGCATCGGCGTCGAGGACGTCGACCGAGACCGCCTGACCGTGCGAGTGCTCGGCAAGGGCGGCAAGGAACGGGTGGTGCCGTTCGGCGTGCCCGCAAGGGACGCGCTCGAGGCCTGGCTCGAACGGGGGCGCCCGGTCCTCGCTGCGCGCGCTGCCGAGCGGTCACCGGCCCCCGCCCGGCAGTCGGACACCTCCCCGCAGCCGGACCCCTCCGAGCAGCAGGTGCAGCGCTCCGGCGGGCCCGCGCTCTTCCTCGGCGACCGGGGTGGCCGACTCGGGGTCCGCAGCGTGTACCGGGTGGTCGCTCGAGCGCTCGGAGACCTGCCGGGCGCGGGTCCGAGCGGGCCGCACACCTTCCGGCACACCGCGGCGACGCACCTGCTCGACGGGGGAGCGGACCTCCGGGCCGTGCAGGAGCTCCTCGGGCACGCGAGCCTCGGGACGACGCAGATCTACACGCACGTCTCGTCCGCCCGGCTCCGGGAGGTCTACCGAACGGCGCACCCCCGCGCTTGACGGCGAACGGCCGGGCGGGAGGCCCGACGCCGTTCCGCCGCACGGCCTCGCGGCCTCGCGGCCTCCGGCACGTCACCCCGGCCACGCCGACTCCGGGAGCAGGACCGGCCAGGCAGCCGGCGACAGGAACCGCAGCGGATCGACGTAGCGACCCTCGACCCGTGCGCCGAGGTGCAGGCACGGATCGGCGGCGGGACAGTGTCCGACCGTGACGACACCGACCACCATCCCCTGCTGGACGGCGTCGCCCGTCGCCACCGAGGGTTCGACGGAGTCCAGCGTGCTCACGAGGCCCTCACCGTGGTCGATGGTCACGACGCCCCTGCCGGCGACCTGCCCGGCGAACGACACCGTGCCGTCCGCCACCGCGACCGCAGGGGTACCGACGGACGTAGCCAGGTCGATGCCGCGGTGACCGGGCGCGTAGTCGTCCGCGGGTGCCTCGAACGGTCGGACCACCTCGCGCGTGCCCGTCGGCCAGACCCACGGCGCCGGAGCGACGTCCTCGCTCGCCACGATCGTTCCGGCCGAGCGGCCAGCCTCGTCGGACGTCGCCGGGTGCCCCGACAGGAGCGCACTCGCGAGCGCGACCACGAGCGGACCCGCGAGTGCGACCAGGAGTGCGACCGCGAGGACGAGGAGCCCACCCGGCCGCCCGGGCCGAGGGAGGAGCGGTGACCGTCTCATGTGACGAGGGTCGTCGAGACGCACCCGGGCACGGGCGGCGGCAGGCCGATCTGGGGACGGTGCCCGCTGCCTCCAGGGCTGTGCAGGGACGGCTGTCGGACGGCGCCGCGCCGCACCACGTCCCCTCGCGGTGCCGGCTGCGACACGACACGCGTCCATCGACGCGTGCAACGTCGGCGAACCCGTGCGATCCACGGCGACCCCAGAACGCGTCCAACCCCGCATGCGTCGCCGCGCCGCCGCGCCGCCGCGCCCCGATGTGCCCCGCGAGCCGCCAGCGAGTACAGTCGGGGCCGCTCCGGAACACGCAACGCCGCTCGGACGGCGAACCAGCCGACCGCCGGGGCACCGTGCGCCACCCAGCACGGCGGCAAGAACCTGGAGCACCGTGTCGAACACGTCCACCCAGCACGGCGAGGACCGTGCGTTCAAGGGGAAGGTCACCCTGTTCGCCATCGCGGCGGCAGTCGGCGGCTTCCTCTTCGGATTCGACTCCTCCGTCATCAACGGAGCCGTCGACGCGATCAAGGGCGAGTTCGGCCTGTCCGAGGCCGCCAGCGGCTTCGCGGTCGCCTCCGCGCTCATCGGCTGTGCCTTCGGTGCCTACTTCGCCGGTCGCCTGGCCGACCGCTGGGGCCGGACGCGCGTCATGTTCTGGGCAGCGGTGCTGTTCTTCGTCAGCTCGATCGGCTCCGCCTTCGCGTTCGCGACCTGGGACCTCGTCATCTGGCGTCTCGTCGGTGGCCTCGGCATCGGTACCGCGTCGGTGATCGCCCCCGCGTACATCTCCGAGGTCTCCCCGAAGGCGATCCGCGGCCGACTGGCGTCCTTCCAGCAGCTCGCCATCACGCTCGGCATCTTCGCCGCCCTGCTCTCCGACCAGCTCTTCGCGGTGACCGCCGGTGGCGCCTCGGAGCAGGTCCTCGGCCTCGCCGCCTGGCGATGGATGTTCCTCGTCGGTGTCGTGCCGTCCGTCGTCTACGGCGTGCTCGCGATCACCCTGCCGGAGTCCCCGCGCTTCCTGCTCTCGAAGGGCCGTGCCGACGACGCCCGTGAGGTCATGGGCAAGATCGTCCCGCGTGACACCGTGAACACGAGCCTGGAGGAGATCCAGGACGGCATCAAGAAGGAGGCCAACGAGAAGAAGGGCTCCATCCGGGGCAACCGCTTCGGCCTGCAGCCCATCGTCTGGGTCGGCATCATCCTCGCCGTGCTGCAGCAGTTCGTCGGCATCAACGTGATCTTCTACTACTCGACGACCCTCTGGCAGGCGGTCGGGTTCAAGGAGAGCGACTCGTTCCTCATCTCGACGATCACGTCGATCGTCAACGTCGCCGTCACGTTCATCGCGATCTTCACCGTGGACAAGCTCGGCCGGAAGCCGCTGCTCGTGGCGGGCTCGTCGGGCATGTTCGTCTCGCTCACGATGGTCGCGATCGCGTTCTCGCAGGCCACGATCGTGGACGGCGCGCCGAGCCTGCCCGGCTCCTGGGGCATCATCGCGCTGATCTTCGCGAACCTGTTCGTGGTCTCCTTCGGCGCCACCTGGGGTCCGCTCATGTGGGTCCTGCTCGGCGAGATGTTCCCGAACCGCATCCGCGCGACCGCGCTCGGCGTCGGCTCGGCCGCCAACTGGATCGCGAACTTCGTGGTCACGATCTCGTTCCCGGTGCTCTCCGGCTTCAACCTGACGGTGACCTACGGCATCTACGCCCTGTTCGCCCTGCTCTCGCTGTTCTTCGTCATCGCGAAGATCCCGGAGACGAAGGGCCGCTCCCTCGAGGAGATGGGCATCACGGCAGAGGGCGACACGGTGTCGGCGAAGTAGCGTCCACCGGCGTCACCACCTGACGGGAGGCGCGGTGCGGGTCGGACCCGCACCGCGCCTCCCGTGCGTCCCGGCTCCGTCGTGTCCGGCGACGGCCTGGGCGTCCGGACCTGCTAACATTGCGACCGCAGCGCGCTCCGGCGCGCTGACTTCGCGCGTCCACAGTGCTCGTGCAACAGCAGTGCTCGTCCAACAGCAGTGCTCTCGCCACGACACGTTCCGCGGCCACCGGTCCTGCTCTCACGAGCGGGCGGCCGCGCGGACAGGGCGCCAGGGGTCACGGCCACCGGTCGCGACCGACACAACCGCAACCGTGCGCACGGCCGAACAGTCGTGTGCCGAGAACAAGGAGGGACGGCATGGCCGTCGTCACCATCCGCCAGCTGCTCGACAGCGGCGTCCACTTCGGACACCAGACCCGTCGGTGGAACCCGAAGGTGAAGCGCTTCATCCTCGCCGAGCGCTCGGGCATCCACATCATCGACCTGCAGCAGTCGCTGGCCTACATCGACCGCGCGTACGACTTCGTCAAGGAGACGGTCGCGCACGGTGGCACGATCCTCTTCGTGGGCACCAAGAAGCAGGCGCAGGGCTCCATCGCCGAGCAGGCGACCCGCGTCGGCCAGCCGTACGTCAACCAGCGTTGGCTCGGCGGTCTGCTCACGAACTTCCAGACGGTCTCCAAGCGCCTCGCGCGCATGAAGGAGCTCGAGGAGATCGACTTCGACGACACGACGAAGGGCTTCACCAAGAAGGAGCTCCTCATCAAGAAGCGCGAGCTGGACAAGCTCCACAAGACCCTCGGTGGTATCCGCAACCTCACGCGGACCCCGAGCGCGCTCTGGGTCGTCGACACCAAGAAGGAGCACCTCGCGATCGACGAGGCGCAGAAGCTCGGGATCCCGGTCATCGGCATCCTCGACACCAACTGCGACCCCGACGAGATCACCTACCCGATCCCGGGCAACGACGACGCGATCCGCTCCGTCGGTCTCCTGACCCGCATCGTCGCCGACGCCGCGGCCGAGGGCCTGAAGACCCGCCACAACGGCGGCGACGAGGAGACGGCCGAGCCGCTGGCCGAGTGGGAGCAGGAGCTCCTCTCCGGTGAGCAGGGTGGCGCGCAGGCCGCTCCGGCAGCCGAGGCCGCCCCCGCAGCCGAGGCTCCCGTCGAGGAGAACGACGCCGACGCGCAGGTCGCCGCGAAGGAGATCGGCGAGCCGATCGCCGACGAGGCCAAGAACGCCGAAGCCACCTCGGCCGAGTAGTCACCGGGGGCGCCGGGCCGGTCGGCTCGGCGCCCCTTCCCTCTCTCTCCACAACACCAGTCCAGAAAGGACTCCAGTCAATGGCCAACTACAGCCTTGCTGACGTGAAGAAGCTCCGTGAGGACCTCGGGGCCGGCATGATGGACGCGAAGAACGCGCTCGTCGAGGCCGACGGCGACTACGACAAGGCCGTCGAGCTGCTCCGCATCAAGGGCGCGAAGGCCGTCGCCAAGCGCGACGACCGTGCGACCTCCGAGGGTGTCGTCGTCGCGACGACCGAGGGTGGCGCCGCCACCGTCGTCGAGCTCGCGAGCGAGACCGACTTCGTCGCGAAGAACGAGAAGTTCACCACCCTCGCCGACAAGGTCGTGGCCGCGGTCGCCGCCGCCGGTGCGTCCGACGTCGAGGCCGGCAACGCCGCGCCGCTCGACGGCAAGACCGTCGCCGAGACGATCGACGAGGCCGCCGCCGCGCTGGGTGAGAAGCTCGCGCTGCGCACCGTCGTCCGTGTCGAGGGCGACGCCTTCGAGGTCTACCTGCACAAGACCAGCCAGGACCTGCCGCCGCAGATCGCCGTCGTCATCGCCTACGCGGGCTCCGACGCCGCCGAGGCGCGGTCGATCGCCCAGCACGTCGCGTTCGCGAACCCGACGTACCTGACCCGCGACGAGATCCCGGCCGAGGCCATCGAGAAGGAGCGCGCGACCGTCGAGGCGATCACGCGCGAGGAGGGCAAGCCGGAGGCCGCCCTGCCGAAGATCGTCGAGGGTCGCCTCAACGCGTACCGCAAGCAGGTCGCGCTCCTCGAGCAGGACTACGCGAAGGACAACAAGCTGTCCGTCGCGAAGGCCGCCGAGAACGCCGGTCTGACGATCCAGGGCTTCGCCCGCGTCAAGGTCGGCGCGTAACGAACCCGTGACGGGGCTCGGAACCACATCGGTTCCGGGCCCCGTTTTCTGCGCGCTGCGACACGCGCGGAGCCGGCCGGGAGGCACGACCTCCTCCGCCGGACCGGCTGCGGCCGGGTAGATTCCCACGAGACATTCGACGAAGGGTGCGCCACATGACGAACGAGAAGACCGGACGCCGCCGGGTCCTGCTGAAGCTGTCGGGGGAGGCGTTCGGGGCGGGGTCCCTCGGGGTGAACCCGGACGTCATCAGCACCATCGCCAAGGAGATCGCGCAGGCCGCGCAGGACGTCGAGGTGGCCATCGTGGTCGGCGGCGGCAACTTCTTCCGCGGTGCCGAGCTCTCGCAGCGCGGCATGGACCGCGGTCGTGCCGACTACATGGGCATGCTCGGCACCGTGATGAACGCGCTCGCGCTCCAGGACTTCCTGGAGCAGGCCGGAGCGGCGACCCGAGTGCAGTCCGCGATCAGCATGACCCAGGTCGCAGAGCCGTACATCCCGCGGCGCGCCGAGCGGCACCTCGAGAAGGGGCGCATCGTGATCTTCGGTGCCGGTGCGGGCCTGCCGTACTTCTCGACCGACACGGTCGCCGCCCAGCGTGCGCTCGAGATCGACGCGCACGAGGTCCTCGTGGCCAAGAACGGCGTGGACGGTGTGTACACCGCCGACCCGAAGAAGGACGCCACCGCCGAGAAGCTGCACCACGTCACGTACCAGGACGCCCTGCTGCAGGGCCTGAAGGTCGTCGACGCGACGGCGTTCTCGCTCTGCATGGACAACGGCATGCCGATGCACGTCTTCGGCATGGAGGGCGAGGGCAACGTCGCGGCCGCCATCCGCGGGGAGCGCATCGGTACGGTCGTCAGCAACTGACCCGCACGCTGACTAGACTCGACGCAGTACCGAAGGAGAACCACCGTGATCAGTGATGTCCTGACCGAAGCCACCGAGAAGATGGCGAAGGCCGTCGACGTCGCCAAGGACGACTTCGCGACCGTCCGTACCGGACGCATCAACGCCGCCCTCTTCCAGAAGATCCCGGTCGACTACTACGGCACCCCGACGCCGCTCGCGCAGCTCGCGTCGCTCCAGACGCCCGAGGCACGCACGCTCATCGTCACGCCGTACGACAAGTCGGCCCTGAAGGAGATCGAACGCGCGATCGCGACGTTCCCGAACCTCGGCGCCAGCCCGTCGAACGACGGCGAGATCGTCCGCGTGACGATCCCGGAGCTCACGCAGGACCGCCGCAAGGAGTTCGTGAAGCTCGTGCGTGGCAAGGGTGAGGACCACAAGGTCGTCATCCGGAACATCCGTCGCCGCGCGAAGGACGACCTCGACGCGCTGAAGGGTGAGATCTCCGACGACGAGATCGCCCGGGGCGACAAGGACCTCGAGGCCCTGACGAAGAAGCACGTCGACCAGATCGACGACGCGCTGAAGAAGAAGGAAGCCGAACTCCTCGAGGTCTGATGCGTCTCCCCGAGCCGGGCGGCGACCGCCCCACAGAACCGCGCCCGACCGGAGCAGCCCCGACCACGAAGAAGGGGCTGCGACAGGACTTCGATGCCCGTGCCCGTGCGGCGCGCGCCGACTTCGAGGCGCAGCTCAAGCAGCGCAAGGCGGACTTCGGCGCGCGCAACGAGGCACTGACCGCCCGCACCGGCCGCAACCTGCCGGCCGCGATCGCCATCGCCCTGGCGTTCGCGGTCGTCATGCTGGGGTCGCTCCTCATCTGGAAGCCGGCGTTCATGGTCGTCGCGGCCTTCCTGCTCGGGGTGGCCGTCTACGAGCTCGCGAGTGCGATGCGGTTCGCCGGGCGCGACGTGCCGCGCATCCCGAGCGTGGCCGCGGCCGTCGTCATGGTCCCGGCAGCGTTCCTCGGAGGGCAGGTCGCGGCGCTGTTCGCGATCCTCGGCGGCATCGTCCTCATCGCGGTCTGGCGGCTCGTCGAGGTCGCGATCGCGCGGGAGAAGCCGCCGGCCGGTCACGTCGCCCGCGACCTGACGAACGGTCTGTTCGTGCAGGCCTACATCACCCTGCTCGGTGCGTGCATCGTGCTGCTCTCGGCCCAGCCCCGCGGTGAGCTGTGGGTGATCGCCTTCATCCTGGTGGTCGTCGCCGTCGACACGGGTGCGTACGCCACCGGGCTCAACCTCGGCAAGCACCCGATGGCGCCGCGGATCAGCCCGAAGAAGACCTGGGAGGGCTTCGCGGGATCGGTCGCCGCGAGCATCCTGGTCGGCATCGTGGTGACCTGGCTCATGCTCGGTCTGCCCTGGTGGACCGGCATCGTCCTCGGTGTCCTCATCTCGGGCTCCGCCACGCTCGGCGACCTGACCGAGTCGATGATCAAGCGCGACCTCGGCATCAAGGACATCTCGTCGTTCCTGCCCGGGCACGGTGGGCTGCTCGACCGCATCGACAGCATCCTGCCGTCGTCGGCCGTGGCCTACGTGTTGTTCCTGGTGGTCGTCCACTGACCTGAGCGCCCGACGCCCTGTCGGACCGCGCGTCCAGGTGGCGCCATGGTCCGGTGCTGGCAGAATGTCGCCGTGGCCACGACCTTCCCCTCCGCAGACCGCAAGTCCCTCGGGTACGACGTCGACGAGGTCGAGCGGTTCCTCGAGGACGCCCGTCGTGCGTACACCGCCGGCGACACCGCTCCCGGCATCGAGGCGGCGAAGATCCGCAGGACCGCCTTCTCCATGCGCAAGGGCGGCTACTCCACGGCACACGTCGACGCCGCGCTCGAGCGCCTCGAGGACGCCTTCGCCGCTCGCGAGCGGGAGCGCGAGATCGCCGAGACGGGTCAGAAGGCCTGGTACGCCGAGGCCCGCGCCAAGGCGTCGGACGTCGTCGCGCGACTCGAGCGTCCCACCGGGCAGCGGTTCGCACGCACCAGCCCGCTCGGCACCGGCTACCACCCGAAGGACGTCGACGTCTTCGCGGAGCGGCTGGCGGGCTACTTCCGCGACGGCAAGCCGCTCAGCCTGACCGAGGTCCGGTCGGTGGTGTTCCGCCCGAAGCACGGCGGCTACCGCGAGGCGCAGGTGGACGCGCTGCTCGACGCGGTCGTCGAGGTCATGCTCGCCGTCCGCTGACGACGCGCGGGACACCGGTGCTTCTCTTCCCGTGACCGTTCCGTTATCCTGGACCCACTCATGGGCAGGCACACGGCAGACCTCAGCTCCGACCGCGGTACCCGCGAGCACCTCGACCGTCCGGTCGTCGGTGAGCGCCGCGCGGCACGCGACCGACTCCGCACGACGGGGCACTCGGTCCTCCACGAGACCCCGCGGGTCGAGACGGCAGCGCTGCCGTCGACACCGCTGGGCGCACCCGTGACGGCGCCGACCCCGGTCGCGACGTCCGCCGCACCGGCGACCGCTCCGGTCCTCGTCCGCGGACCGATCGCACCGACCGGTGCTGCCGACCCGCGCATCGTCCAGCAGCGACGCGCGGTCGCCGCACCGGCGAAGCCGAAGGCCGCCCGGACCCTCAACTCGTTCATGCGCGGACGCGCGACCATCCCGACGCTGTCGTTCTTCGCCGTCTTCGGCTTCGTCGGCGGCTCGCTGTTCAACCCGATGCAGCCCGACGTCGCCCAGGCCGCCGTCGTCGCTCCGGTGCTCGTCAAGGCGCCCGTGGAGCCGCAGCAGTTCACGGCACACGGCACGTACGCCGCGTTCGACGTGACGCGCGACGGCTACGGCGTCACGCTGCCGAAGCCCAAGGTCGAGGAGAAGCCGGCCGAAGCCACCGACGACCAGGCCGACCCGGCAGCGAAGAGCACGGCCGTCACGCCGTCGAACACGCTCGCGGCGACGGCCGCGACGCCGAACCCGGGCAGCGCGCAGGAGATCGCCCAGCAGATGGTCGCCGCACGCGGCTGGGGGAGCGAGCAGTTCAACTGCCTCGTGTCGCTGTGGAACAAGGAGTCGGGTTGGCGCGTCAACGCGTACAACCCGAGCGGTGCCTACGGCATCCCGCAGGCGCTGCCCGGCAGCAAGATGGCCACGGCCGGTGCGGACTGGCAGACGAACCCCGCGACGCAGATCACCTGGGGTCTCAACTACATCTCCGGCGTCTACGGCACCCCCTGCGGCGCGTGGGGCCACAGCCAGTCCTACAACTGGTACTGATCGGCAGTTCCGGGGTGCCGCGCAGCAACCGACCGCGGCGACCCCGTGGTCGTGGTCCCGAGCCGACCGAGGACGAGACCGGTCTCGACCGCCTCCTGAGTTCGTGGAGGCGGACCGAGGTCCGTCGCGGTCGCACCTTCACCGTGCAACCGGTGTCCGCGGCGTCCGCACAGAAGGAGTACGTCTGTCCGGGCTGCGGCCTGGCCGTGCTGCCGGGTGTCGCGCACGTGGTGGTCTGGCGCGCGGACGGTGTGCTCGGGGACGACGCCGACCTGGCGTCCCGCCGACACTGGCACAACCACTGCTGGAGCATCGCATGAGCACCGAGATCCGCTCGAACACCGAGCTCCCCGCCCGACGTACCGACATCGAACTGGTGACGGACGACCACCTCACCCTCGTCGGCGAGCTCGCCGAGCCGCTCGACCGGCCTGCGCGGGGCACGCTCGTGACGCTCCACCCGCTGCCGACCGCGCACGGGTTCATGGACAGCCACGTGCTGAAGAAGGCTGCCTCGCGCCTGCCCGCGCTGGCCGACATCGCGGTGCTGCGGTTCAACTTCCGGTCGGTGACCTCGCCACGGGGCACGTCCGAGGGCGTCTTCGGTGACGGTGAGTCCGAGGGCTTCGACCTCCGCGCCGCCGTGCAGGAGACCGTCGCACGCGGACTGCCGACCCCGTGGCTCCTCGGCTGGTCGTTCGGCACCGAGGTCGTCCTCAAGCACGGCCTCGAACACGTCGCCGCGGGGAACGTCGCCGGCGTGGTGCTGCTGTCGCCCCCGCTGCACCGGATCTCGGACGACGAGCTCCGACGCTGGGCGGACGTGGACGTCCCGGTCGTCGCGCTGGTCCCGGAGCACGACGACTTCCTGCAGCCGGAGGACGCGGTCCGCCGCTTCGCCGTCGCGCCGAACGTGCGGGTCGTCCCCGTCGCGGGCGCGAAGCACCTGTGGGTCGGGGAACGGTACGTCCGCACGGTCCTCGACGCCGTCGCGGACCTCGTGGTCCCGGGCAGCGCGCCGCTGCCGACGCACCTCGACGACTGACCACACGGTCGGCGTCGCGACCGGGCTGACGCCACCGACCGGTCAGGGCCGGACGGCGACCGTGCCCCGCGAGCCGACCGTCCCGGGTGAGCGGGGAGCGCCACGGCTGGCGCGGGGGGACGCGACCCGGCCCGGAGGCGCGCGGTGCGCCTCCGGGCCGGGTCGCGGATGCCGTCCTCAGCGGGCGGTGGCGTCCTCGTCGAGGGCCTCGTCGTCCGCCGGCCGGCCGGCCGCCACGGGGGACTCGTCGAGGAGCCCGGTGGCGTGCGTGAGCACGCCGCGCAGGTTCTCCAGGTACCCGGCGACCGCGTCGCGCTCGGTGCGGATGGCGGCGAGCCGGTCCTCGGACTCGGCGATCGCCGCGGCCGACCGTTCCTCGGCCTCCGCGATCATCCGGTGGACTCGCTCCTGGGCGTCGCTGACGATGGTGCGTGCACGTTCCTGTGCCTGCGCGGTGCTCGTGCGCTCGAGGTCGTCGGCCTCCTGCTGCAGCCGCTCGGCGCGCTCCCGCGCCTCGGACGCGCGGCGGGTCGCCTCGGCGAGCTGCAGGTTGGCCTCGTCGAGGTACTTCTGCGTCTCGGCCACCGTCTCCTGGTGCTTCTGCAGGTAGTCCTGCTCGGCGTCGTCACGGCGGGCGGCGAGCTCGGACTCGAGCGCCGCGCGGGCCTCGTCGCGTTCCCGGGCGATCGCCGTGCGGACCTCGTCGCGTTCCTGCTGCAGGTCGGCGCGCACCGTGTCGACCTCCTGCTGCAGCGCCGTGCGCTCGGCCTCGAGGTCGGAGAGCTCGGCCGTGCGGCGGTCGGCGATCTCGGTGTCGACCTCGGCGTGCTCCCGCTCGCGGCGCGCAGCGAGCTCGTCGGCGTGCTCGCGAGCGGCGCGCTCGGCGGCGGCGTCGGCCTCGGCGCGCTCGCGTTCGAGGCGGGCGCGGTGCTCCTCGAGTTCCGCGGCGATGCGGGCAGCGGTCTCCTCCACCAGGCGTGCGTTCTCGGCCCGGGTCTGCTCCTCGTCGACACGGAGCTGCGCACGGGCGGCCTCGAGCTCCTGGTCGAGGGCGGTGCGCGCCTCGGCTGCCTCGCGCTCCCAGCGTGCGCGGGCGGCACCGAGTTCGGCGTCGAGCTCACGACGACGGTCGCTGGTCTCCGCCTCGAGTGCGGCCCGGCCGCGCTCGACCTCGGACTCGAGCTCGGCCCGGCCGGTCTCGAGCGCGAGCTCGTGCGCTCGGCGCTGCTCGTCGCGCTCGCGCTGCCAGGCAGCGCGGCCCTCGGCGACCTCGCGCTCGAGGGCGGCGCGCCGCGTGGTCTCCTCGCGGTCGAGGTCCGCGGTGCGCCGGGCGTGGTCGGCCTCGAACACACTGCGTCGGTGCTCGGTCTCACGGTCGAGGTCGGCAGCGGCGCGACGGGCGTCCTCGGCCGCGCGCTGCGCGTCCTCGCGCAGCTCGGCGACCTCGCGCTCGACACGGGCACGCAGGGCATCGGTCTCGCGGATGGCGACCGAGCGGACCTCGGCGGCCTCGGTGACGGCTGCACCCCGGACGGCGGCGGCCTCGTTGCGGGCGTCCTGGGTCAGCAGGCCGGCCTCGGCACGGGCACGCTCGATCGTGTCGGACGACTCGGCCCGGGCGCGGGTGAGCTCGTCGGTCGCACGGGAGCGGGCGTCCTCGAGGGTCTCCGACGCCTCCTGCCGGGCTTCGCGGAGCAGACGCTCGGCCTCGTGCCGACTCGATGCGCGGAGCCGCTGGGCGTCGATGTCCGCCTGGCTGATGAGTCGGGTCGACTGCTCCTCGGCCACGCGCAGGGTGGACTCGAGGCGGGTGCCGAGCCCGCTGTAGGTCGGGGTGCCGGCCTCGTCGAGCTCGCCCTGCAGGTCCGCGACACGCGCCTGCAGGAGACGGATCTCCTTGGCGGCCTCGGCGCGGTCGGTGTTCGACTTGATGAGTTCGCGGCGGAGCTCGTTCACCGAGCGGTCCACCTCGTCGCGGCGGTACCCGCGCAGCTCGGTCCCGAACTCGGCCTCGTCGTTCGCCACGTGTTGCTCCTGGGGGTCGGCGGAGGGCCAGCCCTTGGCCCGCGGACGAGTCTAGTGGCGGCCCACCGGCGCCGACTGAGCCCGTGGACAGCGGTGGGGGATGCGATGTCCAGGGTGCCTCGCTATCCTGGAGCGCTGATTCGCGCGCCGATCCCCCCACCCCCGGCGCGGTAGGGAGAAGATCCGTGCGATTCGTCCTGGCGATCGTCAGTTTCGTCATCGGTCTGCTGCTCGTCGGTCTCGCGGTCGGGCAGCGCACCGTGTTCGCGCCACCCTCGTCGCTCGTCGCAGAGTCCTCGAGCACGGCCTCGGCCCCGGTGACCGTGATCCCGGGGTCGACGCTCAACGCGAACCCCGGGTACCAGCGCATCGACGTCTCGGGTTCCGGGACGGTGTTCGCGGCCTACGGCAGGACCGCCGACGTCGACGCGTGGATCGGTGACGCGAAGCACACCACCCTGCGCTTCGACGCCGAGCAGGACCGCCTGGTCGGCCGCACGACGGGATCGGCCGACTCCGTGCCGGACCCGAAGGGCAGCGACCTCTGGTACCAGGAGTGGGACGGTGCGGGACGGTTCACCGTCCGGTTGCCCGCCGACGTCTCGGTCGTGGTGCTCGCCGACGGGTCCGACGCCGCGCCGACCGACGTGTCGGTGACCTGGCCGCGGGACACCGCGACGCCCTCCGTCGGTCCGCTCCTCGTCGCGGGCGGACTCTTCCTGGTCGGTGGCGTCGCGCTGCTGGTCTGGGCGTTCCTGCACCAGCGTCGTGGTCGTGGTCCGCGTCGCCGCAGCGGTGGGTCGCGTCCGCCGCGCGTGCGGGCGTCGCGTCGTGCAGCCGCCGCGGGAGCACAGGTGCCGGTCCGCGGTCGTCGTGGCCGTCGTTCCCTGGTGGCCGTGCCGATCGTGCTCGTGGGGGCGCTCGGTCTCGCTGGCTGCTCGTCGGACTACTGGCCGCAGGGCGGTGGCTCCGGCGCCACCCCGACGCCGACCGCCTCGGCCACCGGCGCCGCGGACTCGACCGAACCGACCGCTGCGACCGAGCAGCAGATCCGCCGGATCGTCGAGCGGGTCGCCGAGGTCGCGTCGAAGGCCGATGCCGACCGTGACGCGACGCTGCTCGAGACCCGCTTCACCGGGGCCGCCCTCGACTTCCGCAAGGCGAACTACGCGATCCGCGAGAAGGACACCGACGTCGAGACGCCGCCCGCGATCTCGGCCGGTCAGGTCTGCGTGGCACTCCCGCAGCAGACCGACAGCTGGCCGCGCACGATCTTCACGGTCGTCGCCGAGGACTGCTCCGCGAAGACCGCTCCGCAGGCCCTCACCCTGGTGCAGGACAGCGCGCGCGACGACTACAAGGTCGCTTACGACGTGTCGCTCGAGGCCGCTGCGGAGATCCCGAGCCTGGCGCCGACGTCGATCGGTGCGGCACGGCTCGCCGGGGACACGAAGCTCCTGCGCATCGCGCCCGACGACATCGCGGCCGCGTACGGCGACGTGCTGGCGAAGGACTCCGACAGCGACTCCGCCTCGCTCTTCGCCTCCGACGGCGACGGTCTGCGCTCGACGATCGGCAAGGCGTACAAGGACAAGAAGGCCGAGTCGCTGCCGGACACCGCGAAGATCGAGTACTCGTCCGAGGTGCCCGACGACGGCGCCGTGGCGATCGCCACGGACGGCGCGGGTGCGCTCGTGTCGGCCTCGCTCGACGAGGTCGAGAAGGTGACCCCGACCGCGGCCGGCGCCGAGGTCAACACCGAGGGGGCGGTCAAGGCCCTCTCCGGCGTCGACTCGAGCACGAAGGGGATCAGCGCGACGTACAGCGTCCAGCTGCTGTTCTCCGTGCCGCCGGTCGGCAGTGATGAGAAGGTGGTCCTGCTCGGGTTCACGCAGGGCCTGACCGCAGCGAGTGAGGTGCAATGACCAACGTCCCC
The DNA here is from genome assembly GCF_000772085.1 of Curtobacterium sp. MR_MD2014. NCBI lineage: Bacteria > Bacillati > Actinomycetota > Actinomycetes > Micrococcales > Microbacteriaceae > Curtobacterium > Curtobacterium sp. MR_MD2014. The sequence goes on along the minus strand of NZ_CP009755.1, from coordinate 2,076,418 downwards.
CCGACCCCGTCCGGTCTCCGCGGAGCCGTCGACCTGTCGTCCCTCGTCGACCGCGCGCAGCGGCCGACGCAGCAAGCGGGTGCTGCCGCCGGAGGCCCGGGCGCAGCCGCGGGCACCGGCGGCGCCGGCGCCGCTGCCGTGCCGGGCGGCGTCCCGGCGACCGGTGCCGGTCCCGACGCCGACCTGACCGTCCCGTCGCTCGTCATCGACGTCACCGACCAGAGCTTCCAGGACGTCCTGCAGCTCTCGTCCGTCGTCCCGGTGATCGTCGACATCTGGGCGGAGTGGTGCGGGCCGTGCAAGCAGCTCTCGCCGATCCTCGAGCAGCTGACCGCGGAGTACGACGGTCGCGTGGTGCTCGCCAAGGTCGACGCGGACACCAACCCGCAGCTCGTGCAGGCGTTCCAGGCGCAGTCGATCCCGACCGTCGCCGCCGTGATCGGTGGTCGGCCGCTCGGACTCTTCGTCGGCGCGCTGCCCGAGGCGCAGGTGCGCGACGTCTTCGAGCAGGTCGTCGCCGCTGCCGAGCAGAACGGCGTGACCGGTCGGGTCACCGTCGACGGCGCTGCCGAGACGGAGCCCCAGGGCGAGCCCGCTCCCGAGCCGCTGCCGCCGCACCACCAGGCGGCGTACGACGCCATCGAGCGGGGCGACTACGCCGCCGCCGTGCAGGAGTACAAGACCGCGATCGCGCAGGACCCGAACGACCAGATGGCCGTCGCCGGGCTCGCGCAGGTCTCGTTGCTCGACCGGTTGAACGGTCGCACGGCCGACGAGCTCCGCAGTGCCGCGGCCGCGGCGCCGCAGGACGTCGAGGCGCAGATGGCCGTCGCCGACCTGGACGTCAGCGGAGGGCACGTCGAGGACGCCTTCGGGCGGCTGCTCGACCTGGTCCCGACGGTGTTCGGTGCGGACCGTGAGACGCTGCGCGTCCGGCTCGTCGAGTACTTCGAGCTGATCGGGGTGGACGACCCGCGTGTGGCCGCGGCACGGCGCCGTCTGGCGAGCGCACTGTACTGACCAACGCGCCACCGTCGGCCGGTACGAGACGCCGGCGTCAGTGCGAGACGCCGCAGGAACCACGAGACGCCCCCGGGAACGGGGGCGTCTCCTGTGTTCGGGGGCGTCTCGCTCGGCGTGCACCGCGGACGACACGGGCGGACGACACGGGCGGACGACACGGGCGGACGACGGACGGGAGGCCCGGTGCCAGCTGGCACCGGGCCTCCCGTCCGTCCCGCGGTCGCGTCCGCGCGGCGGCGGGGTCAGTCGGCCAGTCGCAGCCAGACCGCACCCAGCGGCGGGACCACCAGGTGGGCCGAGGCCGGGCGGCCGGCCCACGGCGTCTCGTCGGCCGTGACCGAACCCATGTTGCCGACACCGGACCCGCCGTACTCCGTGGCGTCGGTGTTGAGCACCTCGTGCCAGGTGCCCGCAGCGGGCAGCCCGAACCGGCGCTCGACGGGTACCCCGGAGAAGTTCACGAAGACCGCGAGGCGGTCGTCGCCGTCCTTCCGGAGGAACCCGAGCGTCGAGTGCGGCGCGTCGCCGCCCTCGATCCACTCGAAGCCCTCGGGGGAGGAGTCGTGCGTCCACAGCGCCGGGGTCTCCTTGTAGACGCGGTTCAGCGACGCCACGAGGTCCTGCACGCCGAGGTGTCCCGGATCGTCGAGGAGCCACCAGTCCAGCCCCCGGGCCTCGGACCACTCCGACGGCTGGGCGAACTCCTGGCCCATGAAGAGCAGTTGCTTGCCGGGGTGCGCCCACATGAACGCGAGGTACGCCCGGACGTTCGCGAGCTTCTGCCACTCGTCGCCGGGCATCTTCCCGTAGAGCGAGCCCTTCCCGTGCACGACCTCGTCGTGGCTGATCGGCAGGGTGAACTGCTCACTGAAGGCGTAGACCAGCGAGAACGTGATCTCGTCGTGGTGGTACGCGCGGTACGCCGGGTCACGCTCGATGTACTGCAGCGAATCGTGCATCCAGCCCATGTTCCACTTCTGGCCGAAGCCGAGCCCGCCGGCGCTCGTCGGCTGGGTGACACCGGGCCACGAGGTGCTCTCCTCGGCGATCATCACGATGCCGGGGTAGCGCTTGTAGGCCGTGGCGTTCGTCTCCTGCAGGAACGAGATCGCCTCGAGGTTCTCGCGACCGCCGTGGATGTTCGGCAGCCACTCGGTGCGGGAGTAGTCGAGGTACAGCATCGAGGCCACGGCGTCGACCCGCAGGCCGTCGATGTGGAACTCCTCGAACCAGTAGAGCGCGTTCGCCACCAGGAAGTTGCGGACCTGCGGGTGCCCGAAGTCGAACACGAAGGTGCCCCAGTCGAGCTGCTCACCGCGACGCGGATCCGGGTGCTCGAACAGCGCGTAGCCGTCGAACTTCGCGAGTGCCCACTCGTCCTTCGGGAAGTGTCCCGGTACCCAGTCCATGATCACGCCGATGCCGGCGCTGTGCAGGCGGTCGATCAGGTAGCGCAGGTCGTCCGGCGTGCCGAAGCGCGCGGTCGGAGCGTAGTACCCGGTGACCTGGTAGCCCCACGAGCCACCGAACGGGTGCTCGGCGAGCGGCAGGAACTCGACGTGGGTGAACCCGAGGTGCTGCACGTGGCCGATGAGCGCATCGGCGGCCTCGCGGTAGGAGAGCCCGGGGCGCCACGATCCGAGGTGCACCTCGTAGACGCTCATCGGCGCATCGTGGGTCGTCGTCTGCGCTCGACGCTCCATCCAGGCGGTGTCGCCGTCGGACCACGTGTGGTCGGAGGCGGTGACGACCGAGGCGGTCAGCGGCGGGACCTCGGTGCGTCGGGCGAACGGGTCCGCTCGCTCGACCCAGCCGGAGTCGGTGAGGATCTGGAACTTGTACCGCTGCCCGACGAGGGCGCCGGGCCAGAAGAGCTCCCACACGCCGAGGTCGTTCAGGCGACGCATCGCGGTGGTGCGGCCCTCCCACCCCTCGAAGTCTCCGATCACGCGGACGGCGGTGGCGCGGGGTGCCCACACGGTGAACGCGACGCCGTCGACGCCGTCGACGGTGCGGACGTGCGCGCCGAGGTGCTGCCAGAGCTGCTCGTCACGGCCCTCGCCGAACAGGTGGAGGTCGAGCTCGCCGATGGTCGGCGCGAAGCGGTAGGCGTCGTCGGTGGTCCATGTCGCGTCGTCGGCGTCGGTGGACTCGTCGAGGTCGTAGTCGGCCTCGACGCGGTACCGACCGAGCGTGCCGGTCGTGGCGCCCGCCCAGAGACCGTCGCCCTCGTGGGTCAGTTCGACGTCGTCGCCGTCGGGGCGCACGATGCGGACGGCCGTCGCGAGGTGCCGGACGACGCGCACGCTCGTGCCCCCGTCCACCGGGTGCGGACCGAGCACGTCGTGCGGCTGGGACCAACGGCCCTCGGCCACCTGCTGGCGGAGCCAGTCCTCGACCGGCGCCGGCCGGGGAGCCGCTCCCGAGGTCGGGGCGACGTCGGAGCCGCCGGCGGGCGCTGCGTGCTGCGGTGCTGCGTGCTGCGGTGCCGCGGGCTGTGGTGCTGCGGACTCGGGTGCTGGGACGAGGTCCGCCGCGGTCGCCGTCGCTCCCGGTGCCGCCGAGCGTCCACCCTCGGAGAGCGGTGCGTCCGCGCCGTCCGCCGACAGACCGGTCGGGTCCGTGGGCTCCGGGCCGGTCGGTGCCGGGGAGCCGTCACGAGCTGCGCCGGCGAGGGTCGCCGACTCCGGGACCCCGCGGTCCGGCGTCTCCTTCGCCACGGGCGCGGCGCCGGGGAGGTCCTCGTGCGGTGCCGAGACCCGTGGCTCGTACCGGGGGGCCGGTTGGTCGGCCGGCGGGACCTCGCCCGGGGCACGGGAGCGGGTCACGGGCGGCGGCGGGGGCGGCACCGGCGGGACGCTCGGCCCCTGGCCTCGGTCCGGGGTGGCGGGGGTGGGACGGTCGGAGCCCATCGGCGGGGTCCCCTTCGGGTCGCTGTCGGTCATCGGACGGGTCCCTCCACGACGAGCAGGTGCACGGGCTCCTGGAAGGCGTCGAGGCGGACGTAGTTGGACGAACCCCACTCCCAGCGCTGCCCGGTGACGACGTCGCGGACGACGAACGGCTGCTCGTTCGGCAGCCCGAGCGCGGCGAGGTCGAGGTGCACGGTGGTCTCGCGCGCCGAGTGCGGGTCGACGTTCGCGACGACGATCACCGTGTCCGCGCGGCCCGACCGGATGAACTCGGCGGGCAGGTGCTTCGAGTAGACGACGATCGCCGGGTCCTCGGCGTCGTGGACGTGCAGGTTCCGGAGCTGACGCAGCGCGGGGTGGGCCTGACGGAAGCGGTTGAGCATCGTGACGTAGGGCGCGAGGCTCGCGCCCTCGGCCTCGGCCAGGGCGAAGTCGCGCGGCTTGTACTCGTACTTCTCGTTGTCGATGTTCTCCTCGGACCCCGGGCGTGCGACGTCCTCGAAGAGCTCGTACCCGGCGTACATGCCCCAGGTCGGCGCCCCGGTCGCGGCGAGCGCGGCGCGCACCTTGTAACCGGCGCGACCGCCGAACTGCAGGTACTCGGTGAGGATGTCGGGGGTGTTCACGAAGAGGTTCGGGCGCAGGTAGGCGCTCGTCTCGTGGCTGAGCTCGGCGAAGTAGTCCTCGATCTCCTCCTTCGTGTTCCGCCACGTGAAGTACGTGTACGACTGCTGGAACCCGGCCTCGGCCAGGGCGCGCATCATCGCCGGGCGGGTGAAGGCCTCGGCGAGGAACACCGTGTCCGGGTGCTGGTCGCGGACCTCGCGGATGACGCGTTCCCAGAACCAGAGCGGCTTGGTGTGCGGGTTGTCGACGCGGAAGATGCGGATCCCGAACGCGATCCAGTGCTCGAGGACCCGCAGGACCTCGGTGACGATGCCCTCGGGGTCGCTGTCGAACTGGATCGGGTAGATGTCCTGGTACCGCTTCGGCGGGTTCTCGGCCGTGGCGATCGACCCGTCCGCCCGGACCGTGAACCACTCGGGGTGCTGGTCCACCCACGGGTGGTCGGGGGAGCACTGGAGTGCGAAGTCGAGCGCGACCTCCATCCCGCTGTTCTTCGCCGTCTCGACGAAGACGCGGAAGTCGTCCTCGGTGCCGAGGTCGGGGTGGATCGCGTCGTGCCCGCCCTCGGGACCACCGATCGCCCACGGGCTGCCCGGGTCGTGCGGTCCCGGGGTGAGCGTGTTGTTCGGGCCCTTGCGCGCCGTGGTGCCGATCGGGTGGATCGGCGGGAGGTAGACCACGTCGAAGCCCATGCGCGCGACGGCCGGGAGCCGGCGGGCCGCGGTGCGGAAGTCGCCGCTCCTCCACGAGCCGTCGGCGTTCTTCTTCGCCCCTTCGCTGCGGGGGAAGAACTCGTACCAGGCGCCGACGCCCGCGCGCTGCCGCTCGACGTCGAGGAGCTGCGTGGGGGAGTGCGTCCGGAGCGAGGTCAGCGGGGAGTCCTCGACCTCACCCGTGATGCGCGGGTCGTCGACGGCCGTGAGGCGCTCGGTCGGCTCGAGGTCGGTGTCCCGCAGCTGCTCGGCCGCGCGGACGGCGGCGCTGGAGTCGGTCTCGGCGGCGAGTCGGTCGAGCAGGACGGCGCCGTCGAGGAGCGTCGCCTCGGTGTCGACACCGGCGGCGATCTTGAGCCGGGCGGCGTGCAGCCACGTCGCCCAGTCGTCGGAGAACGACTCGACGTGCCACGTCCAGACGCCGACGTGGTCGACCTGCACGGTGGCCTCGTAGCGGTCCGTGCCGGGGGCGCCGAGCAGCATCGGCACGGTGCGTGTGCCGCCGTCCGGGCGTTCGAGCACGAGGTCGGCGCCGATGATCCCGTGGCCCTCGCGGAAGACGGTCGCGCCGAACGTGATCACCTCGCCGTCGAACGCCTTGCCCGGGAACCCGTTCGGGGTCGTCGGCGCGAGCTGGGTGATCGGGATGCGTCCGATCTTCGGTCGGCGGGGTCGATCTGCGGTGGCCACGGAGGCGACGCTACCCGGCCGGAGCGCTCGCGTTCCCCGGAACGCGTTCCCTGTGCAGTGTCGGGCGCGTCACACGGCCTGTGCAGGACGCGCACGTGCGGGCTCCGTCGCCCGTTCCTTCCCCGGACGGGCGCGCGGAGGGCCACGACCGCCCTACGCCACCTCGAAGACGTGGATGCCGGGGCCGTACGCGGTGAAGACCTGCCCGCCCGGCCGGAGCCGCTCGTGGTCGCGGTGCTTCTCGCTCGACCAGGCCAACCGGTACCCGAGCACGTCCTGGCGCGCCGGCAGCGTCAGGTCCCGCGTCCGCCCGCTGCCGTGCACGACCACGAGCACCCGGTCGAACGGCTCGTGCTCCGGGGTCGACTCGGCGAAGTACTGCACGACCCGGTGGATGGGTTGGTCCCACCCCTCGGGGGTCATCGGCTGCCCGTCCGGTCCGTACCACGCCATGCGCGACGCTCCGGGCGTCTCCCGCCCCTCGACCCCGAAGCGCGTCGGCCGGAGCGCCGGGTGCGCTGCGCGCAGCCGCGTGAGCGCCGCGACCGCCTCGGTCATCGCCTCGGCGTCCTCGTCGTCCGACCAGTCGACGGCGGTCAGGTCGTCGGACACGACGTAGGCGTTGTTGTTGCCGTGCTGCGTCCTGCTGCGCTCGTCGCCGGCGGTCAGCATCGGGATGCCCGCCGAGAGCATCAGGGTGCCGACGAGGTTCCGCATCGACCGGCCCCGGGCGGCACGCACCCCGCGGTCGGCCGTGTCGCCCTCGATCCCGTGGTTGAACGAGCGGTTGTCGTCGGACCCGTCCCGCCCGTCCTCGCCGTTCGCCTCGTTGTGCTTGCGGTCGTGCGAGACGAGGTCGAGCAGCGTGAAGCCGTCGTGGGCCGTGACGAAGTTGACGCTCGCGAGGGGGCCGCGCTCCTGGCCGAAGGTGCCGCGGGACCCGGTGAGCGCCTCGGCGAGCCGACCGATGCCCGCCTGCGGGGTGCCGTTCCGGCGTTCCTCGGCGACGTCGGTCAGCCAGAACTGGCGGACGGTGTTCCGGAACCCGTCGTTCCACTCGCTCGTGCCGGGGCCGAACGCCCCCGTGCGCCACCCGTCGGGACCGACGTCCCACGGCTCGGCGACGACGAGCACGTCCTGCAGGTCCGGGTGCTGCCGGATGCGCTCGAGCAACGGGTGCGCCGGGTCGAACACGTGGTGCTCGTCGCGGGCGAGCGCCGCCATCAGGTCGAACCGGAACCCGTCGACCTGCACCTCGCGCGCCCAGTAGCGCAGGCTCTCGACGACCATGTCCGCGGTGGCCTCGACCGAGGTGTCGAGCGTGTTCCCGCAGCCGGTGGTGTCGTAGTACGACGCACCGTCCTCGGTCCAGCGGTACCGCCCCGCCCCGTCGATGCCGCGCAGCGAGGTGGTGGGTCCGCCGGTGCCCTCCTCGGCGGTGTGGTTGTAGACGACGTCGAGCAGCACCTGGATGCCCGCCTCGTGCAGGAGTCGCACCATGCCCTTGAACTCGCGGAGCACCGCGGAGGCACCCGCGGCACGGGCGTCCGACGAGGCGTGGGCCGCGTGCGGTGCGAAGAACCCGAGGGTGTTGTAGCCCCACGCGTTCTCGCGACCGGCGTCCCGGAGCCACGCCTCGGTGTCGAACGCGTGCACGGGCAGCAGCTCGAGGGTCGTCACGCCGATGCGGCGCAGGTGGGCGATGGTGCTCGGGTGCGCGACGCCGGCGTACGTCCCGCGCAGGTGCTCGGGGACGTCGGGGTTCGCAGCGGTGAGCGTGCGGACGTTCGCCTCGTACACGACGGTCCGGTCCAGGGGGACGTCGGGCTTCGGCACACCGCCCCAGTCGAAGGCATCGTCGACCACGACGCTCGTCCACCGTGGGCCGCCGCTCCCAGCGACCGTCGCCGCGGGGACGATGCCACGCGCGTACGGGTCGAGCAGCGGTCGCGCGGGGTCGAACGCGTGGCGGGGTCCGTCCGGACCGTCGACGAGCAGGTGGTACCGATCGCCCGGCCGCACGTCCGGCGTCTCCGCCGCCCACCGGTCGGTGCCGTCGGTCCGCGACAGGACGTGGCGGGTCTCGACACCGTCGGCGTCGACGACCACGAGGGTCACCGCGGTCGCGGAGGCGGAACGCACCGAGAAGCGGGGCACGCCGTCACCGAGGCGGAAGCCGGGGGTCTCGTCGATCGCGGTGCGGTGCATGACGACCAGGGTACGAGGGGCCGGAGGTATCCTGTGAACGCACACGGAAGGGGCGCAGTCATGCCGGTCTACCTCGACCACGCGGCGACGACGCCCATCCTGCCCGCGGCGCTCGCCGCGTTCACCCGGGCCCTGGCCACGGTGGGCAACCCGTCGTCGATCCACAGCGCCGGCCAGCGCGCGAAGATGCTGCTCGAGGACGGTCGCGCCGCGGTCGCCCGGTCGCTCGACGCGGAGCCGGTCGAGGTCGTCTTCACCTCCGGCGGCACCGAGAGCATCAACCTCGCGGTCAAGGGGCTGTACTGGGCGCGGCAGCAGGACCGTCCGCGGCCGCGCATCGTCGTGCCGGCGGGCGAGCACCACGCCACCGTCGACACGGTCGAGTGGCTCGAGCGCCACGAGGGCGCCGTCGTCGACGTGGTCCCGCTGGACGCGCAGGGTCGCGTCGACCTCGTCGGCCTGGAGGCACGGCTCGCCGACGCCTCGGACGTCGCCCTGGTCACGTTCCTGTGGGCGAACAACGAGGTCGGGACCCTGCAGCCGGTCGACCGCATCGTCGAGCTGGCGCACGCCGCCGGTGTGCCGGTGCACAGCGACGCCGTCGCGGCGTACGGGCAGGTCCCGGTGTCGTTCGCGGCCTCCGGCCTCGACGCGCTCAGCGTGTCGGCGCACAAGATCGGTGGGCCGGTCGGGATCGGCGCGCTGGTCCTCGGGCGCCGTGCGACGGTCGAGCCGCTCATCCACGGCGGTGGCCAGCAGCGACAGGTCCGCAGCGGGACGCAGGACGCCCCGGCGGCGGCGGCCTTCGGGGTCGCCGCCGACGCCGGGCTGCACGACGCGTCGGCCCTGCGCGACCGGCTCGTCGCGGGGGTCCTGGAGCGCGTCCCGAGCGCCGTGCTCATGGGCGACCCGGTCGACCGGCTCCCCGGCAACGCCCACTTCACCTTCCCCGGGTGCGAGGGCGACTCGCTGCTGTTCCTGCTCGACGCGGCCGGGGTCGCCGTGTCGACCGGGTCCGCCTGCCAGGCCGGCGTCCCCGAGGCGTCGCACGTGCTGCTCGGCATGGGCCTGTCCGAGGACGAGGCCCGCGGCGCCCTGCGCATCACGCTCGGGCACACCTCGACCGAGGCCGACGTCGACGCTTTCCTCGCCGCGCTGCCCGACGCGGTCGCCCGGGCCGGCGCAGCCGGCCTGGCGTCCCGGACGCCTCTGCTCGGACGCTGAGCGACCAGGTCCCCACGGCCCTCCACAGCGGCCACCTGCCGGACGCGAGCCCACACGGCGGAGTGCGGCGAGCCTCCCGGCCGGTGGGCACCGGTAGGATCGGTGACCATGGTCGAACTTGACTTCACCGAGCAGCTGTCCGCCCTCCGCGAGACCTTCGGCAACATCCGCTCGGTCGTCGACGTCGACCGGCTCCAGCGCGAGATCGCCGAACTGAGCGAGCAGGCGGGTGCCCAGGACCTGTGGGACGACGTCGAGCACGCGCAGCAGGTGACGAGCGCGCTCTCGCACAAGCAGGCCGAGCTCCGGAAGATGACCGACACCGAGCAGCGCATCGACGACCTCGAGGTCCTCGTCGAGATGGCGAACGAGGCCGACGACGCCGACTCCGCGGCCGAGGCGCAGGACGAGCTCAAGGCCATCCAGAAGACCATGGGCGACCTCGAGGTGCAGACCCTCCTCGACGGCGAGTACGACGAGCGCCCCGCGGTGATCACGATCCGCGCCGGTGCCGGCGGTGTCGATGCGGCGGACTTCGCCGAGATGCTCCTCCGCATGTACCTGCGCTACGCCGAGCAGCACGGCTTCAAGACCACCGTCATGGACACCTCCTACGCGGAGGAAGCGGGCATCAAGTCCGCGACGTTCGAGGTCGACGCGCCGTACGCCTTCGGCACGCTCTCGGTCGAGGCCGGCACGCACCGCCTCGTCCGCATGTCGCCGTTCGGTGCCGCGGGCAAGCGCCAGACCTCGTTCGCCGCGGTCGAGGTCATCCCGCTCATGCCGGAGACCGCGGTCATCGACATCCCGGAGAACGACATCCGGGTCGACGTGTTCCGGTCCTCCGGCCCCGGTGGCCAGTCGGTCAACACCACCGACTCCGCCGTCCGCCTGACCCACCTGCCGACCGGCACCGTCGTGTCCATGCAGAACGAGAAGTCGCAGATCCAGAACCGCGCAGCCGCCATGCGCGTGCTGCAGTCGCGCCTGCTGCTCCTGAAGAAGGAGGAGGAGAACGCGAAGAAGAAGGAGCTCGCCGGCAACATCACGGCGAGCTGGGGCGACCAGATCCGCTCGTACGTCCTCGCGCCGTACCAGATGGTCAAGGACCTCCGGAGCGAGCACGAGGTCAACAACCCGTCGTCGGTGTTCGACGGGGACCTGGACGGCTTCATCAACGCGGGCATCCGCTGGCGCAAGCAGGGCGACGATTCCTGAGCGAGCTCGCGGGGGAGTCGAGCCGCGCGCCTCGGTTGACTTCCGGCCCACCCGACCTAGCCTGATCCGGTCATGATCAAATTCGACCAGGTCACCAAGGTCTACTCGGGCAACCCGAGTCCCGCGCTCGACGACCTCTCCCTCGAGATCCTCAAGGGTGAGTTCGTCTTCCTCGTCGGCGCGTCCGGCTCCGGCAAGTCGAGCTTCCTCCGTCTCGTGCTCAAGGAGGAGAAGCCGACCCGCGGGCAGATCCACGTGCTCGGCCAGCGCCTCGGCGCGCTGTCGTCGCGCAAGGTCCCGTACTTCCGCCGCAACCTCGGTGTGGTCTTCCAGGACTTCCGGCTCCTGCCGAACAAGAACGTCTTCGACAACGTCGCGTTCTCGCTCCAGGTGATCGGCAAGAGCAAGGGCTTCATCAGCGAGGCCGTCACCGACGTGCTCAAGCTCGTCGGCCTGGCCGGCAAGGCCACCCGGATGCCGCACGAGCTCTCCGGCGGTGAGCAGCAGCGCGTCGCGATCGCCCGTGCGGTCGTCAACAAGCCGGCGATCCTGCTGGCCGACGAGCCCACCGGCAACCTCGACCCGACCACCTCGGCGGGCATCATGGCGCTCCTCGAACGCATCAACCAGGGAGGCACCACCGTGCTCATGGCGACGCACGACGCCAGCATCGTGAACCAGATGCAGCGCCGGGTCATCGAGCTCTCGAACGGCACCGTCCTGCGCGACGAGCAGTCCGGCGGGTACCAGACGCAGGCGCTGCCGATCCAGCGCGGCTCCGGCGTCTCGAACACGACCGGCATCCAGACGATCCCGGGGCTCATCCGATGAGGCTCGGGCTCGTCATGTCCGAGGTCGGCTCGGGCCTGCGGCGCAACGCGTCGATGGTGGTCTCGGTCGTCCTGGTGACCTTCATCTCGCTCACCTTCGTGGGCACGGCGATCCTGCTGCAGATGCAGATCAACCAGATGAAGGGGTACTGGTACGACCGGGCGCAGGTCGCGGTGTACCTGTGCACCGACACCGACACCACCGGCAACTGCACCGGTGCCAAGGCGACCGAGGACCAGCGCGAGCAGGTCCAGGCGCAGCTCGACTCGTCCACCCTGAAGCCGTACATCGAGAAGACGTACTACGAGGACCAGGACCAGGCGTTCACGCGGTTCAAGGAGCAGTTCAAGGACTCGCCCGCGACCGAGTTCGTGAAGCCGGAGTACCTCAACGAGACCTTCTGGGTGAACCTGAAGAACCCGTCGCAGGCGGACGTGCTCGTCGAGAGCCTGTCTAAGTTCGCCGGTGTGCAGAGCGTCGTCGACCAGCGCGGGTACCTGCAGCCGATCTTCAACCTGCTCAACGCATCGTCGTACACGGCGATCGGCATCGCGTCGCTGATGCTCGTGGCGGCCGTGCTGCTCATCGCGACCACCATCCGACTCTCGGCGTTCAGCAGGCGACGTGAGCTCGGCATCATGCGCCTGGTCGGGGCGTCGAACCGGTTCATCCAGACACCCTTCGTGCTCGAGGGGGTGATCGCCGCCGCGATCGGAGCGGTGCTCGCCGGTGGCGCGATCACCGCGGTGGTCTGGTTCTTCGTCCGGAACTACCTGGCGCAGCGGTTCTCCGGCACCGCCTTCATCGGCATGAGCGACGCGGCCGTCGTCGTGCCCGCGGTGATCGTGATCGGCGTGCTCCTGGCCGGGGTCTCGGCGCTCATCGCGATCCGCCGGTACCTGCGCGTCTGAGACAGCCCGGGCGGCGGTCGATCGTCCGGCGCGAGGCTCGCCGTGGCGGACATCTTCGCGGTGGTCCTGCCGTGAACGTGTCCGCATGCGCGAGCCTCGGGTCGCCGGCGCACCGCGGCGCGCCGGGAAGGTGCGCCGCGGTCGTCGTGTTCACTAGGCTGTAGGGCTGCGCAGCAGCACCGGGGCCCGTGCCCGGTCACGAAGGGAGTCATCATGGCGAAGGAACGCGGCGAGAAGATCGTGGCGACCAACCGTCGCGCGCGCCACGACTACCTGATCGAGGACACGTACGAGGCGGGCATGGTGCTCTCGGGTACCGAGGTGAAGTCCCTCCGCGAGGGGCGGGCCTCACTCGTCGACGGCTACGCGTTCATCGACGGTGGCGAGGCCTGGCTCGACTCCGTGCACATCCCCGAGTACACCGAGGGGACGTGGAACAACCACGCGCCGCGGCGGAAGCGCAAGCTCCTCCTGCACAAGCAGCAGATCGTGAAGATCTCGCACAAGACCGCGCAGGGCGGGTACACGCTCGTGCCGATGAAGATCTACTTCCACGACGGCCGGGCGAAGGTCGAGATCGCGGTCGCCAAGGGCAAGCGCGAGTTCGACAAGCGTCAGGCCCTGCGCGAGAAGACCGACAAGCGCGAGGCCGAGCGCGCCATGCGCTCGCGCAACCGCCTCGGCGAGTGAGCGCGGCGGGGTGAGCCCTCGGCGAACGTCGGTGGCGTCGTCCAGCACACCCCGCTAGGCTGGGGTCCGCTCCTCACGGGGAGCATTGGCAACTCAACAGCGTGACAGCGGCTCGCACGTCACGGCCCGTACGGGGATGATCGGTTTCGACATTGCCTGTGTGCCGACGGGAAGCGGGCCGAGGACCCACGGTCATCTCGTGAACGATCCGTGGAAAACAACAAGTGCCAATTCCAAGCGCACTGACTTCGCTCTCGCTGCGTAAGCAGCCCAGCACATGAAGTCCGTCGGCCAGGTGATCGTCTTCTAACCTGAGTTCCGGCGTCATCCAGAGGACTTGCTGCACGGTTGCGCCTCAGGGCCGTGCGGGACTTGCACTGAGACTGGGCCCGTCGTCCTAGAAGCCGGTAGCAAAGGACGGGGCCGAGCAGAACGACTCATCCGGATACGCCCGTAGAAGACGTCGAACCGCAGCGATGGACGGGGGTTCGATTCCCCCCATCTCCACCAACGCCGTGCCGTCGAGCCGCTGTCGCGCTGATCGAACCGAGATCGCCACCCGAACGCCCCGTCGTCGTCCCCCAGGACGGCGCCGGGGCGTTCGTCGTTCCCCCGGGGTCCCGGACTACTGTCCGGAGCGAGCGCGGGGCTGGTCCTGCGTCGACCCGACCGGGAGGGCAGCACGTGGTGCAGGAGATCGCGATCCGAGTCCGTCTGCGCGAGCAGGACCGTCTGGGACTGGCGGAGTACGAGCGGATCGTGGGGTCCGTTGCGACCGTCGCCGCCGTCGTCGCCTGGCTGCCGACGCCCGGGTCACGGCTCGTCGTCCGCGGTCGTGGTGCCGAGCCGGTGCGCCTCGAGACGGTGTCGTACGGCACCGTGTTCGAGATGCTCGTCGTGCTCGACCAGCGCTCGGCCGCGGTCGAACGGGCAGCGTGGGCGGTGGCCGCGCTGGTGACGTCGGTGCGCGACGAGCACGTCGAGGACGACGTCGCGGGCATCGCCGGCGAGTTCGACCGCCTCGATCGGTCGGCGCCGCGTGGTCGCTCGGCGGTGGAGCGGGCGCTGCGTGGGTTCCTCGAGGGAGCCCGGGCCGACGTGCTCGCACGGAGGACCACCACGCGGGTCCGTGCTGCCCAGGCGCTCCTGCGGCTCGCCGAGGACGGGGCGGAGCTCGTGGTGGAGCGGGTCGAGGACGCCCTGGCACCCGTGGTCGAGGAGCAGCAGGTCGACGTGCTCTCGGACACCGGCACGTCCGTCGTGGTCGAGCCGGTCGACGGGATCGCGCCCTCCGGTGTCCGCGCCCCGCGCACGGCGGTCGACGACGACTTCCCGGCGGAACAGCCCGGCGAGCAGGACGAGGGCAAGAAGACCAAGGACAAGGACGAGAAGCAGTCCGACAAGAAGAAGAAGGACAAGAAGAAGAAGTCCGGCAAGAACAAGGACAAGAAGAAGTCCGACAAGAAGCAGTCCGACAAGAAGAAGTCCGACAAGAAGCAGTAGGACCACGCGGTAGGGCCGGGTCAGAAGTCGAACAGGTTCGCCCGCAGGCCGCCGTCGCCGTACTCCCGGCGCAGCAGCCCCCGGCGGCGCAGTGCGGGCACGAGGTCGCCCGTCAGCCGGTACACCTGCGCCGGGTGCAGGTCGCCGGACAGGATGAACCCGTCGTTGTCCGCGTCCGCCCCGAGCTCCTCCACGAAGTCCGCGAACTCCTCGGCCGTCCCGACGAACCCCTCGCGCGCGCTGATCCGCCCGAGCCGGGCCTTCCGGGTCAGGAGTTCCCGGAGGGGCGCGTCCGGCGTGTCCCCGACCAGCCCACGGACCGTGCCCGCGGACACGTGGTCGCCGAAGGTCCCGTCCGGGATCGGTGCGTCCAGGTCGAGGGCGAGCAGGTCCGTCTCGGAGTCGCTCGACCACGCGACGGCGGCGGCTCGGAGATCGGCATCCGACGGGTGTCGTGACGCGGCGACGACCCGCTCGGCCTCCTCGACCGAGGGCACCAGGACCGGCTTGAGCACGAACAGCACCCGCAGGTCGTCCGCGCTGCGCCCGGCGTCGGCCGCGGCGGTCAGCACCCGGGACCGGTACGCACGGACCGCCTCGGCCGTCAACGGTGCGAGTGCGAGCTGCACGTCCGAGTGCGTCCCGGCGAACCCGAGCCCGCGTCCGGATCCGCCGGGGGAGACCACGATCGGGTCAGCGTCGAGCGGGAGCGCATTGAGCGGGCCGTCGGCGGTGAAGTACGCGCCCTCGTGGTGGAACGCGTCGAGTGCGTCGCCGTCGGCGAAGTGCCAGTCCGTCGGGTCCCCGACGTAGCCGTCGCCCCACGAGTGCCAGAGCCGTCGGAGCAGCGTGATCCACTCCTCGGCGCGGTCGTACGCGGCGTCGTGCGGGAGCGGTGCCGCACCGACGTGCCGGGCGCTGCCGGTGTCGGTCACGACGTTCAGCCCGAAGCGGTCCGAGGACAGGTGCGCGAGTGTCGCGGCCTGCCGCGCGGCGAGGTACGGCGGTGTGATGCCGGCGTTCACCGTCGGTGCGATGCCGATGTGCTGCGTCACCGCGAACAGGTACGGCGCGAGCAGCAGCGGGTCGTGCTTCGGACCGCCGTACGCCTGCCGGATCCGCAGGTCGAGGGTCGCCGGACTGCCGAGGGAGATCGCGTCCTCGGCGATCACGAGGTCCATCCCCGCCTGCTCGAGCGCCCGGACGGACTGCTGGTACAGGTCGGGCTTCGTCCAGTCGTGGCCCCAGTCCCAGTCGGACCGTCCCCAGGCCTGCGGGCCGAACCCCCGCGAGAAGAAGTACCCGAAGTGCTGCAGGTCGCCCACCGTCAGACCTCCTGCCCGACGAGGTGGCCCTGCGGGACGGCGCGTGCGAGGGCCGCGACCTCCGTGGCGGGGGCGGGGCGGGCCTCCAGGCCGGCGCCGTCCCGTCCGGTGGCCGCACGCACCGCCGCGAGGCCGCGCTCCACGTCGGCGAGCAGGTCGGTGACGTCCTCGATGCCGACGGACAGCCGGACCAGGCCGTCGCCGATGCCGAGCTCGGCCCGCTCGGCCGCGGTGCGGCCGGCGTGCGTGGTGGTCGCGGGGTGCAGCACGAGCGAGCGCACGTCACCCAGGTGGGTCATCCGACTGATGAGCTGCACCGCGTCGATGAAGGCGCGGGCGGCCGGCTCGCCACCGGCGAGCGTGAAGGCGAAGACCGAGCCGGCCCCACGGGGCAGGTAGCGCTGGGCGAGGTCGTGGTACGGACTGGAGGCGAGCCCCGCGTGGTCGACGCTCGTCACCTCCGGCTGGCGCTCCAGGAAGGACGCGACGGCCAGCGCGTTCGCGACGTGGCGCTCGACGCGGAGCGACAGCGTCTCGATGCCCTGACGCAGCAGGAAGGCGTTGAAGGGCGACGGCGTCGGACCGATCCGCGACGCGACGACGTCACGCGCGTACACCGCGAAGGCCCGGCTGCCGTGGCGCTCGACGTAGCTCTGCCCGCCGAGGGCGCGGTCCGGCGTCGTGAGGTGGGCGAAGCGTTCCGGCGTACGGCCCCAGTCGAAGGTCCCGCCGTCGACGACGAGCCCGCCGAGGCCGGCACCGTGCCCGGAGAGGAACTTCGACGCGGAGTGCACCACGACGTCGGCGCCGTGCTCGACCGGGCGCACCAGGTACGGCGTCGCCAGGGTGTTGTCCACGACGAACGGCACGCCCGCCCGGTGCGCGGTGTCGGCGACCCCGGCGATGTCGAGGACGTCGTTCTTCGGGTTGGGGATCGTCTCGGCGAAGAAGAGCTTCGTGTTCGGTCGGACCGCGCGGGCCCACGCGTCGAGGTCGCGCTGGTCCGCGACGAAGTCGACCTCGATGCCGAGGCGCGCCAGGTTCTGCAGGAGCAGGCCCTTCGTGCCCTCGTAGATGCTCCGGGCGCTCACGACGTGGTCGCCCGCCTGCAGGAGCCCGAGGAGCGCCACCGTCACCGCCGCCTGGCCGCTGCCGACGAGGATCGCCTCGGCGCTCCGTTCGAGCAGTGCGACGCGGCGCTCGACGTCGGCGTTCGTCGGGTTGCCCAGCCGTGTGTAGGTGTACCCGTCGTCGGCACCGGCGAAGCGCTCGCGGGCCTGCTCGAAGTCGTCGAAGAGGAAGCCCGAGGTCATGTGGATCGCGGGGACCCGCGCTCCGTGTGCGGTGTCGGGCAGGAACCCGCCGTGCACCTGCTCGGTGGCGAAGCCGTGGCCGTCGTTCGACATGGGGTCCTCCTGGCGTGTCCGTCGTGCGGGTACTCTCGCAGGCCGGACGGGCCGGTGGGGCATTGCGGCGTCGGGTTACGGGCCGGCGGTGCCACCCCGAGCGGGAGCGGCCGTGCTCACGTCTGCGTCTGGGTCTGTGTCTGTGTCTGCTCCGGCGAGCAGTGCGGCGAGGCGTCGGGGGAGTCCCGGGGCGATCGGCTCCGGGAGCGCGTCGACGGGGAACCACCGGACGTCCTCGCTCTCGTGGCTCACCGTCGTCCGGGTGGAGGGGTCCGCCGTGGCGACGAAGCCGACGTCCCAGTGCGCCGCGCAGGAGAAGCCGCCGTGCAGGTCGTGGTGGTCCAGGTCGGCCACGACGCCGTCGTCGAGCTCGAGGCCGACGATGCCGGACTCCTCGCGGGCCTCGCGCCGAGCCGCCCCGGCCAGGTCGGGGTCCTGCGCCTCGAGGTGCCCGCCGAACTGCACCCAGAACCGGCCCTTGCGGTGCAGGCAGAGCAGGACGCGGGACCGGTCGGGCGAGAACACGAAGCACGACGCCGTCAGGTGCTCCGTGCCGAGGGACCGGTCGAGTGCAGCATCCCCGGTGCTGCGGACGAACCCGACGAACCGCTCGCGGTCGGGCGACGGCGCGTCGGTGAGCGCGGCGAGGACATCGGCGGGGCGCATCCGACGATCGTGGCACGGCGGACGGGTACGTGTACGCGACGAGACGCGTGTCGATCGACGCGTGGGACGGTTCGTGCGCCGGCATCGTGTGCGTGTGCATCGTTCGACACCGCACCGGTCGATCGACGCGTGCGATGTCGCAGGAGCGCGGCCGGGCTGCCGACGCCGGCCCGCCGACGCCTCGGCCCCGGGTCAGAACAGTGTGCGCACCCCGGCGGCGACGGTGTCCCACGTGGCGAGGAGCGGCTCCCGGGCGAGCCACACCGCCACCCCGTTCACCGCCACGAAGAGCACGAACCACAGCACGGCCGGCACCCGCATCTCGGCGGCGGCGATGTGGAAGTCCGTCTGCACCCGGGCGCCGGTCAGCAGCCAGCGGGCGACGTGCACGAGGGACCGCAGACCGTCCACCACGAACGCGGTGCCGACCGCCGCGACGACGAGCACGGTGGCCTCCGACGGCCGGACCGCCACCCACAGCGCGAGCGCGTCGAAGCCGAGCACGACGAGCAGGCCGAACCAGTTCCGCACGAACGCCAGGGCCACCAGGCCGACGACGGCGAGCACCACCACGGGGAGCCACCGCGACCCCTGGAGCACCCCGGAGACGAGCAGCACCCCGGCCCAGAGCGGCGCGCTGTACCCGGCGAAGAGGTTGAGGACCCGGACCAGCCAGCGGATCGCCGCCGGCACGCGCCCGAGTCGGACCCAGGCCTCGCCGGAGCCGTCGGCGTGCAGGTCGATCCGGTCGATGCGTCCGCCGAACGGCACCACGACGACGCAGTGGCCGACCTCGTGCACGATGGTGGCCGCGATCCGGGCGACCCGGCCGACCAGGGGCACGACGGGCAGGACGGCGCCGACCAGGACGGCGACGAACACGAGGGGCGGGGCTGCTGCGGTCAAGACGCCAGGATGGCAGCACCCACCAAGAGGACGCTGACCGCGCGGGCCGTCGGGTCAGTGGACGGCGTCCACGACGACGAGCACCACCACGACGACCGTCGCGACGACCGCGAGGCCGGTCAGGACGACGAGGAACACCGTCACCCGGTTGCGCTGCACGTGCCTGGCTACTCGACCGTCACCGACCTCGCGGCGGCGCGGGGCTTGTCCACCGCGCAACCGAGCTGCAGCGCGAGTTCACGCGCCAGCATCTGCAGGGGCACGACCGCCTCGACCGGACCCCAGGGTGCGAGCGACCGTCCCCAGGCCAGGTCGGTGGCCTCCGCGCGGTCGGCGATCGCCGGTACGTCGGAGCCCGCACCGCCGATCGTGACGACGAGGCCGCCGCGGGCCCGGACCTCGGCGACGGCGGAGGCGATGCGCGGGTCCCCGTGGTCGACCACCACGACCGGGGTGCCGTCGTCGACGAGCGCGAGCGGACCGTGCTTGAGCTCACCGACGGGGCAGGACCGTGCCCACCGGTAGGCGAGCTCCTCCACCTTCAGCGCACCCTCGGCTGCGTAGGGCAGCCCGGGCCCGCGGCCGACGAACAGGAACCCGGGCGCGTCCCGGACCGTCGCGGCCAGGAGCGGGATGCGCTCGGCTGCGACCGCGGCGGCGGCCGCCATCCGCTCGGGCAGTCCGGAGAGCTCGTCGACCAGGGCTGCGGCGCGGGTCGGCTCGAGCCGGCCCGAGGCGACCAGTGCCGACAGGACCGCGGTCACGCCGACGACCACCTGCGCCGTGAAGGTCTTCGTCGCGGCGAGCCCGACCTCGGGGCCGGTGTGGCAGGCGAGCACCGCGTCGGCTCGGCGGGCGAGGGACGAGTGCACGTCGTCCGTCAGCGCCAGGACCGGGTACCGGTCGTCGAGCCGGTCGAGCGCCCGGAGGACGTCCGCGGTCTCCCCGGACTGGCTGATGGCGACGACGAGGGTGCCGCGACCGAGGACGGCGTGGTCCACCTCGCTCGCGACGACGATGTCGGTGGGCACGCCGCCGAGGGTGCGCGCGGTGCCGGCGACGACCTGGCCGGCGTGCAGCGACGTCCCGCAGGCCACCACGGCGAGCCGATCGAACGCCGGCAGCCCGAGCCCCGTCCAGGTGCTGCCGTCCGCCGTGCGCTGCCGGACGCGCTCGAGCAGGTCGGCGACGACCCGGGGCTGTTCGGCGATCTCCTTGGCCGTGTGGTCCGGGTGGTCGCCGAGGTCGACGTCGAGCGCGGTCGTGGCGAACGGGGACGGGGTGGGGAAGGGCACGGGCACGGCGATGCCCTCCGACGACCAGCTCCACGCCTCGCCGAGCTCGACGACGTCGCCGTCCCGGAGCGGCACGAAGGTCTCGCACCACCGGGCGATGGTGCCGACGTCGCTCGCGACGAAGTCACCCCGTGCCGAGCGTGCGACGACGAGGGGCGACCGGTTCGCGGCGGCGACCATGCGGCCGTCCCGGGCGTCGAGCACGACGATCGCCCAGGAGCCCCGCAGTTGCGCGGTCGCGATCTGCACCGCGAGCACGAGGTCGGGATCGACGCGGAGTGCACGCTCGACCAGGTGCCCGATGACCTCGGAGTCGACCTCGGACCGGAACACGTGCCCCTGCTGCTCGAGCGTCGCCCGCAACCGTCCCGCGTTCTCGACGGTCCCGTTGTGCACGACGCTGATCCGGCCGGAGCAGTCGGCGTGCGGGTGCGCGTTCTCCTCGCGCACCGTCCCGCAGGTCGCCCAGCGGGTGTGCCCGATGCCGAGCCCGGTCGAGGCGTCCTCTGCCGGTACTGCGGCCGCCCGTGCAGCGAGGTCCGCCCGCAGGTCCGCGACGCGGGACACCGACCGGACCGTGGCGATCCGACCGGCGGCGGTCCGTACCGCGACGCCGACGGAGTCGTACCCCCGGTACTCCAGCCGTTCGAGACCGTCGAGCAGGAAGGGGGTCACGTCGTCGCTGACGCGCGCCGCGATGATGCCGCACATACGGTGTCCGTTCGGGTGGGGGACCGGCCCGGTGCCGGGGAGCGGCACCGACCGCCGCCGGGTCTGCCGCGGGTCCGGGTCCGTCGCCCGGCCGATCCACCCGCGGATCAGGCGGGGGCGGACCGGGAGGGTCGGCGGTTCGGGTACCGGACGGTCGTGATCCGCGGACGGGCCCTTCCGGGAAGGGCACGACGGTCGGTGCACCACGAGCCTCGCCCGGCGGGTCCGCCGGGACAACACCGCGCAGCGGCTCTTGCGGTTCACCGCGCGAGCGGTGCGACCCGACGTGTCGTCGGTGCGGACTCCCGCAAGCCGGCTCGCGGTCCGACGTCGGGCGTGACGGACGGGAGGCCCGGTACCAGCTGGTACCGGGCCTCCCGTCCGTCGAGCGGTCGCCCTGCGTCCGCGGGTCGCGCGATCAGGTGAGCAGCGCGACGAGGTGCGAGCGCGAGCGCGCACCGACCTTCCGGTAGATCTGCGTCAGGCGCAGCTCCACGGTGCGCTGGGACATGAACAGCGACGAGGCGATCTCGCGGTTGCGGTAGCCCTCGGTCACCTTCTGCACCACGGCGCGCTCCTCCGCGGTCAGCTGGGTGAGCACCACCGACGAGTCCGGGGCGCTCCGCGGTGACCCGGGGACCGGGGCGGACAGCACCGGTCCGGACCGCAGCGACGTCGGCACGCCGAAGGCCGGCATGACCGCCGTCGGCGCGGGCGTCGCCAGCGGTCGTCGCAGACCGGCCGCCTCGTACGCGGCCGCGGCGGCGGCGCCGAGGCGGGGCCGCTCGGCGTCCGTGCCCACCGCCGTCAGGGCGGCGAAGGTGCGAGCGCGCTCGTACTGCGAGTCGTGCGGCTGGAACAGCTCGAGGGCTCGACGACGCGCCGACTCACGGGTGGCGTCGTCGGCGACGAGCGCCAGGCTGCGGGCCAGCACGAGCGCGCCCCAGCGGGACGGCCGGGCGTGGTGGTCGGCCGCGAGCCGGGCCGTCGCGTTCCGGGCGTCGTCGATCCGGCCGAGGCGCACGTAGCCCTCGACCAGGTCGCCGAGGTGCCGCAGCACGGTCGGGTTGCGCAGCGACCGGCCGACGGCGTCCGCCGCCTCGAGGGCGGTCACCGCCTCGTCGACACGACCGTCGAGCAGCAGCACGCGCCCACGGAGTGCGTGCAGCCGGGCCGTGGTGCCCCAGAGCAGCACCGTGGAGCGGAGCGCCAGGCACCGGTCCACCACCTCGAGCGCCTCGAGCGAACGACCCTCGGCGAAGTGGCGCCACGCGACCGCGACCGCCCGCGACGGCTCGCGGAGCCGCTGCGCGGACAGGGCGCTCCCGGCCTCCCAGGCGTCGATCGCGCGGAGGGCCTGCCGGAAGTTGCCGGAGCGCAGCTCGTTCTCGGCGGACAGGTAGCGGGCTCCCTCGACCCACACGGCCTCGGTGTCCTGTCCGCGGGCGACGACGAGCGCGAAGACGCGACGTGCGCTCCGGTACCGCTCGGCGAGGCTCAGCGCGTGTGCCACGAGCAGGAGTGCCGGGTCGGACATCGCCATCAGCCGCGCCGTCGAGAGTCCGTCGTAGAGCTCCGTGTCGGCGGGCAGCGAACCGTCGAGCGCGGCGACGAGGCACTGCACGGCGCCGGCGATCTCCGCGGTGTGCGGGGTGACCACCGGACCGAGCTGCTCGACCCGGGCGAGCAGGTCGCGGGCCTGCTCGAGGTCCCACGTCTCCGCCCGGAAGCTCGCGACCATCGCCAGGAGCCCGGCGGTCGCGGGGGCTTCGGGTGCCTCCGCGTCCACGGGCACGAGGAGCTCGTCCGCGTGCACGGTCTCGCCGCGCAGGTACTGCACGGAGTACAGGACCCGCAGGCGCCGGACCTCGTCCGACCCGCGCCGGAACGGGCGCATCGCGGTGAGGTAGCGCGCGGCGAGCCCGAGCTGACGCTGTGCGAACAGCGCCTCGGTGACGGCGAGCAGTGCCGTCCGCTCGTCCTCACCGCCCGAGCCGACGTGCAGGGCACGCTCGGCCAGGGCGACCGCGGCGTGCGGTGCCCCGTCGGCGACGTAGCCCGCGGCGGCGTCGAGCAGCGCGACCACGTCGGGGACGTCGTCGACGAAGCTCCGGTGCCACGCGGCGGCGCGCGGGTCCACCTCGGCGCTCGCCGCGGCGAGCTCGCGGTGCAGCGTGCGCCGGGTGCGTGCGGACATCCGCCAGTACAGGGCTGACCGCAGCAGCGGGTCGCGGACCGTGACGGTCTGGCCGCGCACGACGACGAGCCCGGCGTCGGCGAGGTCGTCGACGGCGTCGCGGTCCCATCCGGTCGTCCTGGCGACCGGCACGAGGGACAGCCGGGCGAGGACGTCCAGACCACGTCCCGCGTCGTCGGTGTCGGTGTCGGCGGCACCCTCGACCACGTCGAGGGTCAGCGCCGCGATGGCCTCGGTCGTGGCGGTCGGGCGCAACGGCAGCACGAGCGGCTCGGTGCCGGTCAGCTGGGCGGTCGAGAGCATGTCGAACTGCTCGCGGAGCGCGCCGGGGTTGCCGCCCGTCGCATCGGCGAGGATCGCGAGGACGCCGTCGTTCGCGCCCTCCGGTGCCATCGACCGGGCCAGCGCGAGGGACACGTCGGCGGCCAGCGGTTCGAGCCGCAGCACGGGGAGGGCCGTGAGCGGACCGTCCGACGGCACGGTCCGGACCGTTGCGACCAGACGCAGTGCCGTGCCGGCGAGCCGACCCGCCAGGAACGCGATGAGCTCCTGGCTCTCGCGGTCCATCCGGTCGAGGTCGTCGATCAGGACGACCGTCGGCGGCAGGGTCAGGGTCTGCACGGCCTCGAGGAAGTCGTGCGCGGCGGCGAGCCCGCTCGTCGCGCCACCGGCCTGCAGCAGGTGCGCGATGTGGGCGGTCGCCCGCGGATCGTCGAGTGCGGTGAACAGGGAGGTCACGCCGGCCAGGGGCCAGCGGGACTCGCTCCCGTTGACACCGACCCGCACGACGGGGAGGGAGACGCGGTCAGCGACCGCGTCGAGGACGCTGCTGCGCCCGGAACCAGGGTCGCCGACGACGACCATCGCGGACTCACGAGGGAGTACAGCGAGGGTCGCGATCCGGTCGACCTCGAGACGGCGACCGGTGAGTGCCATGACTCACCGGCCTCCGGGTCCGGGGACGGAGACTGCGGTGGGCGTCCGGTCGGCAGCGCGGCGGGAGACCACGGCGACGGACGGGATCCGGTCGGCATCACGGGCAGGGACCGTGGCGACGGACGGACGCGAGGCGGCGACGGAGCGCACACCAGGGCTGTCGGTGAGATGACGCGGACGACGAGTGAGGGTGCACTCGGTTCCGCCTGGGAACGATGAAGTCATCGTCTGGACCACCCCTCGGGTCAGGGTTTTCGGACGAGTAATGGACGACGGACCCGACACGGTCCGGGTCTAGGGAACCCGGTGCGTCCGATCAGCCGTGAGCACGATAACCCGCCCATCGGACGCCACCGAAGTGCTCGTCAGCAGAGTGTCCGACTCGCCTGGCCCCAGTCCGGGGGGTCCCTGCCCCCGTCCGGGGGTCCGGCACCGTCGGCCGGGCCGCGCGCAGGGGACAAGCGGGGTACACCGCGGCGCAGCGTCCGCCCTGCCCCGGTGTCGCCCGTGTCGGGACGACCAGGGGCTACGGACGCCGGATGACGTCCACGACGGCGTCGTGCACGTGCCCGTTCGTGGCGAGGGCGCTGCCGTGCCACGGGCCCGGGTCGCCGTCGAGCGAGGTGAAGCGGCCGCCCGCCTCCTCGACGATCGGCACGAGGGCCGCGATGTCCCACGGCTTGAGGTCGGGCTCGCCCGCGACGTCGAGGACCCCCTCGGCGACGAGCATGTACGACCACATGTCGCCGTACGCCCGGGTGCGCCAGACCTTGCGGGACAGGGTGACGAGGGCGTCGAGCCGGTCGTCCTCGTCCCACTGCTGGATGCTGTTGTAGCTGAGGCTCGCCTCGGACAGCGCCGCGACGCCGGAGACCCGCAGGGGCCCGTCGGTCGAGTGTGCGCCGAGCCCCTCCGCGGCCCACCAGCGCTTGCCGAGCGCCGGGGCGCTGACGACGCCGAGCACCGGGCGGCCGTCGACGGCGAGGGCGATGAGGGTCGCCCAGACCGGCACGCCCCGCAGGTAGTTCGCGGTGCCGTCGATCGGGTCGACCACCCACTGCCGGTGCCCCTCGCTCAGGGCGTCGGCACCGGTGTCCGCCGTCGTCTCCTCGCCCAGGAACGCGTCGTCCGGGCGCTCGGCGGCCAGGCGCTCGCGCAGGGCACGCTCGACCGCCTGGTCGGCGTCCGTGACGTGCGTGCTGTCGGCCTTCGTCGTGACGTGCAGGTCGGCGGCGCGGAACCGCTCGAGGCTGATCGCGTCGGCGGTGTCGGCGAGGGAGCGGGCGAAGTCCAGGTCGGCGCTGAGGTCCACGGAGGTCAGGCTAGCGCCCTAGGCCGCGACGACCTGCTCCTCCTCGTAGTGCGACACCGCGCGCTCGCGGGCGATGCGGGTCCGACGTGCGGCGAGCCCGTGCACGAGGACACCGAGCAGCACCGCGACGACCAGCCACAGCACGAGCACGACCACCGACCGGGTCAGCGACGCTCCGGGGAAGTACACGAGGTCCTGCGCGGCGCCGAGCCAGGCCGCGCCGCTCCAGAACGTGTTGAGCGCCGCGAAGAAGCCGGGCTGGAACGACGGCTGGAAGATCCCGCCGGAGCTCGTGAAGTTGAGCATCACGAAGAGCATCGTCAGGATCGGGGTGGTCCACCGCCCGAGCAGCGGGTGCAGCCCGACGCCGAGGGCGACGATGACGGCGTCGTAGAGCCACGCGAACAGGAAGACCTGCCAGCGGTGGTCCGGGATGACGCCGTACAGCGGTCCGGCGACCAGGACACCGATGCCGGCGACGACCCCGGCGGTGACGGCGCCGACGGCGACCGTCCAGAGCGCGCGGAGCTTCGCGGCCGCCGCGGCGACGGCGATCGCCGAGGCGTACCCGCCGACGCTCAGGCCGACGAGCAGGAAGAAGAGTCCCTGGCCGGTCGGGTCCTCGTCACCGGTGGGCACGACGTCGTGCACGGTGAACGGCAGGTGCTGCTCGTACGCGATCGGCAGGAAGACCTTCTGTGCTGCGGTCGCGGTGGTCTCGCTCGCGGCCGTGGAGACGTAGAGCACGGCGCCGTCCGTCCCCGGGGCGTACACGGCGGCGAGGTCGCGGTCCCGGACCTGCTGTTCGGCCTCGGTCGTCGAGTCGACGACGTGCGCGACCAGCCGGCCGTCGGAGCCGTCGGTGACGGTCTGGGCGAACACCTGGGCCTCCGGGCCCTGGCCGACGATCCCGACCGGGAGCTCGTGCGGGGTCGGAGCGTGGAACGCGCCGAGGTAGGCGAGGCTCATCCCGACCGCCAGGAACAGCGGCACGAGGATGTGCGACCCGAAGGACCGCAGCGACCGTCCGAGGTGTTCGGGGTGCAGGACCGCCGCCATCGCCGCCGTGGGGCGGTCGGCTCGCGACGGGTGCTCCGCCGCGTGGTCACCGTGGTGGACCGGTTCGGGTCTGGCTGTGTTGTGTTCTGCAACTTCGGGCACGAGGGGCAACGGTACACCCGCGCCGCACGCGACGGTCACCACGCACGCGACGGTCCCCACGCGCGGGACGACCCCCGCCTCGGGTCAGTCCGCGCCGGGGTCGTCCGCACCCATGCCGGTGAGCAGGGCGCGGAAGGAGTCGAGCCGCTCGACGCCGGTCGCCCCGAGCTCCCCGTCGTGCACGCGGTCGACGATCTCCCAGTCGTGCGCCTGCGCGAGCGGGATGCCGTCGGCGGGCTCGCGCACCGGGACGGCGTGCGCCGCGAAGGCCCGGAAGACGTTCTCCGGCTGCACGTGCCCGAGCCCGAACGACCGGACGCCGGGGGTGTCGATGATCCACCCACCGTCACGGACGCGCAGCGCGATCGAGGACGACGAGGTGTGCCGCCCGCGACCGGTGACCGCGTTGACCACGCCGGTCGCGCGGGTCGAGCCGGTGATGGCGTTCACGAGCGTCGACTTGCCGACGCCGGAGTGCCCGACCGTGACGGTCACCGTGTCGTCGAGCACCTCGTGCAGGGCGTCGAACGGCACGTCGTCCGACCGGCTCGTGACGATCCGGAGGTCCAGGCAGGCGAAGTGCGCCAGGAACAGTGCCGGGTCGGCCAGGTCGGTCTTCGTGATGCAGAGCACCGGGTCCAGGCCGGCGTCGAACGCCGCGACGAGGTACCGGTCGATGAGTCGCGGCCGCGGCTCGGGGTCTGCCGCCGCGACGACGATCAGCATCTGGTCGGCGTTCGCGACGATCACGCGCTCGACCTCGTCGCTGTCGTCCGCGCTCCGTCGGAGCAGGGTCGACCGCTCGGCGACCTTGACGATCCGCGCGAGCGAACCGGCGTCGCCCGAGACGTCCCCGGCGAGCGACACGCGGTCGCCGGTCACGACCGACTTCTTGCCGAGCTCCCGGGCCTTCGTCGCCGTGATCACCCGCTCGTCGTCCTGGCCGGCCGACACCAGCACGCCGAAGCGCCCGCGGTCGACGTTCGTCACCCAGCCGGTCGGGGCGTCGTCGTAGTTCGGACGGGTCTTCGTGCGGGGCCGGTTGCCCTTCGGGTTCGGCCGGATCCGCACCTTCGACTCGTACTGTCCGTACGGCTCGTCCTCGTCGGTGTCGTCCCCGTCGACGTCGTCCCACCAGCTCACGGCGTCACGCTCCCGTCCCGGTGGCCCGCAGCCTGGTCCGCGCCGGTCGCCACCAGGTCCGCCCAGAGCTCGGGGAACTGCGGCAGCGTCTTCGCCGTGCAGCCGACGTCGTCGACGGCGACGCCGTCGACGACGAGACCGACGAGGGCGCCCGCGGTCGCCATCCGGTGGTCGTCGTACGCGGCCCAGCCACCGCCGTGGAGGCGGGCGGGCGTGATCCGCAGGCCGTCGTCGAGTTCCTGCACCGAGCCTCCCGACCGGTTCACGTCCGCCGCGAGCGCGGCGAGGCGGTCCGTCTCGTGGCCACGCAGGTGGCCGATCCCGGTGATCTCGCTCGGCCCGTCGGCCAGGGCCGACAGCGCGACGAGCGCCGGTGCGAGTTCGCCGCCGCGGGACAGGTCGAGCGTCACACCCGGCAGGGAGGCTCCACCCGCCACCCCGACACCGCCGTCGAAGACGAGGTCGTCGCCGTCCCGCGTGACGGTCGCGCCCCACAGGGGCAGGAGCGTCTCGAGGTCGGCACCGACCTGCGTCGTGTCGGTCGGCCAGGTGCGGATCCGGACCGTGCCGCCCGCGACGAGCGCAGCCGCCGCGAACGGCGCGGCGTTCGACAGGTCGGGCTCGATGACGACGTCGCGCGCCGCGATCGGGCCCGGGTGCACCACCCACTCGCCGACGGTCGGCTGGTCCACGCGGACACCGCGGGCACGGAGCGCCGCGACGGTCATGTCGATGTGCGGCAGGCTCGGCAGCCGCTCGCCGACGTGGGTGAGGTGCAGGCCCTCGTCGAAGCGGGGCGCCGAGAGCAGCAGCCCGGACACGAACTGCGACGATGCCGACGCGTCGATCTCGAGACGGCCGCCTCGGACCGCTCCGGTGCCGGTGAACGAGAACGGCATCGCGCCGTCGCCGTCGTCCGTCACGTCGACCCCGAGGTCGGCGAGGGCGCGGATGATCGCGCCCATCGGTCGCCTCCGCGCGTACGGGTCGCCGTCGACCGTCACGGGGCCGGTCGCCAGCGCGGCGAGCGGCGGCAGGAAGCGCATCACGGTGCCGGCCAGCCCGCAGTCGACGGCGACGTCGCCGTGCATCGGCGCGGGTGTGATCCGGAGGTCCGGCCCGTACGGGTTCGGAGCCGTGCCGTCCGCGGGGACGACCTCGTCGATCCCGACGCCGAGCTGCCGGAGCGCGGCGACCATCAGGGCGGAGTCGCGCGAGTGCAGGGGGAGCCGGATGGTCGAGGGGCCGTCGGCCAGCGCCGCGAGGACCAGCTCCCGGTTCGTCAGCGACTTCGAGCCGGGCAGGGCGACGTCGCCGCGCAGGGGTCCGCGGGCGAGGGGCGCGATCCAGGGATCGGGCTGCTGGGAATGCGTCGACTGGGCCATCGGTTCACCAGGGTACTGAACACCGCGGGAGGACCATTGGCGACAGCGACACTCGAACGGTCACGGACGGCACTGCCGACCGTGCGGACGACGATCGACGGCTCGCTCGGCGGGCTCGGCCTAGACTCGTCCGTGATGACGACCGACGAACCGCAGGCAGCACCGCACGACCTGGTCGAGGAGACCGAGGCGCAGCTCGACGCGGTGTCCGAGGAAGCGGACGCCCTCGAGCCCGAGGCCGAACCGGCGGACGAGAAGACCGTGTCCGAGGCCGAACTGCGCTCCCTGTTCGAGGACCAGGCGCTCCCGTTCATGGACCAGCTCTACGGCGCCGCGATGCGGATGACCCGCAACCCGGCCGACGCGTCGGACCTGGTGCAGGAGACCTTCGTCAAGGCGTACGCGGCGTTCCGGCAGTTCCGTCAGGGCACGAACCTCAAGGCGTGGCTCTACCGGATCCTCACGAACACGTTCATCAACACGTACCGCAAGAACCAGCGGAACCCGTACCAGGGCACGATCGACGAGCTCGAGGACTGGCAGCTCGGCGGCGCCGAGAGCGTCACGCAGTCCGTCTCGGCGCGTTCCGCCGAGGCCGACGCGATCGACCACCTGCCGTCCTCCGCCGTGAAGGACGCGCTCCAGTCGATCCCCGAGGACTTCCGGATGGCCGTGTACTTCGCGGACGTCGAGGGCTTCTCCTACCAGGAGATCGCCGACATCATGAAGACCCCCGTGGGGACGGTCATGAGCCGTCTCCACCGTGGACGCCGGCTCCTCCGCGGGCTCCTGGCGGACCACGCACGCGAGACCGGCATCGTCCCGGACGCAGCGTCGACGGCGACGATGCGCGGGCGGGGCCGGAAGACGACTGCGGCCGCTGGTCGCACCGACGGGAAGGACGCACGATGAGCGGCTGCGACTGCTCGAAGGCCAAGGCCGAGCTCGAGGAGTTCCTGCACGACGAGCTCTGCCGCGAGGACGCCGCGGACATCCGCGAGCACATGGAGTCCTGCGAGGACTGCACGAGCGAGCACCGCGTGGGCGTCGTCCTCATGGAGACGGTGAAGCGCGCGTGCGCCGAGACCGCGCCGGACCAGCTCCGGACCGAGATCCTCGCGCGCATCCGCGTGGAGCAGGCGACGCACTAGGCGCGACCGTCCGCGGTCGTCACACGTCGCCGGCGCTGGGTAGGGTCGCCCCATGACCCTCACCGCCGAGTCGATCACCACCTGGTCCGACACGGACGTCGCCGACGTCACCGCCCTCGTCCGTCTGCTCGGGCACGTCGTCGACGAGTCCGCGATGCGCGCACGGCTGGAACGGCTCGTGCCCGAGGCCGGACACCGCACGTGGCTGGTCCGTGGCGACGACGGCCGAGCGGTCGCCGTGGCGGGTGCGCAGGTCACGTGGTCGTACGCGAGCGACGAGCCCACCGCGCAGCTCCTGCTGCTGGTGGTCGACCCGTCGGCCCGGAGGCTCGGGACCGGTTCCGCGCTCATCGACACGTTCGAGACGTGGGCGAGTGAGCAGGGGGCGCACCGGCTGAGCGCCGTGTCGGCCGCCGCGACGGACAGCGCGCACCGGTTCTACCAGAAGCGCGGGTACCACGAGGCCGGGGTCCGCTACACGAAGCTGAAGTAGCGTCGGGCAGCCCCTGGCGCTGCACGTCGGTGCTGCTGCGTGCCGCGTGCGGCCGCCGCTGCTGTTGCCGCCGTCGGTGCGTCTGCGTGCCCGGGAGATGCGCGCCCTGACGAACGATGCGCCCCGTCTCCACGGGGCGCATCGTTCGTCAGGGGGCGCGGCGGATCAGCCGAGTGCCTTGCGGACGACGTCGGCGGCCTCACCCGCGGAACGCTTCGACGAGCCCGTCGCCGGTGCGGCACTCGCCGGGCGCGAGGCCACGGAGAGCGGACGGCCGTCGAGGTGCGGGGACAGGTTCATGCACACGAACGGCCAGGCGCCCTGGTTCTCCGGCTCCTCCTGGGCCCAGACGACCTCGGCCTGCGGGTAGCCCGCGAGCACCCGGAGCAGCTCGTCGAGGGGGAGCGGCGCGAGCTGCTCCAACCGGACGAGGGCGACGTCGGTCGCGCCGGACTTGTCGAGCTCGGCGCGGAGGTCGTGGTGCACCTTGCCCGAGTGCAGCACGACGCGGCGCACCCCGGCCTTGTCGGTCACGCGGTCGTCGTCGAGCACCTCGTGGAAGGAGCCGTTCGTGAAGGCCTCGACCGGGCTCGTCGCCTGGCGGAGGCGGAGCATGGCCTTCGGCGTGAAGACGACGAGCGGCTTCTGCGGGCGCTCCCACGCCTGGCGACGGAGCAGGTGGAACCACGACGCCGGCGTCGAGGGACGCGCGACGATCATGTTGTCCTCGGCGCAGAGCTGCAGGTACCGCTCGATGCGCGCCGAGGAGTGGTCCGGCCCCTGACCCTCGTAGCCGTGGGGGAGCAGGAGCACCAGACCGGAGCGCTGTCCCCACTTCTGCTCGGCGGACGAGATGAACTCGTCGATGACGGTCTGCGCGCCGTTCGCGAAGTCGCCGAACTGCGCCTCCCACAGCACGAGGGCCTCGGGACGTTCGACCGAGTAGCCGTACTCGAACGCCATCGCCGCGTACTCGCTGAGCAGCGAGTCGTAGATGTACAGGCGGGCCTGGTCCTCGGCGACGTTGGCGAGCGGCAGCCACTCCTGCCCGTTCACCCGGTCGTGGAAGACCGCCTGGCGCTGCACGAAGGTGCCGCGTCGGGCGTCCTGGCCGGCGAGCCGGACGGGCTTGCCCTCGACCAGCACCGAGCCGATCGCCATGAGCTCAGCCATCGCCCAGTCGATGCCGCCGGAGCGGGTCATCTCGGTGCGCTTGGTGAGGAGCTGCTGCAGCTTCGGGTGGATCGAGAAGCCGGCGGGCGGGTTGCTGTGCGCGTCGCCGATGGCCCGGACGAGTTCCTCGGAGATCGCCGTCTCGTGCACCTCGACCTCGGCGTCGTCACGCTGGGCCGTCGGACGCTCGAGACCGTCCACGGCGCCGTCGTCGTCCGTCGTGATGACGGGCATCGTGCCGGTCTGCGCCTCGTGGGTCTCGGCGAAGGCGCGCTCGAGGCGGTCCTGGAAGTCGCGGTGCGCCTCGTCGTACTCCTCCTGCGTGATGTCGCCGCGACCGACGAGGGCCTCGGTGTACAGGGTGCGGACGGAGCGCTTCGCCTCGATGAGGTTGTACATGAGCGGCTGGGTCATCGAGGGGTCGTCGCCCTCGTTGTGGCCGCGGCGGCGGTAGCAGACGAGGTCGATCACGACGTCGCGGTGGAACTCCTCGCGGTACGCGAAGGCGAGCTCGGCGACGCGGGCCACGGCCTCGGGGTCGTCCCCGTTGACGTGGAAGATCGGCGCCTGGATCGTCTTCGCCACGTCGGTGGAGTACACCGAGCTGCGCGCGGACTCCGGGGGCGTGGTGAACCCGACCTGGTTGTTGATGACGAGGTGCACCGTGCCACCCGTGCGGTAGCCGCGGAGCTGCGACATCTGCAGGGTCTCGACGACGACGCCCTGGCCGGCCATGGCCGCGTCGCCGTGCACGAGCACCGGCAGCACGCCGAAGGTGCCGGGCGGGGTGCGGTCCTGCTTGGCGCGCACGATGCCCTCGAGCACGCCGTCGACGGCCTCGAGGTGTGACGGGTTCGCGGCGATCGTGACGGGGATGCTCGAGCCGTCCGACGCGCGGAAGACGCCCTCGGTGCCGACGTGGTACTTCACGTCACCGGAGCCCTGACCGGACACGGAACCCGGGAGCGACGACCCCTCGAACTCGCGGAAGATCTGCCCGTAGGTCTTGCCGGCGATGTTCGTCAGCACGTTGAGGCGGCCGCGGTGGGCCATGCCGATGGCGACCTCGTCGAGGCCGGCGCCCGCCGCGTGCTGGATGAGGGTGTCGAGGAACGCGATGGTCGACTCGCCGCCCTCGAGCGAGAAGCGCTTCTGGCCGACGTACTTCGTCTGCAGGAAGGTCTCGAACGCCTCGGCCTCGTTGAGCTTGCCGAGGACGCGGAGCTGCTCGTCCTTCGACGGCTTCGAGTACGGCACCTCGATGTGGCCCTGCACCCAGCGGCGCTGTTCCGGGTCCTGGATGTGCATGTACTCGACACCGACGGTGCGGCAGTAGGCGTCGCGCAGGATGCCGAGCACGTCGCGCAGGGGTGCCGTCGTGGTGCCGGCGAGGCCGCCCGTGACGAACTCGCGGTCGAGGTCCCAGAACGTCAGCCCGTGGTTCTCGAGCTCGAGGTCGGGGTGGGTGCGCTGCCGGTACTCGAGCGGGTCGATGTCGGCCATCAGGTGCCCGCGCACGCGGAAGCTGTTGATGAGCTCCTGCACGCGCGACGTCTTGTTGACGCGGTGGGCCAGGTCGACGTTGATGTCGTTCGCCCACTGGATGGGCTTGTAGGGGATGCGCAGCGCCGAGAAGATGCCCTCGTAGAACCCGTGCTCGCCGATGAGTCGCTCGTGCACCTTCTTGAGGTACTCGCCCGAGCCGGCGCCCTGGATGACCCGGTGGTCGTAGGTGCTCGTCAGCGTGATCGTCTTGCCGACGCCGAGCTCGACCAGGGTCTTCGTCGCGGAGCCCTGGAACTGCGCCGGGTACTCGAGCGCACCGGCGCCGATGATCGAGCCCTGGCCCTTCGTCAGGCGCGGGACCGAGTGCACGGTGCCGATGCCGCCCGGGTTGGTGAGCGAGATCGTCGTGCCCTGGAAGTCGGCCGGCGTGAGCTTGTTGTCGCGGGCGCGCTTGACGAGGTCCTCGTACGCGGCGAGGAACTGGCCGAAGGTCAGGGTCTCGGCGCGCTTGATGCTCGGGACGAGGAGCGAGCGGGTGCCGTCCTTCTTGGGGACGTCGATCGCGATGCCGAGGTTCACGTGCGCGGGCTCCACCACGAAGGGCTTGCCGTCGCGCTCCTCGTAGAACACGTTCTGGCTCGGGAAGTCCTTCAGCGCCTGCACCATCGCCCACCCGATCAGGTGGGTGAAGGAGATCTTGCCGCCCCGGGCCCGGCGCAGGTGGTTGTTGACGACGATGCGGTTGTCGATCATCAGCTTCGCCGGGATCGTCCGGACGCTGGTCGCGGTCGGGACCGTGAGCGAGGCGTCCATGTTCGAGGCCAGCGTCTTCGCCATGCCCCGGAGCGGGGTCGCCACGTCCTCGTGGGTCTCCTCGTGGTCGTCGGCCTCGTCGTTGGCCTCGGCCGGGATCGGCTGCGGGGTGGGCTGGCGCGAGGTCGTCTTCGCCTGGATCGGACCGGCGGGCCTCGCCTCGCCCGGGGCGTCACCCGTGGCGGGCTGCTGCGTGGTCGACTGCGACGAGGACTGCGCGGGGGCGGGTGCGCTGGGCGCCGAGCCGGCGGCGGCGTCGCCCCCGGTCTGCGAGCGGTGGTAGCTCTCGAGCACGGGCCACCACGACTTGTCGACGGACTCCTTGTCGGCGACGAACTGCTCGTAGAGCTCGTCGACCAGCCACTCGTTCGCCCCGAATTCGCCCGCGGTCTCGTCCGTACCCGTCAGATGGCTCGACACAGCCGATCGCCCACTCTCCGTCGATAGATGCTCGTGTGTGTCGTGCGGGGCAACCCTGCTCCGCACTGGCCGCCAGCCTAGCCGTTCCGCGCCGACCGTTCGGTGACCGTCGGACGCGCGCCGCGCCTCCCGGCCGTGCTCGCGCGTGTCGGGACGGGGGCCGCCCACCGGACCGGTGGACCCGACGACGGGTGTCGCGCAGCAGGGGTCCCGTTCCGGCGTCGACGGTGCGCCGGGGAGACCTCCCGCACGCGTGTCCGCGCGGCTGCGGAGCCGTACAGTGGCACCCATGAGGTTCTACGAGACGCGGCCGACGCACGACCTGACCTACTCCGACGTCTTCCTCGTGCCGAGTCGGTCCGGGGTGACGAGCCGCTTCGACGTGGACCTCGCCACGAACGACGGCACGGGCGCCACGATCCCGATCGTCAGCGCGAACATGAACTCGGTGACCGGCCCGCGGCTCGCCGCGACCCTCGCCCGCCGCGGTGGGCTCGGTGTGCTGCCGCAGGACATGCACCTGCAGGACCTCGACGCCGCGATCCGCTGGGTCAAGGAGCAGCCGGTCGACTTCGACACCGCCTACGACATGCGCGCCGACACCACCGTCGCCGAGGCGCTCGAGCAGCTGCTGCCGGTGGCGGGCCGGGGCGTCGTGGTCCGCGACGACGCGGGGGAGTACCTCGGCTGCGTGCCCGCCGCCCGGCTCGGCACCGCGGGTGCGGACGCGACGATCGGTGACCTGCTGCACGGACCCTCGACGGCAATCGACGCCGACGACGCCGGTACCCCGCGGCACGTGTACGACGTGCTCTCCGCCGCCGAGGTCGACTTCGCGCCCGTGGTCCGGCACGGCAGGGTCGTCGGCACCACGAGCCAGACCAGCGCGATCCGCTCCGACATCTACACGCCCGCCGTCGACGGGGACGGTCGCCTGCGGGTCGCCGCCGCGGTCGGCATCAACGGCGACGTCGCCGCGAAGGCGAAGGCCCTGGCCGCCGCCGGGGTCGACGTGCTCGTGCTCGACACCGCGCACGGCCACCAGGAGGGCATGCTCCGCGCGCTCCGCACGGTCTCGGCGCTGGGTCTCGGCCTGCCGATCGTCGCCGGCAACGTCGTCACCGCCGACGCCGTCGCGCACCTCGTCGACGCCGGTGCGACGATCATCAAGGTCGGCGTCGGACCGGGCGCGATGTGCACCACGCGCATGATGACGGCCGTCGGTCGCCCGCAGTTCTCCGCCGTGCTCGAGACCGCCGCGGCCGCCCGGTCGCTCGGCGCACACGTCTGGGCCGACGGCGGCGTCCGCTACCCGCGCGACGTGGCACTCGCGTTGGCCGCCGGAGCCTCCGCCGTCATGATCGGTTCGTGGTTCGCCGGCACGCTCGAGGCGCCGGGCGTGCTCCGCCGCGACGCCGCGGGCAAGGCCTACAAGGAGAGCTGGGGCATGGCGTCGGCGAAGGCCGTGCGGGAGCGCTTCGAGCGCCTCGACCCGTACGAGCGGGCCCGCAAGGCGCTCTTCGCCGAGGGCATCTCGTCGTCGACGATCTACCTCGACCCGGAGCGACCGAGCGTCGAGGACCTGCTCGACATGATCACCACCGGCATCCGCAGCTCGGCGACCTACGCGGGGGCGTCCTCGCTGACCGAGTTCGCCGAGCGGGCGCTCGTCGGCATCCAGTCGGCCGCCGGCTACGAGGAGGGCAAGCCGCTCCCCGTGAGCTGGTAGCGGCGCGGGGCGCGGCCGTCGGCGGGCCGCCGTCGGCGCGAGACTCGGTTCCACGGACAGTTTCGCGGTCCCACCGCCCCGAACGTGTCCGCCTGGCCGAGTCTCGACCAGGACCGACAGACGGACGGGAGGCGCGGTGCCAGCTGGCACCGTCCTCCCTCGCAGGCTCGGTCGGCGCGCCCCGCGCAACGCTTCGCGTCGCCGCTGAGCGGGGCGCGCCCGTCCGTCGTCCGGTCGCGGTCAGCGCCGCCGGGTCGCGTCCTCGACGGTGCCCACCAGTTCCTCGAGGATGTCCTCGAGGAACAGCACACCGATCGTGCGCCCCTCGGCGTCGAACGCCCGCGCCACGTGACGGCCCGCCGCACGCATGGTCGCGAGGGCGTCCTCGAGGTCCATGTCCGTGTACAGGGAGATGAGCTGCCGGATCCGCTTCGGGGGCACCGGCACGTCGAACTCGTCCGGACGCAGGTCGATGACGTCCTTGACGTGCACGTAGCCCGTCGGGTCGCCGTCGTCGCCGACGAGCACGTACCGCGAGAAGCCGCGCTGGGCGACCGCGCGCTCGACGTCCTCGGGGGTGGCGTCCTCGGGGAGGGTGACCAGGTCGGACATCGGCACCGCGACGTCCTTGACCTTCTTCTCCGTGAACTCGAACGCCATCGCGAGCTTGCCGTCGTCCGTCAGGGTGCCTTCGCGGCGGGACTGCTCGACGATCGTCTGGACCTCCTCCACGGTGAACGCGCTGACGGCCTCGTCCTTCGGCTCGACCTTGAACAGACGGAGCACGGCGTTCGCGGTCTCGTTCAGGCCGACGATCACCCAGTGCAGGGCGTGGCCGATGTACCAGAGCGTCGGGACGAGCAGCAGTGCGGCCCGGTCGGGCATCGAGAACGAGATGTTCTTCGGCACCATCTCGCCGAACACGACGTGCAGGAAGGACACGAGCAGCAGCGTGAAGACGAACGCCACGGTGCCGATCACCTCGACGCTCCAGCCGGTCAGTCCGAGCGGGACCTCGAGCAGGTGGTGGATGGCCGGCTCGGACACGTTGAGGATGAGGAGCGAGCAGACCGTGATGCCGAGCTGCGTGGTGGCGAGCATGCGCGTGGCGTGCTCCATCGCGGCGAGCGTCGTCTGGGCGGCCTTCGACCCGGCCTCGGCGCGCGGCTCGATCTGCGAGCGGCGGGCGGAGATCACGGCGAACTCGGCGGCGACGAAGTACGCGTTGCCGAGCAGCAGGACGACGAGCCAGAAGATACCCCACCAGTCGGAGCCG
The DNA here is from genome assembly GCF_000772085.1 of Curtobacterium sp. MR_MD2014. Taxonomy (NCBI): domain Bacteria; kingdom Bacillati; phylum Actinomycetota; class Actinomycetes; order Micrococcales; family Microbacteriaceae; genus Curtobacterium; species Curtobacterium sp. MR_MD2014. The sequence goes on along the minus strand of NZ_CP009755.1, from coordinate 2,038,864 downwards.
CTCGACGCGGACTCACCGGCGGCGAGGACGACCATGCCGTCGTGGACGGACGCGGCGCTCATCGGGAGCCCTCCTTCGTGGCGGGGATGATGATCCCGGTGGCCGGGCGCTGCGCGGTCGCGGTGCTGCCGGTGGTCGGGACGGGATCGGGGTGCGTCGGGGTCCAGCGGACGCGGTCGACACGGCGACCGTCCAACCGCTCGACGCGGAAGACGCCGTCGTCGAGCGCGACCTCGTCACCGACGGCGGGCAGGCGTCCGAGGGAGGACATGATGAACCCGCCCACGGTCTCGTACGGACCGTCCTCGGGGACCGTCACGCCGGCGCGGTCCTCGAGCTCGTCGGGACGCAGGAGTCCGGGGAAGGTCAACCAGTTCCGGGAGCGCACGACGTCGATGCGTGCGCGGTCGTGCTCGTCGGACACCTCGCCGACGATCTCCTCGACGAGGTCCTCGAGCGTGACGACACCGGCGGTGCCGCCGTACTCGTCGACGACGATCACCATCTGGTAGCCGCGGCTCCGGACCTCGGCGAGCAGGGTGTCGCCGGGCATGGTCTCGGGGACGCGCTCGGCCTCGGTCATCAGGGCGCCGACCGGCACCTCGGGGCGCTTCTCGCGCGGGACCGCGACGGCCTGCTTCACGTGCACGATGCCGACGACGTCGTCCGCGTCCTCCTCGATCACGGGGAAGCGGCTGAAGCCGGTGCGGCGCGCGAGCGCGATGACGTCGTCCGCCGACTCCGAGACCCGGATGGTCGACAGTCGCGGGCGCGGGGTCATCACGTCGCTCGCGTCGAGCTCGGAGAACGCGATGGTGCGCTGGAGCAGCGTCGCGGTGTCCTGCTCGAGCGAGCCCTCCGACGCCGAGCGGCGGAGGAGCGAGCTGAGCTCCTCGGCGCTGCGGGCTCCGGACAGTTCCTCCTGGGGCTCGATGCCCATCGACCGGAGGACGGCGTTCGCGGTGCCGTTGAGCAGGGCGACCGCGGGCTTGAACACGGTGGTGAAGGCGACCTGCAGCGGCACGACGAGCCGCGCGGTCTGGAGCGGCAGCGCGAGCGCGAAGTTCTTCGGCACGAGCTCGCCGAGGATCATCGACAGCAGCGTCGCGATGACGAGCGCCACGATCGAGCCGACGGTCTCGACGAGTGCCTCGGGCAGCTGCATCGCGAGGAACGGCGCCTCGAGCAGCGTCGCGATCGACGGTTCGAGCAGGTAGCCGGTCAGCAGGGTCGTCAGCGTGATGCCGAGCTGCGCGCTCGACAGGTGCGTCGACGTGACCTTCAGCGCTGCGATGACGGGCGCCAGGCCGGACTCGCCGCGGTCGCGCCGGGCCTCGACCTCGGCGCGGTCGAGGTTCACGAGTGCGAACTCCGAGGCGACGAAGACACCGGTACCGAGGGTCAGCAGGATGCCGCCGACCAGCATGACGATGTCGAGGGGACTCATTCTCCACCTCCCGACGCACGGGAAGCGGGGCTGCTCACCGAGTGAGCGCCGGATGAGTGGGAAGGCGAAACGGAATTCGGAGGATCGTCCACAGTGAGAGTCATGGTAGCGGGTGCGCAGCGTCGGAGCCGAGAGGACGTACAGGGAGCGCGCCGTGCCTCCCGGCCCGCACGCCGCGCGCCCCCGGCCGGTGTCGGTGACCGGTCGTGAGGCGCGCGGTGCGCTGGGTGCGCCGGCCTACGCCGTGACGCGCGCGCGGTGGTACTGCTGCGGCTCGTAGTCGATCGCCACGCCGAGCTCGGCGGCGGCGCGCAGGGCGAAGGACGGGTCGCGGAGGAACTCGCGGCCGACCATGACGACGTCGGCCTGGCCGGTGGCGACGACCTGCTCGGCCTGGAAGGCGGTGGAGATCATGCCGACGGCGATGGTGCCGATGCCGGCCTCGCGCTTGACCGTCTCCGCGAAGGGCACCTGGTAGCCGGGCCCGACCGGGATCGGGGCCTTCGCGACGTTGCCGCCGGTGGAGACGTCGGCCAGGTCGGCGCCGTGCTCGGCAGCCCAGCTGGCGACCTGCACGGTGTCCTCCACCGTGAGTCCGCCGTCGACCCAGTCGGTGGCCGAGAAGCGGACGACCACGGGGAAGCCCTCGCCGACCTCGGCGCGGACGGCGTCGATCGTCTCGAGCAGGGCGCGGGCGCGGTTCTCGAGCGAGCCGCCGTAGGCGTCGGTGCGGTGGTTGCTCAGCGGCGAGAGGAACTGGTGGAGGAGGTACCCGTGCGCCGCGTGCAGCTCGACCAGGTCGAAGCCGGCCTCGACCGCGCGGCGGGCGGCCGCGGCGAACGCGAGCGCCACGACGCGAATGTCCTCGGTCTCGAGCTCGCGCGGCACGGCGTAGCCGTCGAAGGCCACGGCCGACGGAGCGACCGTCGCCCAGCCGCCCTCGGCCTCCGGCACGCTGCCCGAGGCCTCGGACCAGGGGCGGTGGGTCGATGCCTTGCGCCCGGCGTGTGCGAGCTGGATGCCGGCGGCGGCGCCCTGCGCGTGCAGGAAGTCGACGATCGGCCGGAAGGCGTCGCGCTGCTCGTCGTTCCACAGGCCGACGTCCTGCGGGCTGATCCGACCCTCGGGCACGACGCCGGCGGCCTCGACGACGACGGCGCCCGCGCCGCCCTTGGCGAACCCGCCGAGGTGCACGAGGTGCCACGGGGTCGGGACGCCGTCCTGCTGCTCGACCGAGTACTGGCACATCGGGGAGACCCAGAGTCGGTTGCGGACGGTCAGGTCGCGGATGGTGATCGGTTCGAACAGGGCGTGCGTCACGCGGGTGCTCCTTCGTCGGTCCGTGCCGCCAGGTCCTGCAGGAAGGTCCGCAGTCCGGCCGGCGACGTGAAGTGGTGGCCGACCGCCCCGATCGCGTCTGCACCGGCGGCGTTCTCGGCCCTGTTGTCGACGAACACCATCTGCTCGGGCGTGATTCCCAGGCGCTCGCACGTCGTGCGGTAGACGGATGCGTCCGGCTTGAGGACGTGCTCCTCGGCACTGACCACGACCGTCTCGAACACCGAGCCCATCGGCGACCAGCGGTACGGGTCGCCGAAGTCGCGCCCGGCGTTGGACAGCAGGGCGAGCCGGGTCCCGGCGGCGTGCAGCTCCTCGACGATCGCCAGCGCCTCGGGGTCCACCTCGAACCAGCCCGTGAAGTCGACCGCCCAGAAGCGGTGGATCTCGGTGAGGCTCCACCGCCGGCCGGTCCGCGCCGCGATCGCGCGCCAGTACTCGAGCACCGTGAGGTCGCCCCGGTCGAGGTCGTGTCGCAGCTCCTGGTACACCGGCAGCAGCTCGTCCGCGGGTACGCCGGTCATCGCGACGAGGGCGTCCCACGCGCCGTGCGGTGTCCGGCTGATCACCTCGCCGTAGTCGAAGACCACCACGCGACCGGGCAGGAACAGGCTCATGCGCTCCACCGTAACGTGGCGGTCGTGAACGACTTCGCCCCCTTCGCCCCGACCGACGCCGCTGCCTGGACCACCGCTCCGCACGGCGAGTCGACCAAGTACCGCCGGGGTGTGCTCGGCGTCGCGACCGGCTCCGACCGGTACCCGGGGGCGGCGGTGATGGGCGTCGACGCAGCGGTGCACACCGGCGTCGGGATGGTCCGCTACGTCGGACCGGACCGTGCCACCGACCACGTGCTCGCCCGCCGTCCGGAGGTCGTCTCGGGTGTCGGTCGCGTGCAGGCGTGGCTCGTCGGCTCCGGGATCTCCGCGGACTCGCTCGACGAGCTCGACCCGTCCACCGCTGACGCGTTCCGGCACGCCTCGGACGACGCCGTGCCGGTGGTCGTCGACGCCGGGGCGATCCCGCTGGTCGACCTCGGACCGCTGGCGGTGCTGACGCCGCACGCGGGGGAGCTCGCCCCGGTGCTCGAGACCTCACGCGAGGCCGTCGAGCGTGATCCGGCGACGGCTGCGGTGCGCGCGGCGGAACGGACCGGCAGCGTCGTCCTCCTCAAGGGCTCGGACACGCACGTGGCGACACCGGACGGGTCGGTCCGGCTCGTGGCGTCGTCGGCCACGCCGTGGCTCGCGGCGGCCGGCGCGGGGGACGTGCTCGGCGGGGTGCTCGGGGCGCTCGTCGCCGCACGGCAGGGCGCTGCGGAGGCGTTCGGTGCGTCGCTGTCCCCGTCGGACCTCGCGCACCTGGCCGCGACCGCCGCGGTCGTGCACGGGATCGCCGCCCGTCGTGCGTCCCGGGGTGGTCCGTTCACGATGACGGCGCTGATCGAGCAGCTGAGCGGCGTGGTCCGGGACCTGGTCGTCGACGGCGACGCGCGGGGGTAGGGCGCGCGGCCGGGCTGGGTCAGGCCGCGTGGGGTCGGGCCGGCCGCCGGGGAACGATACCTATGCGCCCTCACGGCTGTCCAAGCCCGCTGAGGACTGAACAACGCAGCCGCCCTGATCGCCTAAGCGCAGTCCCTCGCGATCCCGTCCCTCGGCGTCATGGGCGACGGCACACCACGTGCGGCGTTGAAGGAGGCCCCGCTCCCGTTCAGCGCCGACGCTATCGATGATTCCGAGGACGCTTACGCACGGCTCGTGCAGTGGGTCACGTACTGGTCCGAGACGCTGCAGGTGAATCCGCCGGCGCCCGTCGTCGTCGTGTGGCGTCGCGGCGACGAGGAGCAGGGGTTCCGCGCCGAGGCGACACCGGCCGGCGCTGTCGAGCTGGTGAAGATCCTCGTCACGTGGATGCTGATCCGGTGGGACGCGATCGTGCTCCACACCAGTGGCGAGGTGTTCGTCACTGACATCGGCGACATCTTCCGACCGCGTTCGGGAAGTACCCGTGCGCACCCCGCGGCGAGCGCCAGGGTCCTCCCGCACCCGTGCCCGTCTGTGACCAGTACAGATTCGGCGCCGATTGGGCGTCGGACGACGTCGAGGGCTTCGAGCTCCGCTGCGAGCACTGCGAGCACTGCGACCACCGGGAGCCCGCCGCCACGTACCCGGTGTCCGAGAAGAAGGTCCGCAAGCTGATGAAGATGCTGCGCCTCGCGCGGCAGGTGTGGGACCGGGAGAGCGTGCTCCGGTTCTACGACGAGCACGGCTATTACCCGGCCGATAACGAACCACGCGACAAGCCGCGCGCAACTCCGGCATGCGCGGCGACGGCGATGGTCGAGGGGCGACCCGCAGTCTGTGCCAGGCGGCTCGGGCACGACGGGACGCACCGGTCGCTCACGACCGGCACGGCGGTCTAGTGGGGAGAGGAGATCAGCGCGGTAGCTGACGAGTGGTGGACGAAGCGGCAGACGATGAAGCACCTCAGGATCAGCAGGCAGACACTCAGCGGCTACATCACCAGCGGCGCCGCACGGGTCTGGAGCCGCGGCAGGGAGAAGCTCGTCCGCCGCAAAGAGGTCCAATCCGAGTACCGACGCTGACAGCAGAGGCGAGAGACAGGCCGATTCGGACACGCCGACCGAGCGACACCTCCCGGTACCTGACACTTCCGTGCCAGCCTTGCGGCAGCCGACCACTACGACCCGGTTGTCAGTACGCTTTCCGAAGGCCATCACCACATGGTGGGGCCTTCCTGTTCCCGGTAGCGTGCTCCGATGGACAATCCCTCAGGCATGACGTTGCGGTCCCTCATCAGCGCCCGAGTCGCAATCGACGATGAGATTGCACGCAGAGGGATCAGCCGCACCAGCGGACCCATCGTGGGGGAGCTCGCCGAGCGCATCGCACTCGAGATGTACGGCGGCGAGCTCGCGACCCCCGGTGCGGCGGCCGTCGACCTGGTGAGCGCAGAGGGCGCGCGCGTTCAGGTCAAGGCACGAGCCCTTCCTGCCGGCAGCCAACGTTTTTTCTCGTTCAAGTCGTTCGACTTCGACATCGCCGTCTGCGTTCGCTTCGACCGCTCGAACTACGACCTTGAGTGGGCTCGCGAGTTCACCGTAGCGGAAGTAAAAGCGCTGGCATCGGTGCAGGCGAAGGACTTCCGGTTGCGAACGGGTACAGCGTCCCGAGCGGGCGTCAATCGGACGGCTGCCGCCATCGAGGCGTATGAGCGTCTCGACCTACCAACCCCCGGATAGGTGTCGTTGCGCCGGGAGGACGGGCGATCCGCCAGGCCGTCGGAGACGAATGAATCAGTAAGGAAGAGGGCCTCCACGCATTCGTGGAGTCCCTCTCCCATCCACGCTTAATTCAGTCGTTTGAAACAGACGCGGTGGTGCGCAGGAACATGACGAGGTAGGCGTATTCGCCCGCGGGTACTACCTGGGCGTTCACCACCTCCCAGCCGTCGACGTGCTCGGCGAGTTCTGGGATGCTGCTGGTGAAGTCGATCGTGCGGATCTGAACTCCTCCTGGAGTCAGACCCAAGAGCTCCTGCGCTGTGGACATGAAACTTACGGTGCGGTATTCGAACATGCCATGAAGATATCCGCCAACGACGAGAACACTCGGCGCGCCCTGGGTGGCATTAGAAACCTCACGGTATGCCACAAGGGCCATCCGCGACCCCCCCCCAAACACCTACACGATTCGGGCTGCCCGCAACGGTCACTCGCTGTCGTGGCGCCGGGGTGCCGCGCGTGTCACATCGAGTCGCGCGAGGCGCATCGGCAACGTGCCACCCTGACTCACGGCCCGCGGCGCGAGCACGAGGAACCCCTCGTCCGCGAAAGGCTCACCAGGGGACGACGCCACTACGATTCAACGTCACGGTCTCGGTCCGGGCCCTGCCCTCGTCGGTCTCCCACCAGACGACCACGCGAGCGACCACCGGCAAGCTGCGGTCCCGGTTCGGCCAGAACACATCTATGCCCGCACCGGGAGCGAGTTGATGGCTGGTCTGCGCGAGCTCGGATACCTGCAGGACGTGCTCTCGATCATGGGGGATCAGGCGGGCATCGACAATGGTCTCCGAGGTGTTGTAGATCTGCCAGTCCTCGCCGCCGTGGTAGCGGAAGCCCCAGATCCGCGTGTCGGCGGACGACTGCTCCACCACCTCGGCGATGCGCTCCTGCGCGGCGGCACCCCGCGACGCTGCCCCGGCCGCATCACGAGCCGCGGCCAAAGCAGCGCTCTCGTGTTCGCTGGCGGCCTCGCTCGCGGCTCGGGCATCAGTGCGCGCCTTCCGCGCCTCCCACGCCTGCCACGCCGCGAACAGTGCCGAGACCGCTGCGACGACGACCGCCCACCACCCGGAGTGCATGTTCGAAACCTACCCGAACGCCAGGCGCCGTCGTGAAGTCCAACGCATCCACCTAAGTCGGTACCGCGGTCGGCATCGCCGTCACGGTCGCCGCCGGGGTCGTCGTCCTGTTCGAAGCCGCCTGGGTCGCGGTCTCGCTGTGGCGCATGATCCTCACCTGACCGACGGCCTCAGAGCAAACCGCACCCGCACGAACCGTCGCCCCGATCCGCCTCTCCGCCCGGAGGCCGTTGTCGAGCTCGACCGGGTGATGGCCGACCTCGCCGAGCAGCTCCGCCCTATCGGGGCGTCTGAGCCGTAGCTCTTCGTGGAACTGGTAGTTCGCGCGGCCGCTGCCTGCGATGAGGGCGCTCTCCGGATCTTGACCTGGTGGGAGTATCTGCAGGCTGTCGGCCTCGAGCGTCCCGAGGACTTCAGCGATCGTCTGTGAGATGCCGTCGGAACGACGCATGCGGGCGGACCCCAAGTGCCGCGGGTAACTCGCTTGCCGCTCAGTGTGGCAGCGGAACTCGCTGCTGGCGATCACGACTGACGAAGGCGACTCGTTGCCGCCATTTAACGACGACTGCGCTGCCTCCACTCATTCACGGGACAGAGACGAGTGCGACGGGAGTCGCTCGGCGGTACGTCGTCGGTGCGTCCGTCAGACACTTGCGCGCGAGGTCACCATCGAGGGCGAAGGTCAGCCGATCGTCGAGAGGGTGGCCGAGGCGGCTCGTTAGGTCGTGGATGTCCTTTTCAGCGGCCCGCTCAAGCACCCATCGGTCCTCGAGGAGGTGCCTTAGGAGGCGCTCCATCACCGCGCACCGGAGTGCGTGGCGTGCACGAGGAACTCGACGGCGCCCGCGTCGTCGACCTTCACGAAGCCGAGGTCGGGGGCCTGCACGCCGAAGTCCGAGAAGGTGATCGGGACCGTGCCGGACACCGCGACACCGTCGCCGTCGAGCCCGATCTGCAGGTCGGCGCGGACCGGCTTCGTCACGCCGTGCAGCGTGAGTTCCCCGTCGGCCCGGACCTCGGTCGTGCCCGAGCCGCTCGGGACGGCGTCGGTGATCGGTCCGGTGAGCGTGAAGGTCGCCTGCGGGAAGGCCGAGACGTCGAGGGCGGAGTCGCGGAAGTACGAGTCGCGCTGCGCGGAGTCCGTGGCGATGTCGGCGACCTGCACCGTGACGGTCGCCTCGGTGATCGTCGTGCCGTCGACCCGCGCCGAACCGGTGACGCTGTCCGTGCGCCCGGTCACGGTGACGTCGGAGCCGTTGAGGACCTCGTGCACGCGGTACCCGGCCTCGGAGTCGCCGCCCACGGTCCAGTCGCCGGACAGGTCGGCCGTGTCGAGCGTCGACGGGGCGCGGCTCGCGGCGACCGAGGGCGCCGCCGACGCCTTCGCGTTCTCGCTCGACGTGTACACGTTCGTGCCGACGGCGACGCCGACGACGGCGAGCACCGCGACGAGCAGGACGATCCCCGCCCAGACGAGGGGCTTGCGGCTGGTGGGGCGCTGGCGCGGGTCGGTGCTCACCCGCGAACGGTGACACGTCCTCCTCAGGAGAGCCTGTGGAGCGGTTCGCTACGCTCGCACGGTGCAGCAGCGGTTCCGGTGGGTCGAGGGCGTCTCGCTCGCCGTGGTGGTCGTCCTGGTGCACGCTGTGCTCTGGTGGCTCGCCACGACCGCGCCGAACCTGCCGCTGGGTGACGTCACCATCACCTACCGACGGTGGATCGAGGTCGGACGGATCGACCACTCGTGGGTCGGGGTCGACTCCGACTGGGTGTACCCGGTCTTCGCGCTCGTGCCGATGGCCGCTGCGGCCCTCGGCGGCACCGCGGCGATCGCGACCGGCTGGCTCGCGCTCATGGTGCTGCTCGACGCCGTCGCCTGTGCCTTCCTCTGGCGGTTCCGTGCGTTCGGCGTGCGGGTCGTCTGGTGGTGGCTCGTGTTCCTGCTCGCGCTCGGACCCATCGCACTCGGCCGGATCGACACCGTGGCCACCGCGATCGCCCTCGTCGGCGTCGCCTTCGTCGTGACCCGTCCGGTGGTCGCGTCGGCGCTCTTCACCGCAGCGGCCTGGACGAAGGTGTGGCCGGCTGCGTTGGTGGGCGTGCTGGTGCTGCTGCGTCGGGGACACCGGAGTGCCGTCGTGACCGGGGCACTCGTCGTGACCGGGCTGATCGTGCTCGTCGACGTGCTCTACGGCGGAGCGCCGTACCTGCTGTCCTTCGTGACCGAGCAGAGCGACCGGGCGCTGCAGATCGAGGCCCCGCTCGCGACACCCTTCATGTGGGCGGCAGCGCTCGGGGTCCCCGGAGCGGCCGTCTACTACGACCGCGAGATCCTGACGTTCGAGGTGTCCGGAGCTGGCACCCACGCAGCGGCCGCGCTGTCGACGCCGCTGATGGCCGTGCTCGTCATCGGCGGCGTGGTCCTCGCGCTGCTCGCGGTCCGGCGGGGCGCCCGTCGCACCGAGGTGGCACCGGTCCTCGCGCTGCTGTTCGTCGCGGTGCTGATCGCGGTGAACAAGGTCGGGTCGCCGCAGTACGTCGGGTGGTACGCCGTCCCCGTCGTCTGGGGGCTCGTCGCCGGGTACCCGAGCGCGCGGCGCTTCCTGCCGGTCGCGATCGGGGTGCTGCCCCTGGCGCTGCTGACGCAGGTGATCTACCCGGGGTTCTACGACGAGCTCCTCGCGGTGCACACCTGGATGGTGTTCGTGCTCACCGTGCGGAACGTCCTCGAGGTCGCCGTGCTGGTGTGGGCGGTCGTCGTGCTGGTACGGCTCGCGCGGCGCTCGCCGGAGCCTTCGTCGGTGCGGGTGTCCGAGCCGCCGGTGCGCGGGGGAGTCGACCGGGGCAGGATGGACGCATGATCGTCGCGTTCTCCGTTGCTCCGTCCGGTGGTCCCTCGGCATCGTCGGACGGGTCCGTGCACGACGCGGTCGCCGCAGCGGTGCGCGTCGTCCGCGAGTCCGGTCTGCCGAACCGCACCTCGTCGATGTTCACCGAGGTCGAGGGGGAGTGGGACGAGGTCATGGACGTCGTCAAGCGCGCCACCGAGGCCGTCGGTGCGTACGGCACCCGGGTGTCCCTCGTGCTCAAGGCCGACGTCCGCCCCGGGCACACGGGGGAGATCGACGGGAAGCTCGAGCGGCTCGAGGCGGCGCTCGGCGACTGAGCCGGTCCCGGGCCGCCCGCACGACCGTGGATCGGCCCCGCGCGGTCACCGCGCAGGTGTGCGGACGAACACGAAGTCGGGACGGGGGACGTCGAGCGATCCGGTGAAGAAGGCGAGTCCGGCATCGGTCGGGTACCCCTGGCGGACGAAGCGGTCCGCGAACCGGAACCGGATCCCCGGTGCGCTGCCGTCCGCGAGTGTCCACTGCCCGGAGAAGTCCGACGAGGAACGGCCCTCGGAGCAACCGGGAGGGCTCGTGTCGGCGTTCCTGGTCCGGCACGCCAGGGCGTCCGGGATCCCGCGAGCGGTGTAGGTGCCGTCCGCCGACACGACGAACTGCGCGGGCTCGGAGCCGTCCTGCCCGGCGAGCTGCCACGTCCCGGTGTAGTCGGGAGGTCCGGATGCCATCGACCCGGCGCAGCTCGTCAGCACCAGGCACAGCGCGGTGACCAGGGCTGCCAGGCCCGTCCGGAGTCCTGTCGCCACGGTCAGAAGTACATGCGGCCGGTGTTGCTGTCGCGCTCGGCCTGGCGGAGCGCCTCGGCGATCTCGGGGTCACTGCCGTCGTACTGCCGCGAGCGTGCGCCGAGGTCCGTCAGGTGGTGCATCCACAGCCACAGCCCCACCGCGACGAGCAGGACGACTCCGGTCACGATCCACCACCCCATGGCCCGATGCTACGCCAGCTGGGAGGTGCAGGACACGCCGATCGCCTCCCCGCGGTGTCGGTGGTCGGGTGTCTCATGGTCTCCACCGAGCCGCACCGGTGGCTCGGGACGACCCGGACGACGACGAGGAGCGCGTGATGATGCACGACGGCTGGTGCCCCGACTGCGACCTGCAGACGGTCGTCATCGACGGTGACGAGCAGACCGGCGACGCCTGGGCGAGCTGCACCGAGTGCGGGTCCGGGTGGGTGCACCGCGACGAGCTGCCCGAGCTGGCGTCGGCCGGGGCGCGCGAGGAGCGCCGCGCGGCCTGAGGTCCGTCGAGCACCGACGGCGCCTGTCGCGCCGGCTCGTCCGGCGGGAGCCGGTCTTGCTCCGCGGTGGCGTGTCCGGCTGATGTCGAATCGATTCGGCCCGTCGTCTTCCGTCGGCTGTTTGGAGCGGTCTACACTGCTGGGACCGGGCCGCTGCACGTGTGCTCGGACCGTTCGACGCCGAACACGGACCGACCCCGTCGCCGTCTGATCGCCGTACCGCCGTCGTGCGCGTGCCGGCGGGAACGGGACCGTGTGCATGCCGTGCGGCGTGGCGATCCGGTCGATGTCCCGGCGAGCGAGCCGGGATCCGGCTCCGTCCTCCCGCCCCCGTTCCCCCCCCCCAGATCCAGACAGGTCGCATGACGCTCACCACGCCGACGCAGCGCGCGTTCGCCCTCATCGCCCTCGCCCTCGGTGGCTTCGCCATCGGGTCGACCGAGTTCGTCGCGATGGGCCTGCTGCCGAACATCGCCGAAGCCCTGCTCCCCGCGCAGTACGCGGCCGACCCCGCCGCCGGGGTCGCGCACGCCGGCTGGCTCGTCAGCGCCTACGCGCTGGGGGTCGTGGTGGGTGCGCCGACGATCGCGGCGATCTCCGCCACGTTCCCGCGCAAGGGCCTGATCCTCGTGCTCCTCGTCGGCTTCGTGGTCGCCACGGTCGCGAGTGCGGTCCTGCCGAACTTCGGGCTCGTGCTCGTCGCACGCTTCGTCGCCGGTCTGCCGCACGGTGCGTACTTCGGCATCGCGTCGATCGTCGCGGGCGAGATCATGGGGCCGGGCAAGCGCGGCAAGGGCATCGCGATGGTGATGCTCGGCCTGTCGATCGCCAACGTCGTCGGCGTGCCCGCCATCACCTGGATCGGGCAGAACGCCGGCTGGCGCATCGCGTACGGCGTCGTTTCGCTGCTCTTCGCCCTGACGTTCCTCGCCGTCGCGGCCTTCGTCCCGCGGAGCGCCGCCGACGAGCACGCGACCGTCGGACGGGAGCTCCGGGCCTTCCGATCGCCGCAGCTCTGGATCGTGATGGGGCTCGGTGCGGTGGGCTTCGGCGGGTTCTTCGCCGTCTACTCGTACATCTCGCCGCTCGTGCAGAACGTCACCGGGCTGCCCGAGTCCGCGGTGCCGCTCGTGCTCGTCGTGGTCGGCCTCGGCATGGTCGTCGGCGGGGTCCTCGGTGGGCACCTGGCGGACCACAGCGTCAAGCGGACGATCTACATCGGGATGCTCGCGCTCATCGGCGCCCTGCTCGTGACCGTCTTCACCGCCCAGTGGGTCTGGGGGGTGTTCCTCGGCGCGTTCCTGCTCGGAGCGACCTCGTCGGCGATCCCGCCGGCGGTGCAGTCTCGCCTGATGGACGTCGCCGGCGACGCTCGGACCATCGCGGCGGCGCTGAACCACTCGGCGTTCAACATCGGCAACTCGCTCGGCGCGGCGCTCGGTGGAGCGGTCATCGCAGCCGGGTTCGGGTTCCTGGCCCCCGCGTGGCTCGGTATCGTCCTCGCGCTGCTCGGTCTGCTCGTGACGATGGTCAGCTACGGCGTCGAACGGCGGACGGATCGCCGCTCCGCCCTGCGGTCGTCGTCGCCGTCGACCGGGCCGATCACCGCGCCGGTGCCGACGGTCTGACCGGAGTCGACGCACCCACACGACGGACGGGAGGCCCGTGGCGGTGTCGCCACGGGCCTCCCGTCCGTCGTGTGGAGCGACTACAGCCCGACCGGGCTGCCGTCCTGCACGATGATGCCGTCGGTGATCGCACGCTTCCGCAGCGCGACCTTCGTGCCGACGTCGAAGCCCGCGACGCGGTACTTCTCGCGGATGCGCTTGAGGTAGCTCTTCGCGGTCTCCTCGGAGATGCCGAGCTGGTAGGCGACGCTCTTGACGGGCTCGCCACCGCCGTACAGCGCCATCACGCGGCGCTCCTGCGCGCTGAGCTTCGGCACGCCGCCGACGTCGCCGCTGTTGATCGCCAGGTCGAGCTCGGCGGAGACGTACTGCTCGCCGCGCTGCGCGGCACGGATCGCCTCGACGATCATGTCGGCGTCCTCGCTCTTCACGAGGTAGCCGAGAGCGCCGGAGCCGAGGGCCTCGCGGACGACGTTCGGCTCCGAGTACGTGCTCATCACGACGGTCTTCACGCCGGCGGTCTTGAGCGTCGAGATCTTCAGCGAGACCGGGATCGAGTCCTTGAGGTCGAGGTCGAGCAGCACCACGTCGACCGGGAACGCCGGGCTCGTCAGGAGCTCCGGCCAGGTCGTGACGGCGGCGACGAGCGTGATGTCGTCGGCGGCGCTGCGGATCCACTCCGTGAGCGCGCCGAGCAGCATCCGGTGGTCGTCGACCAGTGCGAGTCGGATCGGTTGCTCTGGAGTCGCCATCAGGCGTCCTTTCTCGAAGGCGGTGCACGCCGATCCTAGGTGTCGGGACCGTCCGGGCTGGGGATGTCGGCCGGGTGTCCGGCAGTTCGCGCCCGTCTACATCGACGGGTGTCGGTCGACGACGCAGTGCGAGACGACGCGGAGCACGCCGTCGCGGAACGACTCGGTGTACGGGCCGATGCGCTGCAGGGCACTCCACGCGGTCGGACCGAGGCGTCGGCGCGGGGTCCCGCGCGACTCGAACACGATCGGGACGTCCATGCGCTCGTCGGACACCGGGTGCCCGTCGGAGCCGATCGGACCGAGCGTGACCGAGACGACGGGGGCACCCGGCTGTGCGGGGCGACCGTCGCCGACCATCTGCCACAGGGCTTGCAGCAGGCCGTCCCGCTGGGCGGGGCCGAGGTGCCCGGCGAGGGACTGCGGATCGGCCACGCTGACGGCGCGCCCGAGGTGGTCGGACTCCGTGATCGCGTGGTACAGCCACGTCTCGCGGCGTCCCTCGATGAGGTGCAGGCGCAGCTCCGTCGCCAGCGACGCGGCGACGGAGGCCGAGGCGTCCGAGAGCGGCAGCGGGTCCGAGCCGTTCGCGACGGCGTCGAGGAGCTTCTCGGCGGCCAGGTCGAGCCGGGCGAGCTCGTCCGACGCGAGCATCCCGACGGCGAACTGCGGCGCCTGGACGTTGCTCTGCACGAGCACCCGGTCCAGCTCGCGCTGCACGAGCTGGCGGAAGCGGTGCACCACGAACAGTGCGATCGACGGCGGGACCACCACGAGCGCCAGCAGCGAGACGATGCCCGGCAGGGTCGCCGGGGTGATCGGCGTCGACACGGCCGCCATCACGGCGAACCCGAGACCGAGCACCGCGATGGCGGCGGCGACCTCGCGCGCGGGCCGGAGCGTCGCCACCGGGAGCAGGGCGAAGCCGGCGGCGACCGAGGCGCTGGCGGTGTGCGCGATGTCGTGCTCGGGGAGGATCCCGACGAAGTCGAGTGTCACGACGCACGCCAGGACGGCGCAGATCAGCGCGAACGCGGTGCCGGTGAGCCGCTCGCCGTAGGTCATCAGGCTGAGGCCGACGCCGATCGCCGCGACCAGGTACAGCGCCCAGGCGCCGGCGGGCAGCCACGGGTTCGCGTAGTCCGGCAGCCGGACCAGGAAGAAGACGATGCCGGCGACGGCCTCGATCGCGGTGAGGACCGCGGCGCCGAGGCCGAGGTAGCCGGCTCCGAGCGACGCACCGGGCTTGGCGGCCTGCCGGAGCGAACGGGCACCGGTCGAGGTCGAGGGGAGCCCGCGGGCCTGCCGTCGCTCGCTGCCCCGGTAGCGCTCGCGCGCTTCGCGTCGGGTGCGCGGTGCCGGCTGCACGGTCTCGCCCGGGAGCCCGCGGTTGATGGTGTCCTCGGGGACGCGGGTCATCGGGGAGCCTCCAGGACGACGGTGGTGCCCGATCCCGGGGCGGAGAAGAGCTTGGCGTCGCCACCGACCTCGCGGAGGCGGTTGACGACGCTCTCCTTGTAGCCGAGGCGCTCCGCGCTCACCGCGTCGAGGTCGAAGCCGACACCGGCGTCGGTCACCATCGCGCGGACGGTCTCCTGGTCGTGGACGATCGTGACGTGCGCCTCGCCGACGCCGGCGTGGCGCCGGACGTTCTCGAGGCACTCGCCGAGGGCCAGCAGGAACGCGTCGAGCACGTTCGACGGCAGCAGGACCTGACCGGTGCCGTGCCAGCTGACCTCGAGGCCCATCCGGCCGAAGCGCTGCTTGACGGACTCGAGGGTCTGGCCGAGCGGCGACTCCTCGACGCGGGTGAGCGAGTAGTCGCCGGACTGCTGGGGCTGCGGGGTCGCGCCGAGTCGCAGGTGCCGGAGGAGCCTGGCGTCCTCGGCGGCCTGCTCGCGCATCGCCTGCTCGGACACGCCGACCCCGGAGTGGGCCAGGAGCGTGAGGGTGGCGAGCACGGTGTCGTGCAGCAGTCGGGCGCCCTGGCGTCGCTGCGCCTCGGTCTCGCTCGCCTGCCGTTCCGCGCGGTGCGCCGTGCCGATGCTCTGGATGCGCCGGGCGACGCGGGGGATGCTGCGCGCGATCCACACCGAGACCACGGCGACGAGCACCCAGCCGAGCACCACACCGGCGGTCGGGCCGGAGAGCGGACCGCCCGATGCCCAGACGACGGCGCCCACGGCCGCGACTCCGGCGACGATCGTCATCGCGAGCCCGACCGGCGCGCCGCGCTGCGCCATCAGCGGGGCGGACAACGACCCGGCCGCCAGCGGCACGACGGCGCTGGCGACGACGGACCGCACGTCGGGGTCGGCACCGAGCAGCAGGAGCGCGAGGGCCCCGAGGCCCGAGGCGAGTGCGAGGGCGGTCCACCACACCGACCCGTTGGTGCCGAAGACGAGCAGCGCCGCGATGAGCACCGCGATGCAGGCGAGTGCGCCGAGCAGGGGGACCAGGGGGACCGCGAGCGAGCTGACGATGCCGACGACGGAGACCAGGGCGCAGGTGATGCCGACGACACGGGTCGTCGACCGCAGCAAGCGGTCGCGTTCCTGTGCGATGAAGTCCATCGGTGTCCTGGTGGTGACGTCGGTTCGGTCGGGTCCGGTGGTTCGCCGGACCCCGCGGGCGGGGTACCCGTCGCCATCATTCCACGCGGCCCACCCGTTGTGGGGTGTTCGGCACGCGGACGTGGACAGATCGGTCCGCGGGTGCGCCGGGCGCGCCGCGCCCGTACCGCGCCCGTACCGGGCCGTTCAGTCGAGCAGCCGTCGCAGGTGCGCCCCGACCGCCTCGTGCTCGATGAGGAAGCCGTCGTGTCCGAACTCGCTGTCGAGCACCGCGGCCCGGCCCCCGTCCAGTGTGTCGGGGATCCCCGCCGCGATCCGGTGCTGGTCCTCGAGCGGGAACAGGCGGTCGCTCGACACCCCGACGACCAGCGTCCTGGCGGTCACCGCCGCGAGCGCCGCCGTCACCCCGCCGCGCCCGGCCCCGACGTCGTGCGAGTCCATCGCGTGCGTGAGCGCGACGTACGACGAGGCGTCGAACCGCCGGGTGAACCGGTTGCCGTGGAAGTCGAGGTAGCTCTCGACCGAGAACCGACCGTCGTCGCCGAGCGGGGAGACGTCGCTCTGCCACGACCGCGCGAACCGCCCGTTGAGCTCGTCCGGCGCGCGGTAGGTCATCAGTGCCATCCGCCGCGCGAGCGACAGCCCGCGGTGCGGTCCCTCGCCGACCGCCGCCTCGAAGTAGTCACCACCGGCGTACGCGGGGTCGGTCTGGATCGCGGCACGCTGCAGCGAGTTCGCGGCGATCTGGTCCGCCGTGGTCTGGGCGGTCGACGCCAGGACCGCGAGCCGGGCGACCCGGGAGGGGTGCGCCACCGCGAACTCGAGCGCGTGCATGCCGCCCATCGAGCCGCCGACGACGGCGGCGAAGACGTCGATGCCGAGCGCGTCGGCGAGCTGCACCTGGACCGCGACCTGGTCGCGGACGGTCACGAACGGGAAGCGTGACCCCCACTCGACGCCGTCCGGCGCCACCGAGGACGGGCCGGTCGTGCCCTGGCACCCGCCCAGCATGTTCGAGGCGACGACGAACCACCGGTCGGTGTCGATCGCCAGGCCCGGTCCGACGACGTCGCCCCACCAGCCCGCCGTGCGGTGCCCGGGTCCGGCCGGACCGGTGACGTGCGAGTCGCCGGTCATGGCGTGCAGGAGCAGCACCGCGTTGCTGCGCGCGGCGTCCAGCTCGCCCCACGTCTCGTAGGCCACCCGCACCGACGGGATCCGTCCGCCGCGCACCCACTGCTCGCCGAGCGCGGCGAACCGCCGGGAGCCGGGGTGGTCGCCGGGACGCCAGGCGCCGGTCACGGGCGGCTTGCCGAGCGTCCCGAGCTCGGTCCCGGGCACGAGGGTGGACGGGACCGAGTCCTCGGGGATCGTCTGCCAGTCCATCGTGTCCAGTCTGCCGGGAGGCACGCCCCACCTCCGCCGTGTTACGTCATGCCCGGCGCGTCACCGGCGCGTGCTCCGCGAGGGGTACGGGCCGGGCCGGGGCGCTACGCCCGCTGGCCCTCCTGCGAGACGGCCCGCGCCGCCGCGAGCCCCGCCTCGAGGTCCGCACGGAGGTCCTCGACGTTCTCGATGCCGACCGAGAGCCGCACCAGGCCCGGGGTGACCCCGGTGGTGAGCTGCTGCTCGGGCGTGAGCTGCGAGTGCGTCGTCGACGCCGGGTGGATGACGAGGGAGCGCACGTCGCCGATGTTCGCCAGGTGCGAGAACAGCCGCAGCTCGTCGACGAACGCCTTGCCGGCCGGCACCCCGCCCTTGAGCTCGAACGACAGCACGGCACCGACACCGCGCGGCGCGTACCGGTTCGCCGCCGCGTACCAGGGCGACGTCGGCAGCCCGGCGTACGACACGGAGGCCACCTCCGGGTGCCGGTCGAGCCACTCCGCGATCTCCTGGGCGTTCGCCACGTGCCGCTCCATGCGCAGCGACAGCGTCTCGATGCCCTGGAGCAGCGCGAACGCCGTGTCCGCCGAGTTCGACGCGCCGAGGTCGCGGAGCAGCTGCACCCGGGCCTTCACGACGTAGGCGAGCTCGTTGCCGACCGCCTGCGCGAACACCGCGCCGTGGTACGAGGGATCGGGGGAGTTGAACTCCGGGAAGCGGTCGGCGTGCTCCGACCAGGCGAACCGTCCGCCGTCGACGATCACGCCGCCGATGACGGTGCCGTGGCCGCCGAGGAACTTCGTCGCCGAGTGCACCACGATGTCGGCACCGTGCTCGAACGGCCGGATGAGGAACGGCGTCGCGATCGTGTTGTCGACGATGAGCGGCAGGCCGGACTCGTGCGCGACGCTGCTGACGCCCGCGATGTCGAGCACGTTGATCCGCGGGTTGCCGATCGTCTCGGCGAAGAAGAGCTTCGTGTTGGGGCGGACGGCGCGACGCCACTCCTCGAGGTCGTCCTGGTCCTCGACGAACGTCGTCTCGATGCCGAGCTTCGCCAGCGTGTACTTGAACAGGTTGTACGTGCCGCCGTAGATCGACGACGACGAGACGATGTGGTCACCGGCCCCCGCGATGTTCAGCACGGCGTACGTCTCGGCCGCCTGACCGCTCGACACCAGCAGCGCGCCCGTACCGCCCTCGAGCGCGGCGATGCGCTGCTCGACGACGTCGTTCGTCGGGTTCATGATCCGCGAGTAGATGTTGCCCGGTTGCGCCAGCGCGAACAGGTCGCGGGCGTGGTCCGAGTTCTCGAACACGTACGACGTCGTCCTGTAGATCGGCGTGGCCCGTGCGCCGGTGGTCGGGTCCGGCTGCGCGCCGGCGTGGACCTGCGTCGTCTCGAACCGCCAGGCGGCTGCGTCGTTCGTGCTCATCGGGGCTCCTGTCGGGTTCGGTCCGTCATGGCGTCGCCGCGGACGACCGGGAGGCCCGGGGCGTCGTCGCGACGTCCGTCACGCTACGCAGGTGGCGGGGCGGGCACCAGCGGGGCCGCCTCGCAACGTAACGCGCGTGCGCGGCGCGCGTCCGTGGAGCCGACGCGACCAGCCGAGGGACGGGAGCGGCGCGGTGCGGTGCGCCGTGCCTCCCGGCCGGACGCGTCGGCCCCGCCTGGCAGGATCGGACGGGACGAGAGGGGGGCGTCGTGCGCGCTCAGGACGTGGCGGACAAGAAGTTCCAGCCGACGGTGTTCCGGAACGGGTACTCGCAGGACGACGTGGACGACCTGGCGCTTCCGTCGGACCCGGATGAAGTCCGGGTACGACTGCGACGAGGTCGACGACTTCCTCGTCGAGGTCGTGGTCGCGCTCCGGGCACTCGCCCGCTGAGCGGTCAGTGCTCGACGGGCTCCCGGCGGAACAGCCAGTCGACGTTCGGCTCGAGCAGCCAGCGCATGCCGCGCCGCACGAACGGTTGCGCGAGGAACAGGCTCACCGCGCACGCCACGGCGACCATGAGCAGCACGTACGGCCACGCCGAGTGCTCCCCGGCCAGGACGCCGGACTCGCGGATCGGGTAGAGCACGAACGTGTGCAGCAGGTAGACGTACATGGTCGCTGCGCCGAACCGGGTGAGCCAGACCGTCCTGCGGGGCACGAGCAGCAGGAACGACGCCGTCAGCACGGTGGCGAGCAGCACCAGGCCGAGGCGGACACCGCCGGCCCACCAGGCGTCCTCGCCGAGCCCGGAGTACGAGTCGTCGTAGAAGAACCAGTGGTGCAGGTCGAAGCCCTTGAACTGCGGGATGAACAGCACGCACGCGGCCGCCCACACCGCGAAGACGACGACCGCGGCCGCGCGGAGACGGACCACGACCCGGCGGGGGGCCTCGTACCAGCGGTCGAACACCCCCCACTGCTTGACCTGCCACCCGAGCAGGAAGAACGGCAGCAGGCTGATCGCGCGTCCCAGGGAGAACGTCGAGTCGACGTTGTCGAGGTACCCGACGCCGACGCTGAGCACCACGGCCCAGACGAGCGGCCACCGCAGGATCGCCAGGTAGGGCAGGATCAGCCGGAAGATCCCCAGCGCGAGCAGGAACCACAGCGTCCAGGTCGGCTTCGTCGGGTTGAACTCCTTGCCGCCCTCGACGATCGCCTGCACCACCGTCCAGATCGTCTGCATGACGATGTACGGCACCACGATGTCCGTGAAGGTCCGCCGCATCCGCTCTGCGGTCGGGGTCGCCGCCGACGAGAAGTACCCACTGATGACGCCGAACGCGGGCATGTGGAACGCGTAGATGAAGGTGTAGAGCGCGAGGGCGTGCTCGCTGCCGGCCGTCTGCCGCTGGATCGCGTGACCGATCACGACGAGCGTGACGGCGACGAACCGAGCCGTGTCCCACATCGGGATGCGTCGCGGCGACCGGCCCGGCTCGAGCGGCGTCGCAGGAGCCGAGGGCGCGGGGGGAGCGGCGTCCGTCGTCATGGCCGGTCACGTTACCGGATCGTGACCTCGACGGGTCGGTACGGTGGTGCCGACACCCACTGGAGGAAGCCATGGCAGCACGTCCCGACACCGGTCGACCCGACACCACCGAGCGGCTCGCCGTCGTCACGGGGGCGAGCTCCGGCATCGGTGCTGCCACCGTCCGGCTGTTCCGCGAGCGCGGCTGGCAGGTGCTCGCCGTCGCCCGTCGTCAGGACCGGCTCGAGGCGCTCGCCGCGGAGACCGGGGCGTCGTTCCTGGTCGCGGACGTCACCGACGCCGACGCCGTCGCGGCGCTCGCCGCCCGGGTGGACGAGGCCGGCGGCGCGGACGTACTCGTGAACAACGCCGGCGGAGCACTCGGGTCGGCGAGCGTCGAGGAGTCCGACGTGGACGACTGGCGCGCCATGTTCGAGGTGAACGTCATCGGCACGAAGCGGGTCACCGCCGCCCTGCTGCCGCAGCTCCGGCGCCGTGCGGCCACGGCCGGGGTCGCGGACATCGTGACCGTGACGAGCACCGCGGGACACGTGGCCTACGAGAACGGCGGCGGGTACAACGCCGCCAAGTTCGCCGAGCACGCCCTGGTCGGCGCCCTGCGGCTCGAGCTGAACGGCGAGCCGCTGCGCGTGGTCGAGATCGCGCCCGGGCTCGTCAAGACCGACGAGTTCGCCCTGACGCGCTTCCGGGGCGACCGCGAGAAGGCCGAGGCGGTGTACACCGACGTGCCGGGGCCGCTCGTCGCCGAGGACGTCGCCGAGGCCGTCGTGCACGCGGTCGAGCTGCCGGCGCACGTCAACCTCGACCTGGTGACGGTGCGACCGGTCGCGCAGTCGGCACAGCACAAGCTCGCCCGCGGGCCGTTGACGCCCCGGAGCTGACACGGGGCCCGTCCGGGCCCGTGCGCCGGTCCCGGCGCGCGCGGTGTCCGGGCGCGGGTCGCGGCGGGTGGCTCCCTGCCGGTACCGTGGGCGGATGCCGATCAGCAGCGAACCCGGGCAAGCCGCGCAGGCTCCCTCGACCGTGACCGTGACGAGCGGGCCCGAGGTGCTCGGTTGGCTGGAGTTCGGTGACGCGGCGCGGCTGCTCGCCAAGGACGTCCTGTCCTCCGGCTTCGAGCCCGAGGTCGTCGTGGCGGTCGCGCGCGGCGGGCTCATCATCGCCGGCGCCGTGGCGTACGCGCTCGGCACCAAGGAGTGCGGCTCGATCAACGTCGAGTTCTACACCGACGTCGAGCAGCGTCTCGACGAGCCGGTCATCCTCTCGCCCGCCCTCGACGCGCCGAGCCTGGCGGGCAAGCGCGTCCTGGTGGTCGACGACGTCTCCGACTCCGGCCGCACCCTGCGCCTGGTGGTCGACATCATCCGGAACGCCGGCGCCGACGTGCGGAGCGCCTGCCTGTACTCGAAGCCCGGCACCGTGCTCGAGCCCGACCACGTGTGGCGTCGTGTCGACGGGTGGATCACCTTCCCGTGGAGCGCCCTCGCCCCGGTGACGGCCGAGTCGTGAGCATATACCTCGTCGGCGGGGGTCCCCTCGTCGCGGCCGACGTCGCCGCCCCGTTCCTGGCCGAGGCCGCCGCGCGTTCCGCCGCGGTCGGCCGGAGCGTGCCCCGGATCGCCCTGCTCTCCGTGACCGGCCCGTCCGGTGCCGCCCCGTCGTCGACCGCCGACATCGCCGAGGTCCTCGGTGGCGCCCGACAGGCCGAGGTCCTGGTGACCGAGGTCGCCGCGGGCGAGGGCTTCGCCACGACGGTGCTGAGCGACGTGGACGCGCTCGTGATCGGCGGCGGGGTCACCCCGGCGTACCTCGACGCGATCCAGCCCCTCGTCGACCAGATCCGGCTCCTCGTCTCCGACGGGCTGCCGTACCTCGGCTACTCCGCCGGCGCGATGGTCGCCGCAGACCGGGCGCTCGTGGGCGGGTGGCGCATCGGCGGCGTCGAGGTCTGCCCGCAGGGGTCGTCCGAGGGCCTCGACGAGGTCGAGCTCCGCGAGGGGCTCGGGCTGGTCGACCTGACGATCGACGTCCACGCCGTGCAGGCCGGCACGCTGGCCCGGCTCGTCGCGGCGGCCGAGGCGGAGTTCGTCACGGCCGGGCTCGCGATCGACGAGGACACCGCGCTGGTCGTCGGCGAGGGTGCGCTCGAGGTCCGCGGGTCGGGCAGCGTCTGGCGCGTGGTCGCCGGCGACGAGTCCGTCTCCGTCGCGACCATGGGCGCCTGACCTCTGTGCGCCCGCACCCGCTGCGCGACCTCGTCGACCCCGGGTGGGCCGAGGCCCTCGCACCGGTCGAGGCCGACGTGCACCGGATGGGCGACTGGCTCCGCGACGAAGTCGCCGCGGGTCGGCACTACCTGCCGGCCGGTGACGTCGTGCTGCGTGCCTTCACGCAGCCGTTCGACGACGTGAAGGTGCTCGTCGTCGGCCAGGACCCCTACCCGACACCCGGACACCCGATCGGGCTGTCCTTCGCCGTCGACCCGCACGTGCGACCGGTCCCGCGCAGCCTGGCGAACATCTACCGCGAGCTGCACGACGACCTCGGGGTGACGCCCCCGCCGCACGGCGACCTGCGGGCGTGGTCGGAGCAGGGCGTGCTCCTGCTCAACCGGGTGCTGACCGTCGAGGCCGGTGCCGCCGGCAGCCACCGCGGCAAGGGCTGGGAGGCCGTCACCGACCAGGCCGTCCGTGCGCTCGTCGCGCGGGGGAAGCCCCTCGTCGCCGTCCTGTGGGGCGCCCAGGCCGCGTCGGTCCGCCCGTTGCTCGGCGACACCCCGGTCGTGGCGTCGGCGCACCCGTCCCCGCTCAGCGCCTCCCGCGGGTTCTTCGGCAGCCGGCCGTTCTCGCAGGTCGACGCGCTGCTCCGCGAGCAGGGCGCCGACCCGGTCGACTGGACGCTCCCCGCCTGACCCCCCCCCGTGGTGCGATGGACCCGGGCGCATCGCAGCCCGTAGGCTCGGACCGTGCTCGAGGAGGAATACCAGCGCCGTCGTGTCCTGCCGCGACACCTGCGTGCGCCCGTGCCCGCCGAGGCGACGTTCTCGTACACGATCCGGGCCGCCGACCCGCGGGACCTGCCGGACGTGCGCGAGATCCACACGCACTACGTCCGGAACTCGTCGGTGACCTTCGACCCGTCGGCGTTCACCTTCGCCCGCTGGAAGCAGCGCTACGACGAGGTGCGCCGGCGCGGGCTGCCGTTCCTCGTCGCCGAGAACCCCTCGGGGCAGATCCTCGGCTACGCCCTGGTCGACCCCTGGAACCCCCGCGACCGGTCGAACCACGTGGTCGAGGACTCGATCTACCTCGGTGCCGCGTCGGGCGGGAAGGGTCTCGGACGGGCCCTCATGGAGGCGCTGCTCGCGGAGTGCCGTGCCGCCGGCGTCCGCGAGGTCATCGCCGTGATCGCCGACCGGCAGGCCGAGGCCTCGATCCGGCTGCACGAGCGACTCGGCTTCGAGGAGGTCGGCCGCATGGGCAAGGTCGGCTACAAGTACGACCGCTGGCTCGGCACCGTCACGATGCGGCTGCGCCTGCGCGGCCCGCGGTTGTTCGCGCGCGCCGGGCGCTGACGCGAGCGGTCCGAGGCTGCGCCGTCGAAGCGGTGTCCGACGTGCGCGAGACGCCGGCGTCGGCGCGGAGCGCCCTCGACGTGCGCGAGACGCCGCCCGGATCGCGGCGTCTCGCCATCCGTGCGGCGTCTCGAGCATCCTGCGGCCTCCTGCACGGGTGCGGGCCCGTCGGTGTCGGGCGGCGCCGGGCGGGAGGCGCGTGGCGGGGTGGCCCCGAGCCTCCCGGCTGCCCGATCCTTCCCATGACGTGTGCGATGGCTGGTCGTTCCGGGCGTCCCTGGTGCTCTGGGAACGTCAGGTACGCCCGGTTCTGCCAGGTACGCCCGGTTCTGCCAGGTACGCCCGGTACGTCAGGTACGCCCGGTTCCGCCCGGTACGCCGGGCGTCAGGCGCTCGGCGCCTCGGCGATGAACTCGTCACGGGTCACGCGCAGCAGCGCCGTGGCCGCCTCGCCGGCAGCGGCGGCGTCCCCGGCGACCACGGCGAGCGCCACCGCCTCGTGACGGACCGCGGCGTCGCGGGTCCAGCGGGAGATGGTGTCCCGCGACTCCGACGTCCGCGTCCGCAGGAGTGCCTCGACGGTGCCGGCGAAGTGCGTGAACACGGCGTTGCCCGACCCGGTCAGGAGTGCGCGGTGGAAGCGGACGTCGGCCTCGAGGTAGGCGCGACTGTCCTCCCGGCCCCAGGCGTCGAGCATGTCCCGCGCCGCGAGCAGGACCGCCTGACCGGGCGAGCCGGTGTCGCCGGTCAGCCCGGTGTCGCCGGACAGCCCGGTGTCGCCGGACGCTCCGGCGTTCCCCGCGACGAGGGCCGCTGCGACGGGTTCGACCCCGAGACGGAGCTCGAGCAGCTCCCGCTGCTGCACGAAGTACGCGGGCGAGGCGCCGCGCCACCGGATGACGGTCGGCGCCAGGAGCTCCCACGACGACACGGGGAGCACCTGCGTGCCGACCCGCTGCCGGGGCTCGACCAGGCCGAGGGACTGCAGGACGCGCAGGGCCTCGCGCACGACGGAGCGGGAGACGCCGGACTCGGATGCGACGAGCTCCGGCCGGACGACGGTGCCGGCGGGCAGCACCCCGTCGACGATGCGCTGGCCGAGGGTCTCGAGCACGTGGGCATGGAGGCCGCGGGCGGTGGTCATCGTTCCTCCGGTCGTGCTCTGCGGGACGGACGGCGCGTGACGGTCCCGTCCCTGTGACGCGGACTCCATCGAAGCGGCAGAATGCGCCGGACGGCGGGTGCCGCGCGGCGGATCGTTGTACAGTCTGATTTATCAGATTATTGGGGTGCCCGATCGGACACCCGGGGGCGGCCGCGCCGAGCGGCCGTCCGGAGCGTACGACACGCACACGAAGGCGACGGAGCCGCGAGGCAGCGGCTCCAGGAAGGGGCACAGATGCCTCACGCACCCACCGGAGGAACCGCGGCGGCCGACGCGGTGCACGGCCTCACGGTCCTGGCCGCGGAGGGCGGCGGCACGCAGACCGTCGACCCGTCCGGTCCGATCGGTCAGCTCATCGTCGCGGCGCTGCTCGGCATCGTCGTCATCATCGTGCTGATCACCTGGCTCAAGGTGCACCCGTTCGTCGCGCTGACGATCGGCGCGCTCGGGGTCGGGATCGGTGCGGGTCTGGCGCCCGACAAGACGGTCACGAGCTTCGGCACCGGCTTCGGGTCGACGATGACGAGCGTCGGCATCCTGGTGGGCCTCGGGTCGATGTTCGGTCGGATGCTCGTCGACTCCGGGGCCGCCGACCGCGTGGTCGACACCCTCGTCCGTCGCTCGTCGAAGGCCGCGCTGCCGTGGACGATGGCGCTCATCGGCGCGCTGATCGGCCTCCCGATGTTCTTCGAGGTCGGCCTGGTGCTCCTCATCCCGATCATCGTGCTGGTCGCGAAGCGCAGCGGTGTCCCGATCATGAAGATCGCGGTGCCCGCCCTGGTCGGCCTCTCCACCATGCACGCCTTCGTGCCGCCGCACCCCGGCCCGCTCGTCGCGGTCTCGACGGTCGGCGCGAACCTCGGCACGACGCTCGCGTTCGGCATCGTCCTGGCGATCCCGGTGATCGTGCTGGCCGGTCCCGTCTTCGCGCGCTTCGCGGCCCGCTGGGTCGACATCCCCGCACCGGACATGTTCGGCTCGCGCGGTTCCGGCACGTCCGGCAGCGGTGGCTCGGGGCCGTCGGACCCCGCGCACGCCGGCCGGGAGGCGCGTCGCGGCCCCGCCACGCAGGACACCGCGTCCCTGCCGAACGGCAAGAGCGACTTCACCCGCGTCATCAGCGAACCGCGCAGCCCGTCGTTCGCCGTCGCGCTCGTCGGCATCCTGCTGCCGGTCGTGCTCATGCTCGCCCAGGCGGTCCGCGAGGCGGTCGCCCCCGACGCCGCGGGCGGCTGGGTGTCGCTGCTCGACTTCCTCGGTACCCCGATGATCGCCATCGGGATCGCCACCGTCTTCGCCATGGTCTTCTTCGCGATCGGCGGCGGCATGGACCGGAGCGCCGTTGCGAAGTCCCTCGAGGACGCGCTGCCCCCGGTCGCCGGCGTGCTGCTCATCGTCGGCGCGGGCGGTGGCTTCAAGCAGGTGCTCATCGACACCGGCATCGGCGGGGTGATCGCCGACGCGGTGCAGGAGTCCGGCATCTCGGTCCTGCTCGTCGCGTGGGTGGTGTCCGCCCTCGTCCGCGTCGCCACCGGTTCCGCCACCGTCGCGACCGTCACCGCCGCCGGCATCATGGCGCCGATCGCAGCCGACCTGTCCACGCCGGAGACCTCGTTGCTCGTGCTGGCGATCGGCGCCGGGTCGGTGTTCCTGTCGCACGTCAACGATGCGGGCTTCTGGCTCGTCAAGGGCTACCTCGGCACCACGGTCGGGCAGACGTTCAAGACGTGGACGGTGCTCGAGTGCCTCATCTCGGTCATCGGTCTGGTCGGCGTGCTCATCGCGGGGGTGTTCTTCTGATGGCGGCGACCGACGACGCTCCGGTCGGCACCGACGGCACCGAGCCGCGCGTCCTCGTGGTGATGGGGGTCTCCGGCTCCGGCAAGTCGACGCTCGCCGCGACGGTCGCAGCGCGGCTCGGGTGGGAGTTCGCGGAGGGCGACGACATGCACCCGCCCGCCAACGTCGCGAAGATGGAGGAGGGCACCCCGCTCACGGACGAGGACCGCTGGCCGTGGCTCGGGACGATCGCGGAGTGGATCCGGTCGCACCTGGCCGACGACGCCCCCGGGGTCGTCACCTGCTCGGCGCTGAAGCGCTCCTACCGCGACGTGCTCCGGGCGCCCGGCGTGGTGTTCGTGCACGTCGCCGGCGACCCCGCCCTCGTCGAGCAGCGGATGTCCGCACGTGCCGGGCACTTCATGCCGACGTCGTTGCTCGCCTCGCAGCTCGCGACGCTCGAGCCGCCGCAGCCGGACGAGGCGCACCTGACCGTGTCGGCCGAGCGCTCGCCCGACGAGGAGAGCGCCGACGTCGTGGAGCGCCTGGGGCTCGCCACCGGCCGGTGACCGACGTCAGGTGAACCAGATCGCGGTCCCGACGGGCAGCTCGGCCAGCGTCTTCGTCATCGCCGCGGAGATCCGGACGCACCCGTGCGAGCTGCCGTTCGGGTCCGGGTAGTAGTGCAGGGCGGTGAGGGCC
The DNA here is from genome assembly GCF_000772085.1 of Curtobacterium sp. MR_MD2014. Taxonomy (NCBI): domain Bacteria; kingdom Bacillati; phylum Actinomycetota; class Actinomycetes; order Micrococcales; family Microbacteriaceae; genus Curtobacterium; species Curtobacterium sp. MR_MD2014. The sequence continues at coordinate 2,010,995 of NZ_CP009755.1, read as the reverse complement.
GCGTTGCCGCCGTACTGCGGGATGCGTGACGAGTGCGCCCCGGTCAGGATGATCGGGTTGCCCTGCGTGTAGATCACGCGCGCATCGACGTAGGCGGCTTCGACGTACGTCGCGGTCGCGGTGGGTGTGGGGTCGTCCGGGGTCCCCAGGCGGGCGGGCTCCGACGCCGACACCGAGTCGTCCTGGTGCACGACGGACACCGTCGACGCGGCGACGTCCACGCGGACCATCCGGTCGACCGACGCGATCGAGAAGTCCGACGCACGCGCCCACGCGAAGGTGGCGCTCGGCGCGGTCGGGTCGCCGCCGTCGCCGGGCGTGCGGTTCCGGGCGGGGGTCGACACGAGGACCATGCCGCCGTCCTCCCCGTCCGACCGGCCCCAGACGGCGGTCGCTGCGGGCGTCTCGATCGTGGAGACCGTCGAGGCGAGTGTGGCGACGGGGCGCGCATCCGCCGAGGGGGCGGCGTAGAGCGCGACGAGGCGCTGCTTCGGGGTGGCGATCTGCCACTGGTTGTCCGGTCGGACGGTGCTGCCGTCGAGGAGTTCCGGGACGACCGCGTCGTGGAACGCCAGGGGGAGTGCCGCGAGCTCGGCGTCGGACGCGGCAGCCGGGATCGCGGGCAGCGTCGGCCTCGGTGTCGGCGTCGGGGTGGCCGTCCGGGTCGGCACCGACGTCGCCCGTGCGGCGGTCGTGGCCGCCGGTCCCGGCTGCTGCACGGCCGCGCCGATCCCCACCGCGGCCAGCGTCGCTGCCGCCACCGCGGCGATCGTGATGCCCCAGGTCCTGCGTCGCATGTGTCCCCTCCCGCACCCAGTTCACCAGATCGCGGCCGTGAGCGTGTCTCAGGAGACGCTCGACGGGTCCACCACGGGCCTCCCCGCCGTCCCGTCACACCTCGGTGACGCGACCCGCCTCGACCCGCCAGCGCCGGTCCAGTCGGACGGTGTCGAGCATCCGCCGGTCGTGCGTGACGAGCAGCAGGGTGCCGTCGTAGGACTCCAGGGCCTGCTCGAGCTGTTCGATCGCAGCCAGGTCGAGGTGGTTCGTCGGCTCGTCGAGCACGAGCACGTTCACACCGCGGGCCTGCAGCAGCGCGAGGCCGGCACGAGTCCGCTCACCGGGTGAGAGCGCAGCGGACGGGCGACCGACGTGCTCCGCCTTCAGCCCGAACTTGGCGAGCAGGGTCCGGACGTCGGCGGTGGTCATCTCGGGGACGAGCTCCTCGAACGCCGCGGCGAGGGGCTGCTCGCCCGTGAACGCCGCGCGGGCCTGGTCGACCTCGCCGATCGCGACGCTGGAGCCCAGCGACGCCGAACCGCTCGTCGGCGCCGTCCTGCCGAGCAGGGCGCGGAGCAGGGTCGACTTGCCGGCGCCGTTCGGGCCGGTGATGCCGATCCGGTCGCCACCGGAGACCTGCAGCGACACCGGCCCGAGGGTGAAGTCGCCCTGCTCGTAGACGGCGTCGGACAGCGTGGCGACGACGGCCGAGGACCGCGGGGCACTGCCGATGGTGAAGGCGAGCTGCCACTCCTTGCGGGGCTCCTCGACCTCGTCGAGCCGGGCGATGCGTGACTCCATCTGCCGGACCTTCTGCGCCTGCTTCTCGCTCGACTCGCTCGCCGCCCGGCGGCGGATCTTGTCGTTGTCGGGGTTCTTCTTCATCGCGTTCCGCACGCCCTGGCTCGACCACTCGCGCTGCGTCCGTGCGCGTGAGACCAGGTCGGCCTTCGTCGCGGCGTACTCGTCGTACGCGTCGCGCTTGTGCTGCCGGGCGATCTCGCGTTCCTCGAGGTACGCCTCGTAGCCGCCGCCGAACAGCCGGTGCGACGACTGCGCCAGGTCGAGCTCGAGCACGGCGGTCACCGATCGGGCGAGGAACTCGCGGTCGTGGCTGACCATGACGGCACCGCCGCGCAGCCCCCGGACGAACTGCTCGAGTCGGTCGAGCCCGTCCAGGTCGAGGTCGTTCGTCGGCTCGTCGAGCAGCACGACGTCGAAGCGGGAGAGCAGCAGGGCGGCCAGGCCGACCCGGGCGGTCTGTCCGCCGGACAGCGCGGTCATCAGCGAGTCCGGGCCGACGCCGGAGCCGTCCGGGGTCGCCTCCAGCCCGAGCTCGGCGAGCACGACGGGCAGCCGCTCCTCGAGGTCGGCGGCACCGGACGCCAGCCAGCGTTCCAGCGCGGTGGAGTACCGGTCGGCCGCCGCGTCGCCGCCGTCCGGGTCGCCCAGGGCCTCGGCAGCACGGTCCATGTCGGCCGTGGCGTCGGCGCAGCCCGTGCGCCGGGCGACGTACGCCGCGACCGACTCTCCGGTGATGCGCTCGTGCTCCTGGGGGAGCCAGCCGACGAAGGCGTCCGGCGGGTTCGTCGACACCGTCCCGGCGAGGGGCTCGTCGACGCCGGCGAGGAGGCGGAGGAGCGTGGACTTGCCCGCCCCGTTCACACCGACCAGGCCGATCACGTCACCCGGGGCGACGGTGAGGTCGAGGCCCTCGAAGAGCGTGCGGGCGGCGTACCCGCCGGCGAGGTCCTTGGCGACGAGCGTGGCGGTCATCCGGCAATCGTCCCACGGCCGGGACGGCGCTCAGGCCGGGCGCGTGAGCCCGAGGATGCACCCCTCGACCGCCGCAACGCGCACCGCGTCCGTCCCGTCGAACAGCACGCTCTGGCTGACCGCCCCGACGTGGGCTGCCACCACCGCACGCGTGTAGAGCGCCGGGTCGACGGTGGGGATCCGGCCGGCTCGTTCCAACGCTGCGACGAGGAGTGGCTGGAGCGTCGCGTGGAACCGGTCGGTGTGCGCGCGGAGCAGGGCGTTCACCTCGGGGTCGTGCCGGGCGCGCGTGGTGAGCACCGAGCGGATCGCGTACCAGCGGTCCTCGGGCGGCAGGCCGTGCACGACACCCTGCACGACCCCGTCGACCGTCGGGTGCCCGTCGAGTGCGGCGCCGAGCTCGTGTTCGAGCACGGCGAAGACGGCTTCGGCCTGCTGCTCGTAGACCGCGAAGAACAGCTCGTCGACCGTCCGGAAGTTCGAGTAGAACGCCCCGCGCGTGAACCCGGCGCGGGCGACGACCGCCTCGACGCTGACCGAGGTCGACCCGGTCTCCTGGAAGATCGCCTCCGCGGCCGCGATGAGCGTCGCCCGGGTGCTGCTCCGCCGGCGGACGGCGCGCGGTGCGGCTGGTTCGGTCACGGCTCCAGGCTAGGCCGAGTGCCGGTCGGCCAGGTAGTCGTGCACGGTGCGCACCGGGGCGAGGGTCAGGTCCGTCAGGATGTGCGAAGCGCGGACGACCTCGAGCACCGGCAGGTCCGCCATCGGCGCGAGGGCGTGTGCGAACAGCTGGAGTCGGGCGGGTCCGGTCCAGGCCTGCTCGACTTTCACGTCGGTGATCTCGGTGCGGACGAGGTCGGCCACCAGGTGGCGCTGGGTCCGAAGGTCCGGGACCAGCTTCACCATGAAGGTCGGCACGGTGATCTCCGCCAGGGCGGCGTCGTGGGCGAGCGGCTCCCACTCGTACGCCATGGTCGCGGTGGCCACCCGCTCGGTCCCGCGGTCGAGGGTGCCGACGAGCGCGCCCTGGTCGACGCGGAGCGCCGGCGTGCCGAGGACCTTCGGGTAGGCGCTCAGCTCGCGGCCGGCGAGGGTCGCGGCCGCATTGTCGAGGTACATCGCGTGCAGGTACTCGCCGCGTTCGCCCTCGTGCTCGACCTGGATCGCCTGCCCGGACTCGACGTACGGGCCGTACCCGTCGACCTCGCCCATCTTCATTACCTCGAACCGGACGAGCGGTTCGGTGACCTCGAGCGGCTCCGGGACCACGGCGCGCAGCGCGTCGGGGTCGGTGCGGTAGACGACGTTGAAGTACTCGCGGCCGGTGAACCGGGTCGGCCGGAGTGGGTAGACCGGCGCGGCGAGCGGGGTGGTCAGGTGCTGGAGGACGTCGTCGGCGCGCATGCGCATCTCCTTCGGAACTTGGATACGATCTGTATCGAATACGAACTGTACCGAACTCGACCGAGAGCAGGAACCCGTGCCCTACCAGCCGCCCCGCGACACCGCCGACCGCCCCGTGACCGTGATCGGCGGTGGCACCCTCGGACGCCGGATCGCCCTGATGTTCGCCAGCGGCGGTGCCGAGGTCCGGATCCACGACCTGTCCGAGGAGGTCCGTGCCGCCGCCGTCGCGTACGTCGAGGAGACCCTGCCCGGGATCGTGGCCGCGCGCGACGGCGCGACCGCGGGGACGGTCCGTGGCGAGGCGGACCTCGAGGCCGCGGTGGTCGACGCCTGGCTCGTCGTCGAGGCCGTGCCCGAGCGCCTGGACCTGAAGACCCCGCTGTTCGGACGGCTCGACGCACTGGTCGCCGCGGACACGATCCTCGCGACGAACTCGTCCTCGTACGCCAGCCGCCTGGTGATCGACGAGGTCGCGCACCCCGAGCGCGTCCTCAACGTGCACTTCTACATGCCGCCGCAGCAGAACGCCGTCGACCTGATGAGCGACGGCCAGACCGACCCCGCCGTGATCGACCTGCTGCTCGAGGCGCTGCCCCGCTACGGCGTCCACCCGTTCCTGGCCCGCCGCGAGTCGACCGGCTTCATCTTCAACCGCATCTGGGCGGCCATCAAGCGCGAGGCGCTCGCGGTCGTCGCCGACGGCGTCTCCACGCCCGAGGACGTCGACGCCATGTGGCAGGTGAACAGCGGCGCACCGGCCGGGCCCTTCCGGATGATGGACCAGGTCGGCCTCGACGTGGTCCTCGACATCGAGGAGCACTACGCGGCCGAGGACCCGCGCCTGCCGGAGGGTCCGCGTCGCCTGCTGCGCGAGCACGTCGACGCCGGCCGTCTCGGCGTGAAGACCGGACAGGGCTTCTACCGCTACGACGACTGACGTCGTCCCCACCCGCCGGGACGGGAGGCGCGGTGCCGGCCCGCACCGCGCCTCCCGTCCGGTGGGGCGTCCGTGCACCCGCTGCTGGCAGGATCGAGCCGTGTCGACGCTCATCGTGACCGCCCACCCGGACCCCGACTCGCTGACGCTCGCCGTCGCCCACCGCCTCGAGGCGGCGCTCGACGCCGCCGGCGCGGGCCCCGTCACGGTCGCCGACCTCGCCGCCGAGGGCTTCGACCCCCGGTTCACCGCCGCCGACCGGCACACCTACCGGACGGGGACCGACCCGGCGCCCGACGTCGCGGCCGAACAGGCGCGCCTCGACGGGATCGACCACCTCGTGCTCGTGTTCCCGGTGTGGTGGTGGTCGGTGCCCGCGCTGCTCAAGGGCTGGCTCGACCGGGTGTTCGTGAACGGGTGGGCCTTCGGCGTCGGCGAGGACGGGCGCATCGACCGTCGGCTCGGCCGACTGACGGTGCACCTGCTGCCGATCGCCGGGGACGACGCCGGGGTCTACGAGCGGCACGGGTACGAGCAGGCACTGCGGACGCAGCTCGAGCACGGCCTCGTGGACTTCTGCGGCGCGGCCCGCGGGGCGACGGCGTTCGTCCACGAGTCCGAGCACGAGGACACCACCGTGCGCGAGCGGGCCGTCGCGGCCGCGGTCGGACGGGTCGTCGACGCGGTGCGGGGATGACCCTCGACGTCCGTGCCGTGGTGTTCGACCTCGACGGCACCCTGTTCGACCACGCGGGAGCAGCGGCGCGAGCCGTCGACGACCTCCTCGGCGCGCTCGGTGTCGCCGCGACCGACCGCCTGCGGGCCGCGTGGGCCGAGGCGGAGGAACGGCACTTCGAGCGGTGGCGACGCGGGGAGGTCGACTTCGCCGAGCAGCGTCGAGCCCGGCTCGTCGAGGTCCTGCCCCTCGCCGGGCTCCGGCCACCGCACGACCCGCACGAGCTCGACCTCCTGTTCGGCCGCTACCTCGCCGCGTACCGGGGCGCCTGGCGTCCGTTCCCCGGGAGTGCTCCGCTCCTGCGCGCGGTCCGCGACGCCGACCGGCCCGTCGGTGTCCTGACGAACGGGACCGAGGAGCAGCAGCGCGACAAGCTCGCCGCCACGGGGCTGTCGGACCTCGTCGACGTCGTGTGCACGTCGGAGCGGATCGGGGTGGCCAAGCCGGACCGACGCGCGTTCGAGCAGGTCGCCGACGAGCTCGGCGTGCCGGCCGCCGCGTGCCTGTTCGTCGGCGACGACCCGCAGCGTGACGTCGCCGGGGCACGTGCTGCGGGGATGCGCGCGGTCCTGGTCGACCCGGCCCGCGACGGCGGTGCCGCGGTCCGGTCCTCCGTGCTGTCGGCCCTGCACGGGGCGTCGGGCACCGGACGGCGGTGACCGCCCCCTAGCGTGGCGAGGTGCGCCACCTCCTGCGACTCGACGACTGGACCACCGACGACACCGACGCGGTGTTCGCCCTCGCCCGCGCGTACGAGCAGGGCACCGGACCCGTGCTGGACGGGGCTGCGGCGGTGTTCTTCCCGCCGACGAGCCTGCGCACGAGGGCGTCCTTCGAGCGGGGTGCGGCGCTCGCCGGACTCCAGCCGATCGTGTTCCCGCCGGAGTCGCTCGACAAGGACGAGGCACACGAGGACGTCGCCCGGTACCTCGCGGACTTCGTCGACGTGCTCGTCGTCCGGCACCGGGACCTGTCCGTCCTCGAGGCGCTCGCTGCTGCCGACGCGGTGCCCGTCGTGAACGCCATGACGAGCGTCAACCACCCGTGCGAGGTGCTCGCCGACCTGTGGGCACTCACCCGCGGGCGCGCCGTCGGGTCGCTCCGGGTGCGGTTCGTCGGCGCCGACGGCAACATCGCGCGCGCCTGGGCCGAGGCGTCGCGACTGTTCGGCTTCGACCTGCTCCAGTGCTGCCCCGAAGGACTGGGAGCGCCCGACGTGGTGTGGACGGAGGACCTCGCCGGGGCGATGGCCGACGCGGACGTCGTCGTGACCGACGGACCCGGTCGCCACGCCGCCGCGCTCGAGCCCTACCGGGTCACCGCGGACGTCCTGGCGCTCGCGCCCGACGGGGTGCGCTTCGCCCCGTGCCCGCCGTTCGTCCGTGGACGCGAGGTCAGCGCGGACGCGATCGCGAGCCCGGCCTTCGTGGGGCACGGGGCGAAGCGTGCGCTCCTGCCGGTGCAGCAGGCGGTCCTGGCGCACTGCCTCGCGGGCGCCTAGCCCTCGGGGACGGCCACGACGCGGTTCTGGTACGCCCAGACCACCGCCTGCAGGCGCGAGCGCACCCCGAGCTTCGGCAGCATCCGCGCCAGGTGCGACTTCACCGTGGAGACCTCGACGACGAGTGCCTCGGCGATCTCCTCGTTCGACATCCCCTGTGCGAGGAGCAGCAGCACGTCCCGCTCCCGCGCGGTCAGCAGCTCCGAGGCCCGGTCGCCCGTCACCGGCTGCAGGCTCCGCCGCGACACGAACTCCCGCAGCACCCGCCGCGTCAGGCTCTGGTCGATCGTGCCGTTCCCGGCGGCGACCTGCCGCACCGCACCGACGATGACGTCCGGCTCCGCGTCCTTGAGCAGGAACCCGGACGCCCCCGCCTCGAGCGCCCCGAACACCAGGTCGTCGAGGTCGAAGGTCGTCAGCACCAGCACCGGCACCGCCGGGTCCGCGTCAGGAGCGCAGAGCTCCCGCGCCACCTCGATGCCGTTCCGGACCGGCATCCGGATGTCGAGCACCGCCACGTCCGGCCGCGTGCTCCGTGCGAGCGTGAGGGCCTCGCCGCCGTCCGCCGCCACGCCGACCACCTCGACGTCCGGTTCGGCCGCCAGGAGCGCCGACACCCCCGCCCGGACGAGCGGCTGGTCGTCCGCCACCAGGACCCGGATCACCGGGTCACCTCGGGCGTCTCGCGTCCGAGTCGCAGCGTCACGACCCAGCCGCCGTCCGGTGTGGTCCCGGTCTGGAGGCGCGCCCCCACCAGGTCCGCCCGCTCACGCATCCCGCGCAGTCCGTTGCCGCCTGCTCCCGGACCCTCCGGGGTCGGCTCGCCCGGTCCAGCGGGAGCGTCCGCGCTCGGCGCGGACACCGCGGGTGCGGCGTTCTCGACGGTCAGCTCCAGGTGGTCGACTGCACGGTCGTCGAGCGTGACCGTGACGACGGCGCCGGGTGCGTGCAGGGCGGCGTTCGCCAGTGCCTCCTGCGCGGTGCGGTAGGCCGCGAGCTGCGCCAGGGGCCCGACGCCCTCGGCGACCTCGTGCGCACCGCGGAGGACCTCGAGCCGCACGTCCGACCGGTACCGGGCACGCTCGACCAGGTCCACGATGCCCGCGACGGTCTCGACGGCACGTTCCGCGGGGGCGTCGTCCCGCAGCAGGCCGACCAGGCGACGGAGGTCCTCGAGCACCGCGGTGCTCTGCTCCCGCACCTGACGGACGCCCTCGTGCGCCGCGGTCGGGTCGGTGTCGATCTGCCGGTCGATGACGGCCGACATGAGGGCGATCCCGGACAGGTGGTGGGCCGCGATGTCGTGCAGCTCCCGCGCCATGGCCGCGCGTTCGCGGGACACGGCTGCGTCGACCCGGGCGTCCTGCTCGCGGACCGCGGCGGAGGCCTCCGCGGTCCGGGCGGCGACCTCGGCGTCCCTCGCGGCCCGGACCTCGCGCCGGGACCGCACCACGAGCGCCACGACGACCGGGAGCCCGACGGCCCCGATGGCCTGCGTGACGCCCTGGGGGAGCGCGTCACCGAGCGCGTCGGCGAGGGAACGGCCGGACAGCGCTCCGTTCAGCTCGATCCAGTTGCCCGCGGTGCCGGCGGACACGAGTGCCGCCGCCCCGACGACCGACGGCCAGAGCCTGGTGAGCGGCACCCGGAGGGCAGCGAGCACCACCGCCACGACGACGGGGAGCGCGGTGAGGCCGAACAGGTCCCCGCCGGAGGTGACGGCGACCACGAGGACGGGGACGGCGGCGACCGCGAGGAGGACCGCCCGGGGGAGTCGACGAGCAGCCAACAGGACCGCGGACTGGACCAGGAGCCCGAGTGCGACCGCGGTCCAGTCGGCGCTGCCGACCTCGGGAGCCGAGAGCGGGTGTCCGATCGTGTCCGGGTCGACGGCGTCGAGGTACGGCAGCCCGAGCAGCAGCGCGAGCGAGACGACCGCGGTGGCGACCGCGACCAGGACGTCGGCGCGGCGCAGGCGGCGGCCGCCGTCGACCTCCCGCGCGGTGCGGGGGTCGGCGGCGACGCGAGCCGCACTCGCTTCAGCGGGTGCCATCGTTCGATCCTACGAGGCGGGCGGAGGCCGACGCGGAGAGGTGGTCCGTGCCTCCCGGCCGGCGGTCGTACCCGAGCCGGCCCCGGGTGGCGACCAGCAGGACGGCGGCGGCCACCGTCGAGACGATCGTGAGCCCGTGCATCATCGTGCCCGCGGTCATCCCCGGGTACATGTCCGCCCACAGGGTGGAGATGGTGTTGTTCACGCCGACGTGCAGCAGCAGTGCGATCGGCAGGCTCTCACCGGTGCGGTTGAACACCCACGTCATCACGACGTTGAACGTGATCGTGAAGAGCGCGAAGACGACCGGCTCCGACCAGTGCGCGTCCGGCCACCCGCCCCAGTCCGACAGGTACAGCGGCATGTGCCACAGCGCCCACAGCGGACCGAGCACCGCGGCGGCACCGAGCGGGCCGAAGCGGTCCTGCAGTCGGGGGAGGGCGAAGTCGCGCCAGCCGGGCTCCTCCGACAGGCCGGTGGTGAACAGCTGCACCACGAGACCCGGCACGAGGGCGAGCAGGGCGAGGGCGGTCGGCGCCTGGACGTTCCCGCCGGAGAACGGCAGACCCGTCAGGACGATGAGCGCCGGGACGCCGACCAGTGCCAGTGCGTACCAGTACCAGGAGACCCGCCACCGCCAGAGCCGACCGACCCAGCGCCGCAGCCCCGGACGGCCGTCGGCGAGAGCGGTCACCACGAACGCACCGCCGAGCGGGCCGAGGAGCGCGCCGGGCAGGATCCCGGTGAACTGGGCCGTGCCGAGGAACTCCGGGAAGTGCAGGTCCCACACGCCCAGGCCGTGCGGGCTCAGGATGTAGGGCACCCACGCGAGCCAGCTGAGGCCGAGCGCCAGGGTGGCGAAGGAGGCGAGCGGGTGCCGGGACACCACACCCCGGACCCCCGTCGCACGGGGTGCAGCGGTGCCGGCTCCGGGCCGGACTTCGGTCGTGTTCGTCATGACACCGACGCTAGGGAGGACCGTTCGTCGGGACGACCGGCGGAGGGATGCACCACCGGGAGTTCCACCGAAGGATGCAGGTGGCGGACGGAGCCGGACGCCCGTGCGTAGCGTCGGGTGCATGACCAGCACCACCGTCCTCGTCGCCGGCGCCACCGGGGACCTCGGTTCCCGCATCGTCGACGCGCTCCTCGCGGCCGACCCCGACGTCCGGATCCGAGCACTGAGCCGCTCCGCCACCGGGCCCGCGGCCGACCGGCTCACCGCACGGTCCGACCGTGTCTCCGTCGTCAGCGCCGCCTACGACGACCACGACGGACTCGTGACGGCGCTCGCCGGGGTCGACGTCGTCGTCTCGGCGGTGAGCGGCACCCGCTCCGTGGTCGTCGACGCACAGACCGCGCTGCTCGCCGCGGCGGTCGACGCCGGCGTCCCGCGGTTCGTCCCGTCGGACTACTCGGCCGACTACCGCGCGATCACCCCCGGGACGAACCGGAACTTCGAGCTGCGCCGCGAGTTCGCCGCGACACTGGACGCCGCACCGATCCGGGCGACCTCCGTGCTGAACGGCGCGTTCACCGACATGCTCTCCGGACAGGCCCCGATGATCCTGTTCGACCGTCGCACCGTCCTGTACTGGTCGTCCCCGGACCAGGTGCTCGACTTCACCACGAAGGACGACACCGCCTGGGTCACCGCGCGCGTCGCCCTCGACCCCGACGCACCGCGGGTCGTCGAGGTCGCCGGCGACCGGGTCACCGCCCGGCGCGTCGCCGACACCCTCTCGCGGCTCACCGGCACCCGGTTCCGCACGCAGTGGGCCGGGACCTCCGGGACGCTCTCCGCGATGGCACGCGTCGGACGACGGCTCTCGCGGGCCGACGACGCGGAGCCGTTCCCCGCCTGGCAGGGGATGCAGTACTTCGTCAGCATGTTCAGCGGCGAGGCCGAGCTCCACCACGTCGCGAACGACCGCTACGGGCCGCACGACTGGACGACGGTGCGGGACGTGCTCGCCGTGCACCTGCAGGCCTAGGCTCGGGGACCGTGTTCGAACTCCACCACCTCTCGGCGCAGGAACTCTGGGACTGGATCCGTCGGGGGGACGCGACCGCGCTCGAGGTGACCGAGCACTACCTCGCCCGCATCGAGCGGCTCGACCCGTCCCTCGGGGCGTTCGTCGCCGTCACCGCCGACAGCGCACGCGAGCACGCGGCGCGACTGGGGACGCTCCTCCCGACCTCCCGGCCGCTCTGGGGCCTGCCCACCGCCGACAAGGACCTGTACGACCGCGCCGGTGTGCCCACCCGGCACGGCTCCGCCGCGCTGCCGGTGACACCCGCGACCGCCGACCACCCCCTGGTGGCGGCGCTCGCCGCAGCGGGGACGGTGAGCCTCGGCAAGACGACCTCGCCGGAGTTCGGCATGTCGTCGTCGTCGGAGACCCGCATCGGTACCACCCGGAACCCGTACGACACCACGCGGGCGCCCGGAGGATCGTCGAGCGGCACCGCCGTGGCCGTCGCCGCCGGACTCGTGCCCGCGGCCGTGGGGACGGACGGCGGGGGATCGGTGCGCATCCCCGCCGCAGCGACCGGTCTCGTCGGACTGAAGCCGAGCCGCGGCCGGGTCCCGTCGATGCCCGGTCGGTCCGGCCTCGGCGGGCTGAGCGTCGCCGGGCCGATCACGCGGAACGTCGCCGACGCCGGGATGCTCCTCGACGCCCTGGTCGCACCGACCGGGCTGCCCGAGCCCTCGCCGTACGCGCTGGTTACGCCCGACGTCGGGGACGGGCCCTTCACCGCCGCTGCGGTGCGCGGCGAGGGGCGGTTCGTGGTCGGCGTGCTCGACGGTTCGCCGTGGGACGACACCGTCGACGTCGTGGTCGACCCTGCCGCCCGGGCAGCGGTCGACACCGCCGTGCGGGTGCTCGGCGAGGTCGGGCACGGGGTCGAGGACGTCGCGATGCCCCGGCTGCCGTACGCCGACGCGTTCCGGGTGGCGTGGGAATCCGGCGCTGCGGGGCTGCCCCGCGTGCCCGGCATCGACCTGTCCGCGCTCACCCCGCTGGTGTCGTGGCTGGTGGAGCGCGGACGTGCGCTGACCGCGACGCAGGTGCTCGACGCGATGACGACGCTCGACGCCTTCTCGGCCGGGCTCATCCGGACGTTCGCGCCGTACGACGCCGTGCTCACCCCGACGCTGGCGCTGACCCCGCGGCCGCTCGGCTGGTACGGGGACGACCCCGAGGAGGACTTCCGGCGGCAGTGCGCCTACTCGCCCTGGACCTCGATGGCGAACGTGTCGGGGCTGCCCGCGATCACGCTGCCGGTCGGGGTGACGGACGACGACCACCCGGACGGGGCGGGCCTGCCGATGGGTGTGCAGCTCATCGGACGCCCGGGCGGGGAGCGCGTGCTGCTCGCGATCGGGGCGCAGCTCGAGCGACGGCTGCGGTGGCAGCGGCGGCACCCGGCGACGTGGTGACGCCGGGCTGACGCAGGCCGGGCACCGGCGTCGGCGCGTCGCGACTGCGACGATGCGCACGTCGATCGACGCGTGCGATGTCGCGGCTCGGGAGGATGGCGCGACATCGTGGTCGTCGTACGACAGCGCATCTGTCGTCCTGACCGGAGCCCGGTCGCGGCTGTCGGGCCGAGCGACACCGTGGTCGTCGTACGACAGCGGAAGTGTCGCATCGCCCACTCCGCCCGCGCGACGCCCGCCGACCGACCCCCACCGACGCCGACCGCCGACGATGACCGCCGACGACGCCGACCCCCGACCACCGCCGCGCCCCTACGGCAGCGTCGGCGCCGCGGCCACCAGTGCCCGCGTCACCGGGTGCCGCGGGTCGTCGAGCAGCGACACCGGCCCCTGCTCCACGATCCGCCCCTCGGAGAGCACCGCCACGGTGTCGCACAGCCGCTGCACCACGCCGATGTCGTGCGACACGAGCACGAGCGTCAGCCCGAGGTCGTCGGCGAGCGAGCGGAACAGGTCGATCACCCGGGCGCGGACGACCACGTCGAGGGCGCTCATCGGCTCGTCCCCGAGCAGGATCCGCGGGGAGTGCACCACCGCACGGGCGATCGCGATGCGCTGCCGCTGCCCGCCGGAGAACTCGTGCGGGTACCGGTCGGCGGCGTCGGCGGGCAGGTCGACGCGCTCCAGGACCGAGGCCACGAGCGCGCGGTGGTCACCCGGTAGCTGCAGCGCACGGAGCGGCTCGGCGACGATCGCGCCGACGCGCATCCGCGGGTCGAGGGACGCGTACGGGTCCTGGAACACCACCCCGGTCTCGCGACGGAACCAGCGCATCGCGGCCGCGGAGGCCGACGCGACCACGGGACGACCGCCGGCCGTCACGGAGCCCGCGGTGGGTGCCTCCAGGCCGGCGAGCAGCCGCACCAGCGTCGACTTGCCGGAACCGGACTCACCGACGATGCCGAGCCGCGCCCCGGAGGCGACCGTCAGGTCGACCCCGTCGACGGCGGTCCGCACCGGCCCGGGTTCGAAGGGGCCACGGCGTGGCAGGCGGTACGTGCGGTGGAGGCCGCTGGCGTGCAGCGCGTCGGTCATGCGGGGCCTCCGGTGCGGCGGGCGGTGGCGCGGGCGGCGTCGACGAGGGCCGCCGTCGCCGGGTGCTGCGGGGCGTCGAGCAGCGACCGCACCGATGCCTGCTCGACCACGCGGCCGTGATCGAGGACGACGGCGGTGTCGGCGATGCGGGCGAGCACCGCGAGGTCGTGCGTCACGAAGAGCATGCCGGTCCCACGCTCGGTCGAGAGCCGCTCGAAGAGCTCGAGGATCCGGGCCTCGGTGGTGACGTCGAGCGCGGTCGTCGGCTCGTCGGCGACGAGGTAGGCGGGGGAGCCGGCCATCGCCATCGCGATGCAGATGCGCTGCCGCTGCCCACCGGACAGCTGGTGCGGGTACTGGCGGAGCAGCGCGGCGGGGTCGGGCAGTCCGACGGCGTCGGCGAGTGCGACCGCGGCGGTGGCGGCCGCACGGCGGTCCAGCCCGCGGTGCAGTCGGAGCGGTTCCGCCACCTGCGCACCGACCCGGCGGAGCGGGTCCAGGGCGGTCGCGGGCTCCTGGAACACCATGCCGATGCCGGATCCGCGGTGGCGCGCAAGGTCCCGATCACGCATCCCCACGAGCTCGGTGCCGTCGAGGCGGATGCTCCCGGTCACCTCGGCCCCCGTCGGTTGGAGGCCCATCAGGGCGAGCGAGGTCATCGACTTGCCGGATCCGGACGCGCCGATCACGCCGACGCGTCGGCCGGGAGGCACGGTGAACGTCACGTCGTCGAGCACCGTCCGCCCCGCGATGCGGACCGTCAGTCCGGTCACCTCGAGACCGTCGCGTCCGGTCGGGTGGTCGCTCACGCCGTCACCCCCGGGGTCGTCGTGGTGCCGCCCGGTGCGCGTCGGTCTGCGCCCGGGGCGCCGGTGGCCGGGTCGTCGTCGGTCGGCTCGCCGGGGGCCGGGTCGTCGCCGGCCGGGGTGCCCGTTGCAGTCGGCGAGCCCGTGACCGCTCGGTCGCCGGTGGTCAGGCGCGGGTCGGTCGCGTCGCGCACCGCGTCACCGAGCAGCGAGAGCGCGGCGACGACGAGGGCGATCGCGGCGCCCGGCCAGGTCGCGCTCCACGGGTGCACGCCGATGTACGTCTGCAGGTCGGCGAGCAGGTTGCCCCACGACGCCGTGTCCGACCCCGCGCCGTAGCCGAGGTAGGAGAGGCCGGCCTCGGCGAGGACCGCCGTCGCCATCGCGAGCGAGAGCTGCACGGTGAACAGCGGCGCTGCGTTCGGCACCAGGTGGCGGGTGAGCACGCCGAGGGGCCCGACGCCGGAGGCCCGTGCGGCGACGACGTAGTCGCTCCGGGCGATGCGGCGGATCTCACCACGCGCGACGCGGGCGATCGTCACGCCGAACGACAGCCCGACGCTCACCACCACGACGCCGAGCGACCCGCCGAACACCGCCGTCAGGAGCATGGCGGTCAGCAGCGTGGGGAACGCGACGAGGATGTCGAGGAGGACGGCGGTGCCCTCGCGGACCCACCTCGTGGTCAGCGAGCCGATCGCCGTCAGGACGATGCCGACCAGGCTCGCGACGACGCCGGAGCCGATCGCGACGAGCACGGTCGTCCGGGCACCGGCGAGCAGGTAGCTCGCGATGTCCCGCCCTGCGGCGTCGGTGCCGAACCAGTGCGCGGGGCTCGGTGCTGCCCACTGCTGGAAGGGGTCGGCGCGGAACGGGTCCTGGGGCGTCCACACGAGGGACACCGCGGCGAGCACGACGAGGAGCGTCAGCACGACGACGGCGAAGCACCCCGTGGGTCGGGCGAGGAGACGGCGGATCACTCGCCCACCTCCCGCTGCCGGGGGTCGAGCGCACGGTGCACGACGTCGACCGCGAAGCCGACGACCAGCACCAGGCTCGTGAGCACGAGGAGCTCCGACTGCACCTTCGTGACGTCGCGTCGCCCGACGTCGGTCACGAGCATCCGTCCGACCCCCGGGAGCGAGAAGAGCTGCTCGACGACGACGGCCCCCACCAGCAGGCCGGCGATCTGCACGCCGAGGACGGCCAGCACGGTGAGCGCCACCGACGGCAGGCCGTGCCGCAGGAGCGCCCGCGTCCGGGTCAGGCCGATCGCCGCCGCGGTCCGGACGTGGTCGGCGTCCAGGACCGTGAGCGTGGCGGAGCGGGTGAACCGCAGGATCACGGCACCCTCGACGGCGCCGATGGTGAGCGCGGGGAGCACGAGCGACGAGAACGCACGACCGGGTTCGTCCCACCCGTCGAGCGGGAAGCCCTGCGTCGGCAGCCAGTGCAGCGTGACGGCGAACAGCGCGATGAGGAGCATGCCGGCCCAGACCACGGGGACCGCCGCGACCGCCTGTGCGACGAAGCCGATCACCGCACCGCCGGCCCGACGGCGCAGCACCGCGGCGAGCACCCCGAGCGGGACGCCGAGCACGAGGGCGGCCACCAGCGACATCCCCGCGAGCGGCAGCGTGACGGCGAGCTTCTGCGCGATCTCCGGACCGACGGCGCCGTTCGTCACGAGCGACCGGCCGAGGTCACCGCGGAGCACACCGCCGATCCAGTCGAGGTACTGCACGACGACCGGCCGGTCGAGGCCGAGCTGCTGCCGGAGCTGCTCGACCTGGGCCGGCGTCGACTGGGTGCCGGCGACGATCTGCGCGACGTCGCCGGGCAGCACGCGCAGCGTGGCGAACACGATGATGCTCGCCACGAGCAGGCCGACGACGAGCAGCAGCAGTCGCCCGACGAGGAACCGGGTCACGCGTCCGATGCTACGGGGGCGGCGGCGCGAGCCCGGAGCGCAGCGCCGGACGGGCGCCCGGCGACCGGCCGGACCGTGTCGCCGGACCTGCGCCCGGCGACCGGCAGGGCAGTGGTCACCGGACGGCCAGTCCGGCCAGGTCGAGTCGCGAGTTGCCGCCGTCGACCGGGAACCCGGTCACGCCCTTGCGCACGGCCGTGATCTCCGTCGCGGTGTACAGCCACTCGCCGGCGGCGTCCTCGCTGACGATGCGCGCAGCCTTGCGGAGCGCCTGTTCCTTCTCGGTCTGCGAGGTCGCGGCGATCGACTCCGCGTAGAGCCGCTGCACCTCGCGGTTGTCGTACCCGAAGTAGTAGTCCGGGTTCGCCCAGTTGCCGAAGTCGCGGGCCTCGACGTGGTCGACCACCGAGAGCTGGAAGTCCTTCTTCGTGAAGACCTGGTCGAGCCACGTCGCGAAGTCGACCCGCTCCACCTTCAGGGTGATGCCCACGTCGGCGAGCTGCGACTTCAGCACGTCACCGATCGTCGCCGGGTAGACGTTGGCGTAGGTGAGGGTCAGGTCCAGGTCGGTCTTCCCCGCCTCGGCCAGCAGCTTCTTCGCGTTGTCGGGGTCGTACGCGTCGATGTCGGTCAGGTCCTCGTACCCGGGGTCGAGCTCGGGGATCGGTCCGCCCTGCTCGACGCCCGTGCCGCCGATGGCCTTGATGAGCGCCTTCGGGTCGATCGCCTGCCGGATCGCCCGGCGCACCCGCTCGTCGGTGAAGGGCGCCTGGGCGTCGTTGAAGGCGAGCGTGTACTTGTCGGTCGTCTTCCCGCGGTGCAGCTCGATGTCCGGGTTGCCCTGCAGCTGGCCCTGCAGGGTGCCGTCGACGGGGTTCAGCACGTCGAGGTCGCCGTTGGCCATCGCGTTGACGGCGGTCGACGGGTCGGTGATGTACCGGAACACGATCTTCGCGACCTTCGGCTCGGTGCCCCAGTAGTCGTCGTTTCGGCTGAAGGTGAGCGAGTCGCCCTGCTTCCACGCCGACACCTCGTACGGTCCGGTGCCGTTGGCGCTGTCGGAGAGGTCGTTCGTCGCGGCCTGCTCGAGCACGAGTCCGGCGCGGCCGGTCAGGTTGAAGAGCAGATCGGAGTCCGGCGCCTCGAGCTGCAGCTCGACGACCCCGTCCGACGGGGAGCTGATCGACGAGACGCCCGCCAGCTTGGCGGAGTCCACGTACGACGAGTTGTCCTTCGCCTGCTGCAGCGACCAGACCACGTCGGCGGCGGTGACGGGCTTGCCGTCCTGGAAGGTCGTGCCGTCGCGGAGGGTGAACGTGTACGTCTTCCCGTCCGACGAGACCTCGTGCTTCGACGCAAGCACGTCGCGGATCTCCCCGTCCGCCGTCCGGCCCACCAGGCCCTGGTACACGTTGTCGATGAGCACCTGGTCGAGCGCGGCACCGGACTGCGTGCGGATGTCGAGGCTCGTGGGCTCGAGCACGAGGCCGACGCGCACGGTGGCGTCGTCGCCACCGCTGCTGCTGTCGGAGCCCGAGCAGGCGGTGAGCGTCAGGGCCGAGGCGACGGCGACCGCGGTGGCGGCCAGGGCGACGCGTGCTGCACGGCCACCGCGGCGGGGGAGGAGCGGACTCATGGGTTGTGGGTTCCTTCCGGGCGCGTGGGGCGACGGTCGTCGCGGCGCGCTCGCACGAGGTTACCGGCGTTCGGGGCCGGATGACGGTTGTTGGACCTCGTGCAACAACCGGTGCCGTGCTCCCCATGCCCGGATCGCCGACGCCAGTTCGAGGGGGGCCTGGTTCTGCACCGCGTGCCGTGCCGTCACCGTCACGACCTCGGCGTCCGGGAGCCGCTCGGTGAAGCCGGCGTGCAGCTTCGGCGAGACGTACCCGCGGTCACCCCGGACGAGCAGCACCGGCACGGCGAGGGCCTCGAGGTCGGGCCACGCGTCGGCGAACCGCCCCACCGACGCCGTCCGGCCCGAGGGCAGGTGGGGGAAGTGGTGCCGGCGGACGAGCCGGCCGTCCTCGCCGAGCCGGGTGGTGTGCCGGGCCTCGCGGAGGAGCACCGCGCGGTCGTCCCCGACGCGGGCCTCGACGGCGCGGTCGACGACCTCGTCGAGCGATGCGAACGGCGTCTCGTCCTCCAGCGCCCGGGCGATGCGGTCGACGGCGCGCTGCGCGAAGTCCGGGGACATGTCCACGAGCACCAGGCCGGTGACGCGCTCGGGTGAGGTCGCGGCCAGGCGGGCGGCGAGGATGGCACCGAGCGAGTGACCGACGACCACGCCCGGCGGGACCCCGAGGGCGTCGAGCGCGGCCAGCACCTGCGGAGCCGTCGCGCTCGCGCCGTAGTCGGCGTCGTCCCGCCAGGACGACCGGCCGTGCCCGGGCAGGTCGAGGGCGACCGCCGGTTGCCCGACCGCGATCGCGGTCTGGTCGAAGCTGTGCGCGTCGATGCCGAGCCCGTGCAGGTAGGTGATCCGTGCCTCCCGGCCGTCCGCCGTGTCCCAGCGGATCGCCGCGGTCTCGCGTCCGTCGTCGGTCCGGACCACCTGCCGGGAGGCGCGGAGCGGCTCCGTCACGCCGCTCGCAGCCGCCAGCGCGGCCAGGTCCGAGAATTCGTCGTCGGGTTCGTGCACGGGTCCGATCCTCGCACCCCGTCGGGTACCCCGTTGCACCCTGGAAGCCTTAGGTAAGGCATGCCATACTCGTACCTCGTGGCAGCCCGGTACCGAGTCTTCTCCGTCCGCGTCGCGGCCGTGTCGGCGCTCACCCCGTCGTTCGTCCGGGTGACGCTCACCGGTGACGCGCTCGCGGACTTCTCCGCGGTCGGGCTCGACCAGCGGATCAAGGTCGTCCTGCCGATCCCCGGACACGGGTTCACCGACCTGCCCGACGGTGACGACTGGTACGGCGCGTGGCGCGCACTGCCCGACGCCGAGCGGAACCCGCTGCGCACCTACACCGTCCGGTCCTTCCGCCCGGACGCCCGCGAGCTCGACATCGACTTCGTGGCGCACGGGGACACCGGACCGGCCTCGCGGTGGGTGTCGGCGTGCCGTGTCGGGGACGAGCTCCGCATCGTCGGTCCGGCCGTGCCGTCCTCGCCCGCCGAGCTGCCGAGCGGCGCCGCCGAGTTCGCGCCGGGGAGCGCGACCCGGATCCTGCTCGCCGGGGACGAGACCGCCGCTCCCGCGATCTGCGCCATCCTCGAGGCACTCGACGTGGCGACCGTCGGACACGTCTTCATCGAGGTCCCGACCGACGCCGACCGGCTGCCGGTCACCGCACCCGCCGGTGTCGAGGTGCGGTGGATCGCCCGCAACGGTGCCTCGCACGGGGTCCGGATGACGGACCAGGTGCACGCCTGGGCCGCCGAGGTCACGACCGGGGCCGCCTCGGTGGCGGAGCCGGTGCGCGGCGCCGTGGACCTGGCCGACGTGGACGTCGACGAGCAGGTGCTCTGGGACGTGCCGGCCGCGCTCGACGAGCGACCGGTGTACGCCTGGATCGCGGGCGAGGCCGGTTGCGTGAAGGAGCTCCGCCGACACCTCGTGCGCGGCGTCGGACTCGACCGTCGGCAGGTCGCGTTCATGGGGTACTGGCGGCACGGCAAGGCCGAGCACTGAACACGGCAGCGTCCGCCCCGGCGCCGTCCGGGCGAGCCGGTGGTCCCGTCCCGACGACGGCCCTGGGGGCGCGCGGGCTGACCCTGGCGTACGACGACCGGACCGTGGTGTCGTCGCTCGACGTCGACGTGCCCGACGGGGAACTCACCGTGATCGTCGGTCCGAACGCCTGCGGCAAGTCGACCCTGTTGAAGGCGTTCGCCCGCACCCTCCGGCCGAGCGCCGGCACGGTGTTCCTCGACGGCACCCCGATCGACTCGCTCCGCCCGAAGGCCGTCGCCCGTCGGGTCGGCATGCTGCCCCAGACGCCCGTCGCACCCGAGGGCATCACCGTCCGGGACCTCGTGTCCCGCGGCCGCTTCCCGCACCAGGACCTGCTGCACCCGTCGTCCGGCTCCGACCGCACCGCCGTGCAGGCCGCGCTGGAGCAGACCGACACCGTGTCGCTCGCCGACCGGAGCGTCGGTGAGCTCTCGGGTGGGCAGCGGCAGCGCGTGTGGATCGCGATGGTGCTGGCGCAGGAGACCGACATCGTCCTGCTCGACGAGCCGACGACGTTCCTCGACATCGCGCACCAGTACGACGTGCTCGAGCTCGCCTCGGCACTGCACGCGGCGGGCCGCACCGTCGTGGCGGTGCTCCACGACCTGAACCAGGCCGCCCGGTACGCGACGCACCTCGTGGCGATGCGCGACGGGGCGATCGTGGCACAGGGCACGCCGGCCGCGGTGCTGACCTCGGAGCTGGTGGAGGACGTGTTCGGACTGCCCTGCGTGGTCGTGCCCGACCCGGAGACCGGGACACCCCTGGTGGTGCCGCGCCGGCGCGTCGCCTGACCGCCGACGGCTCGGCGCGGGTGCTGCCTGCCCCGAGCGGGCAGGACGCGCCGCTCGCGTTCGTCCAGCGGGTGCGATCGGTCGGCCCGTGCGGCGAGCGTGACGGATCCGGCCCGCTCGGTGGCTCGGAGCGGACCGCCTGCCGGACGGGAGGCACGTTTCGGACCCGCCGTGCGCCTCCCGTCCGGTGGTGGGTCACCGGGTCAGCGGTAGCCGCCGTCCTCGAGACCGGCCTCCACCTCGAAGCGGTTGCGGGCGGCGTCGCGCCCCGCGAGGGCGTAGAGCAGCGGCATGAGCATGCCGTAGCGACGCCACTGCGTCACGTGCACCCGTTCGTGCCGCAGCACGCGCGGGCCGTCGTTGTCCCGCGTCAGGTACACCGACCCGACGCACGTGCCGCCGCGCCGGAACGCCCAGCGCGGCAGCCCCGTGCACACGATCAACCCGTCCTCGACCCGGATCCGCCCGGTCGAGAAGGGCACCCCGACGGCCAGTCCGACCGCGGTGGCGAACACCCAACCGGCGCGCGAGACGGGGGAGTCGAGGAGCGGGTTGCGCACCCCTACTCCGGTCGGCCGTAGGTCTCGAGCAGGCGGAGCCAGACCTCGTTCATCGTCGGGTACGCCGGGACCGCGTGCCAGAGCCGGTCGACGGGGACCTCGCCGACGACCGCGACCGTCGCCGCGTGGAGCATCTCGGCGACGTCCTGTCCGACGAAGGTCACGCCGACGACGACGCCGCGGGACTCGTCGACGACCATCTTCGCCCGGCCGGTGTAGCCGTCGGCCTGCAGCGCCGAGCCGGCGATCGCACCGAGGTCGTACTCGACCGCGCGGACGTCGATGCCCTGCTCGCGTGCCGCGGTCTCGGTCAGGCCGATGCTCGCCACCTCGGGGTCGGTGAAGGTGACCTGCGGGACGGCTGCGTGGTCGGCGGTCGCGACGTGGGCGCCCCAGGGCTCGGCGTGCACCGGGCGGCCCTGCGCCCGTGCGGCGATGGCCTCGCCGGCGGCGCGTGCCTGGTACTTGCCCTGGTGGGTGAGGAGTGCGCGGTGGTTGACGTCGCCGACGGCGTAGAGCCAGTCGGTGCCCTGCACGAGCATCGTGTCGTCGACCTGCAGCCAGTCGCCCGGGGTGAGCCCCACGGAGTCGAGGCCGAGGTCGGCGGTGTGCGCCTTCCGACCCGTCGCCGCGAGGACCTCGCTCGTCACGACCGTGGTGCCGTCGTCGAGCGTCGTGGTGACCAGGCCGTGCTCGTCGCGGTCGACCCGTGTCGGGCTGACACCGGTGCGGACGTCGATGCCGAGCTCCCGCATCGCGTCGGCGACGAGCTCACCGGCGAACGGCTCCATGCCGCCGAGCAGCCCGTGCCGGGCGACCAGGGTGACCTTCGACCCGAGGGAGGCCCACGCGGTCGCGAGCTCGGAGCCGGCGACGCCGCCGCCGATGACGAGCAGGCTCTCCGGGACCTGTTGGGCGCTGGTGCCCTCGCGGGTACCCCACGGCTGCGCGTCCGCGAGACCGGAGACGTCCGGCAGCTGGTGCAGCGAACCGGTCACGACGGCGACGGCGGCGCGTGCGGTGTGCGTCTCGCCGCCGACCTCGATGGTCTTCTCGCCGGTGATGCGGGCGTGGCCGCGGATCAGGGCGATGTCGGCGGACTCGAGCCAGGCCACCTGGCTGTCGTCCTGGTAGTCGGAGGTGAAGGAGTTGCGGCGCGCGAGCACCTTCGCGGCGTCCACGTGCCCGGTGACCGCCTGCGCGGCACCGTCGACGCGCTTCGCAGCCGCGACCGCGTGGCCGCTGCGGAGGAGCGCCTTCGACGGCATGCACGCCCAGTAGGAGCACTCACCGCCGACCAGTTCGGCCTCGACCACGGCGACCGACAGGCCGCGCTTGTGGGCGTAGTCCGCCACGTTCTCGCCGACTGCGCCGGCGCCGATCACGATGAGGTCGTAGTCCGTCATGCTCCCGAACCTACGCGGAGCGGCGGGGCGTCGGCCGTGCACGGCGCGGCGCGGATCCGGAGGACCGGTCAGCCGCGGTCGGTGGTGCGGGACGCGGTCGTCAGGGCACCGACCGCACGCAGGATCACTCCCAGGTCGTCGACCGCTCTGTCGGGGTCCACCGGTGCGAAGCCGGTCAGCGCGGCCCCGACGAGTCGCCGTCCCCGCGTCGCGGCCTGGATGCGCTCGACCAGACCGGAGGCGTCGATCCCGAAGGGCACCGGCTCGAGCAGCCCGTCCACCTCGGCCGGGTCGAGCACGTCGAGGTCGACGTGGACGAAGACGCGCTCGGCGCCGGTGGACCCGACCGCGACCGCGATCGCGTCCGGCGTCGCCGCGTCCACGTCGAGGTGGGTGATCCCGACCCGGTCGAGGGCGGCGATCTCGGCGTCCTCGACTCCGCGGATCCCGGCGAGCACGACCCTGGCCGGGTCCAGGACCGGCAGGTCGGGGAAGAGGTCCTCCGGGCGGTCGACGAGCAGGCGCAGGACGGCGGTCTCGGCGGCGACGGGTTGTGCGCGGTTCAGCGACCGGTAGCCGCTCGATCCGGCGATGCGCACGAACGCGGTGTCCGGACGCACGAGCACGGAGGCGCCGAGCACGCTCGACCCGTCACCACCGACCACCAGGACGGGTTCGCTCGCGACGCCGGTCTCCTCGGCGACGCGGTCGGCCACGGCACGGACCGACGTGTAGCGGGCGACGGCGGTCTCGAGCCGGTCGCCCGCGCCGGCCGGCACGTCGACGACGGTCGTGGCGGCGCGGGGGAGATCGGCTGCGATGGCCTGTGCTCCGTCGCCGAGGCGCATCGCGCGCGACGACGCCGAACCCTGCCACTGACCGACGACGAGGAACTGCATCGTCTCAGTCTGGCAGCAGGGTCCGGCGCCGTCCGCAGTTCCGCGTCAGATACCCGCGGACCCGCCGTTCTTCAGCGCGGCGAGACGTGCCTCGACCTCGGCGTCGCGACCCACGTCCTCCAGGCTCTCGAACTGCGCGTCCAGGCTCGACGACTGCAGTTCCTGCTGCCCGAGGACCTTCGCCTCCTCGCGGCGGACCTTCTCCTCGAAGCGGTTGAGGTCGCTCGTCGGATCGGTGATGTCGATGTTGCCGATGGCGTCGTTGACCTTGGACTGCGCCTCGGCAGTCTTCTGACGGGCGACGAGCGAGTCGCGCTTGGCCTTGAGCTGTTCGAGCTTCTGCTCCATGCCGGCCAGCCCGGACTTGAGCTTCTCGACCTGCTCGTTCTGCGTGGCGAGCGGGCCCTCGTTGTCCTTGACCTCCTGCTCGGCCGCGATCTGCTTGCCGATCGCGATCTTCGCGAGGTTGTCGAACTTGTCGGCGTCCGCGGTCTTGCCCTCGGCGCGGTACTTGTCGGCGGCGGCCGAGGCGTTGGCGGCCTTCTGACCCCACTCGGTCGCCGCGCGCTTGTCCTCCTCGTGGTCCTGCTCGAGCAGGCGGAGGTTACCGATCGTCTGCGCGATCGCCGTCTTCGCGTCGGCGATGTTGTTCGTGTAGTCGCGGACGAGCTGGTCCAGCATCTTCTGCGGGTCCTCGGCGTCGTCGATGAGCTGGTTCACGTTCGCCCGGATGAGCGAGGAGATCCGGCCGAGAATCGTCTGCTTTGCCATTGTGTTCCCTTTCGTGGAAGGTCTCTCGTGGTGCTGCTGGTCCTGGTGGTCGTGTGTCCCGAGGGGGTGGTGTCGGCTGTCAGAAGCGGCCGCCGCCGGAGAAGCCTCCGCCGCCTCCGCCGCCCCCGCCGCCGCCTCCGCCGAAGCCCCCGCCGCCGCTGAAGCCCCCGCCGCCGCCGAAGCCCCCACCGCCGAAGGAGCCGCCCCCGTAGCTGCCGCCGCGTCCGCCGAGGAGGCCGCCGAGCACGATCCCGGTCACGAGGCCCCCGAGCTGTGCGCCGTTGCCGCCGCCGCCCTGCCCGGGCCATCCGCCCATGTCGTCGTTCGCCGCGTCCATCGCCGCGGCGGCGTACTGCTCGGCGGCGCGTGCAGCCCCGAGGGCGCGGGCGGGGTCGCTCGTGGCGAGGTCGACCGCGTCGTCGAGCGCGCGCTCGGCCTCGGACAGGCGCGTCCGGGCCGTCGTGCCGACGGCTCCCCGGCGGAGCGAGATGAAGTCGCGCGCCTGGCTGATCCGGGCCCGGGCGTCGCGCAGGGCGTCGTCGAGGGCGCGGCGTGCCCGCTGCTGCTGCTCCTGCGCACCGCGTGCTGCGGCCAGTGCGGCGTCGATCTCGGTGTTCGCCTTCGTCAGCGCGTCGACGGCGGCGATCGGGTCGCGCGGGTCGGAGCCCTGGCGGAGGACGGTGTCGGCACGGGTCACCGCGGCCGCGAGGGCCGGGTCGCCGGACCGCATCGAACGGGCTGCGGCGACGTCTCCCTCGATGTCTGCGCGCATCGCCTGGACCCGGGCGGTCGCCTCGGCGAAGGTGCGCTCGGCGCCGGTCGCACTCGCGGTCAGCTGCTGCACCTGTGCGAGCGCGTGCTGGGCGTCGCGCACGGCGATGACCGCCTCGCCCTTGTCCCCGGACGCGATGGCCGCGGTCGCCGCCTGCGACCGCTCCGTCGCGTAGCCGAGGACCTGCTCGGCCTGGTCGACGTTGTCGGAGACCGTCGCCAGGGTCCGGCCGCCGTACGACCCGCGCACCCGGTCGAGCGCGCGGCGGGCGGCGTCGAGCTCGACCGGGGCTGCCGCGACCGCGGAGGCGAGGGCGGTCGCGGCGTCCTCGACCCCGTCCTCGAGGGACCGCAGGTGGTCGAAGGCCTCGGTCTGCTCGTCGATGGACGCGTGGGCCTGCTCGCAGATGGCGACGATCTGGTTCGCCCACTGCGCGCGCTGCTGCGGGGAGTCCGGTACCTCGTCGTCGAGCTGCTGCTGGTAGGAGAACGCCTGCCGCACGTTCCGCTTCGCGGTCGCGACGGCCTCGGCGAAGGGCTTCGCCGCGTCCTCGCCGAACTGTGCCGTGGCGAAGCCGACCTCCTGCTCGGCCGTCCGGAGCTCGTCGTCGATGGTGACCAGCGCCGCGCCCGCCTTGCGCTCGAGCCCGGCGAGGGACGCCTCCTGCGCTCGTGCGGCCTCGGCGGTGCGTCGCTTGTTGCGGGTGCGGATCACCAGGACGGCGACGACCGCACCGACGACGACCACGAGCAGCAGGACCCACAGCCAGGTGAGGTCCGGCGGGGCCTGCGAGGAGACGAGTCCGTCCGCGAGGGCGACGGCGGCGCCCGCCCAGTCGCCGTCCCGCAGCTGCGGGACGGCGTCCTGCTGGTAG
Organism: Curtobacterium sp. MR_MD2014; assembly: GCF_000772085.1. Taxonomy (NCBI): domain Bacteria; kingdom Bacillati; phylum Actinomycetota; class Actinomycetes; order Micrococcales; family Microbacteriaceae; genus Curtobacterium; species Curtobacterium sp. MR_MD2014. Next base: position 1,984,780 of record NZ_CP009755.1, on the reverse strand, counting down.
GCGGACTCGACGTCGCTGCTCGACAGTGCGGTCGCGTTCGTCTGCTGGATGTCGGCGATCCGGTCGTCGACCGCCACGGAGAGCACGATCGCGTCGGAGTCGATCTGGTTGCGCTCCATCAGGGCGTCACCCCAGGCGGCGTGGTCGGTCGGGTTCGTGAAGGTCGGCACGTAGACCACGTAGAGCTGCGTCTGCGTCCGGTCGTAGAGGTCCTGGACCGCCCGTTCGACCTGGGTCGGCTGACCGCTGCTGAGGGCACCGGCCTCGTCGACCACGTAGGCACCGCCGAGGTCGACCGGGTCCGTCGCGTGGGCTGCTGCGGCGGGCGTGATCACGAGTCCGGCGGCGAGGAGCACGGCGCCGATCCGACCCACGGCGCGTGTGATCGCCGAGCGGGCGCCGCGGACGGCCGCGTGGGGGCCTTCGCGATGCCGACCGAGCGCCCGAGGGGCCGATCCATCGTCGGTGCGCGATCCGTGGTGAGCCGCTCGCATCCGTCCTCCATCCGTCGTCCGGGAGCCCACGTTGCGCCCCCGACGGCCCCCGCACGGGCGCCGTCGCCCCGATGCTATCCAGAGCACGCACACAGCGGGTGGATCCTCGGACGACCCCCGGCGACGTCCGTCATGTGGAGGACTTGTACCCCGGACCGGGGTATGGTGGAGGCCATCGTTCGACGACGAGCGGAAGGGGAAAGCGATGGAGCGTACGACGAGCACCGAGGTCGTCCCACTGGAGGACGGCTACCACCGCGTCTCGACACCGGCGAGCGGTGTCATCGGCTTCGTCCGTGAGCAGGACGGCCGCTACGAGGTCCTCCGGGGCCGGGTCCGACAGGCCACGCGCTCCGAGGGCGCCTACAGCACCATGAACGTCGCGCTCATCGCGCTCACGCACGCCTGAGCCCGCGCCGGGTCCGCGGCGACCGCTCCAGCCTCGCGCTGACGTGGAGGCGCCGAGACGCTGACGCGGAGGCGCAGTGGCCGGCCTCGACCGCGTCAGCTGCCGGGACGGGTGAGCACCTCGACGCCGTCCTCGGTGATCGCGACGGTGTGCTCGGTGTGCGCGGTCCTCGCCCCCGTCGCGCTCCGCAGCGTCCACCCGTCGGGATCGGTGACGAGCTCGTCCGTGTCCGCCATCACCCAGGGCTCGAGCGCGAGGAGCAGCCCCGGTCGCAGGGTGTAGCCGCGCCCCGGCCGACCCGTGTTCGCCACGTGCGGGTCCTGGTGCATCGTCGAGCCGATGCCGTGCCCGCCGAACTCGGTGTTCACGGGGTAGCCCGCGGCGGTGAGGACCTCGCCGATGGCGTGCGACACGTCCCCGGTCCGGACGCCGGGGCCCGCGGCGGCGATGCCGGCGGCCAGCGCCCGTTCGGTGGCGTCGATCAGGGCGGTGTCCGCCGGGTCGGCGCGCCCGACGACGAAGCTGATCGCCGCGTCGGCGGCGATCCCGTCCAGGGTCACCGCGAGGTCCAGGGTGAGCAGGTCGCCGTCGGCGAGCTCGCGGTCGTGCGGCAGGCCGTGGAGCACCGCGTCGTTCACCGCGGTGCAGACGTGGTGGCCGAAGGGGCCACGACCGAACGAGGGGGCGTAGTCGACGTAGCAGGAGACCGCGCCGGCGTCCTCGATCATCGTCCGGGTCCACCCGTCCACCTCGAGCAGGTTCGTGCCGACCGTCGTCCGCTCCCGGAGGGTCTGCAGGATCGTGCCGACGAGGGCGCCGGTGCGACGGGCCCGGTCGACCTCGGTGGGGGAGAGGATCTCGATCATGCCGATGATCGTACCGGTATTGTCTGGCCGGTACTAGTATCGGCGCCATGGTCCGACTCCCGCTGAGCCCCGCCGAGCTGGAACGCGGTCGCCGGCTCGGCGCACTGCTCCGTCGCGCTCGGGGTGAGCGCTCGATCCTCGACGTCGCCCTCGATGCGGGCGTGTCGCCCGAGACCCTGCGGAAGATCGAGACCGGTCGCATCGCGACGCCGTCGTTCGCCACGATCGCCGCGGTCGCGAGCGTCGTCCGACTGTCGCTCGACGCGCTCTGGGACGAGGTGCGCCCCGAGGCGGAACGGGTGGCCCCGGACCGGGCGACGCACCCCGTGCACGAGGAGAGCCCCCGGCGATGACGCCGGGGGCTCGATGTGCCCCCAGGAGGATTCGAACCTCCGCCCCTGCCTCCGGAGGGCAGTGCTCTATCCCCTGAGCTATGGGGGCTCGTGGGTGAGATCAACCGTAGCAGGTAACGCGAGCCGGTCCCGACAGCGCGTGTCGCGTCCGTGTCGCGACCGCCGTCGGACGGGAGGCGCGGCACGGGCCCGCACCGTGCCTCCCGTCCGGCTGCGCTGCCGTCAGCCCGCCGGGCTGGCCGACGCGGACGGCAGCAGCACGGAGCGCACCGCGTCCACGACGGGCTGCGCCCCGCCGGGCTCGGTGTACAGCGTCGACTCGGTGGTGACCCAGTACGGATCCGGGAAGGCGTCCGCGCGGCCGACGCCGTCGTCCAGCGCGTAGTAGCCCTCGACGCGGTAGGTCGGGACGGACCCACCGCGCTCGTAGAGGGCGTCCTTGAGCGTCGTGAGCGACTTCTCAGGCAGGTGCGCCACGGCGAGCGTGATCGTCGTCGACGGGTCGTCGGTGGCGACGAGGTGGCAGACCCGGCCGCGCTGGCGGGCGATCGTCGCGGCCGGCGTGCCCTTCGCGGGCGTCCAGGTCGTGTCCTGCTCGAAGGTCTTGCCGTAGACGGCGAGGACGCTCGTGGGCAGCAGCTCGGCGCACGTCTGCTGCACGGCGGTGCCGATCGGGGTGGCGCTCGCGCTCGGGGCCGCGTCGTCGGACCCGCCCGTGCAGCCGGACAGGGCGACGGCGGCGGACACGGAGAGCAGGGCGACGGTGATCGCCCGGACACGGCTGCGGGAGGTCATCCAGCCATGATGCTGCACGCCGTCCGGCACCGGCCCGCGAGGCACCTGGGCGTCCCGGTAGACTCGACCCTCGTGACTCCTGCCGAACTCTCCGCCGCGTACCTGTCGATCCTGACCGGGATCGTCGAGCGACGAGGCGCGTCCGACACCGTGACGATCGGGGAGTCCCACGTGGCCCTCGAGCGGCCGAAGAACCGTGCGCACGGCGACTGGGCCTCGAACGCGGCGATGCAGCTCGCGAAGCGCCTCGGTACGAACCCGCGCGAGCTCGCGACCGAGATCGCCGGCGAGCTGACCGAGCTCGACGGTGTCGCGTCCGTCGACGTCGCCGGCCCCGGCTTCATCAACATCACGCTCGAGGCCGCCGCCGCCGGTGAGATCGCCCGCACGATCGTCGACCAGGCCGACGCGTTCGGACACGGCGACCTGTACGAGGGCGTGTCCATCGACCTCGAGTTCGTGTCCGCGAACCCGACCGGTCCGATCCACATGGGCGGTGTGCGCTGGGCCGCCGTCGGTGACTCGCTCGCCCGCGTGTTCGAGGCGCAGGGCGGCCTCGTCACCCGTGAGTACTACTTCAACGACCACGGCGCACAGATCGACCGCTTCGCCCGGTCGCTCGTCGCCTCGGCGCTGGGGGAGCCCACGCCGGAGGACGGCTACGGCGGTGCCTACATCGGCGAGATCGCCGCGCGGGTCATCGCGACGCTGCCCGCCGGCACCGACGTGCGCGACCTGCCGCGCGACGAGGCGCAGGAGCTGTTCCGCCGCGAGGGCGTCGAGTTCATGTTCACCGACATCAAGTCCTCGCTGCACGACTTCGGCGTGGACTTCGACGTCTACTTCCACGAGAACTCGCTGCACGAGTCGAAGGCCGTCGAGCGGGCCATCGAGCGGCTGCAGTCCCTCGGCAAGATGTACGAGGCCGAGGGTGCGCTCTGGCTCCGCACGACCGACTTCGGCGACGACCGCGACCGCGTCGTGATCAAGTCCGACGGGCAGCCGGCGTACATCGCGGGCGACCTGGCGTACTACCTCGACAAGCGCGAGCGCGGGTTCGAGCGCAACCTCATCATGCTCGGCGCGGACCACCACGGCTACGTCGGTCGCATGATGGCGATGTGCGCGGCGTTCGGTGACGAGCCCGGCAAGAACCTCGAGATCCTCATCGGCCAGATGGTGAACCTGCTCAAGGACGGCCAGCCCTTCCGCATGTCGAAGCGCAACGGCACGATCGTGTCGATGGAGGACCTCGTCGACGCCGTGGGTGTCGACGCCGGTCGCTACGCCCTCGTGCGGTTCGCGAGCGACACCTCGATCGACATCGACCTCGACCTGCTCACCAAGCGCACCAACGACAACCCGGTCTTCTACGTGCAGTACGCCCACGCCCGCACGCAGTCGGTCGCCCGCAACGCCGCCGCCTCGGGCGTGGACCGCTCCGCGTTCGACGCGTCCCTGCTCACGCACGAGACGGAGAGCGCCCTCCTCGGAGCCCTCGCCGAGTACCCGCGCGTGGTGCGCCAGGCCGCGGAGCTCCGCGAGCCGCACCGCATCGCGCGGTACATCGAGCAGCTCGCCGGGCTCTACCACCGCTGGTACGACTCCTGCCGGGTGACGCCGCTCGGCGACGAGGCCGTGTCGGACCTGCACCGCACGCGCCTGTGGCTGAACGACGCGACCGGGCAGGTCGTCCGCAACGGCCTCGGCCTCCTCGGGGTGAGTGCGCCCGAGCGCATGTAGCGCGGCGCGCGGCGTCGCGTCGCGTCGCGTCGCGTCGCGTCGAACCACGTTCTCGACATCGAACCAGGCGATCCGCCTGGTTCGATGTCGTTTCAATGGTTCGTCGCCGGCGCGCCCAGCACGCATCCGCACAACCGGAAGCACGTCGCGCCACGTGATCACGTGGCGCGACGTGCTTCCGCTCGTGCGCGAGCACGTCGCGCCGTCGCGCGCCGCATACCGGGCGCTGCCCGCCGCGCCCAGCCGCGCCCCACCGCGCCCCGCCCGCCGCAGCGCGCACACCGGGCGCACACCGCGCCTCCAGGCCGGCTGCGGGGAGCACCTGGCAGGGTGGGACGCATGTCCGTCGCCACCGAGCCCACCCGGAAGCGCCGTCGCTGGCCCGTCGTCCTCGTCGTCCTGGTGCTCGTGCTCGCCGCGCTCGTCGTCGTCGCGGAGTTCGTGCTCCGGGGCGTCGTCGACCGGATCATCGCCGACCAGGTCGAGCAGTCCCTCCCGGAGGGCGCCACCGGCGAGGTCACCGCACACGCCGAGGGCATCGTCGTCCCGCAGCTGCTCGCCGGCACGCTCGACCGGGTCGACATCACCTCGGACCGGCTGACCGTCGACGGGGTCCCGCTGGCCGCCGACGTCACCGCTCGCGACGTCCCGGTGGACGGCAAGGGCGACGTGCGCGACGTCGACGGCCACGTCACCCTCGCCGCGACGAGCGTGCAGGACCTGGCGAAGTACAGTCCGCTGTTCGAGCGGCTCCGGCTCGTCGACGGCGGCGTCGAGCTGTCCGGTTCGACCGCGGTGCTCGGGTACGACATCGGCTACGCGGCCACCGGCGACGTGGTGGCGCAGCAGGACGGCCGTGGCGTCACGATCACCCCGCAGAGCGTCCGCATCACGAACTCGGACCTCGGCCTGAAGGTCGACCGCATCCCCGGCGTCACGGGCGTCCCGGTGCAGGTCTGCACAGCGCAGTTCCTGCCCGAGCAGCTCCGGGTCCGGTCCGTCGACGTGACCTCCGCCGAGGCCACCGTCCGGGTCACCGCCGACTCGCTGCCGCTGACCGAGCAGGGCCTGCGCACGGTCGGCGACTGCGGCTGACGCCGTCGATCCCGGCGCGTCACCACCGCGGTCGACGGGCGTAACACCGGCCTGGAGGCCCGTGGCGGCTCGGTAGGATCGGGTCCCGTGAGCGCCAACCCCCTTGCCCCGCCGCGGCTGCGGTTCCCCGCCGACGCCTCCGCGCTGACCGCGCGCATCTGGCCGGCCTCGGCCACGCGGACGGACGACGGTGAGCTCGCCGTCGGCGGCATCACGGCGTCGGACCTGGTCGCCCGGTTCGGTTCCCCGCTCTACGTCGTCGACGAGCGGGACGTCCAGGCACGCGCGTCGAGGGTCCGCACGGCCTTCACCGAGGCGTTCGCCCGCATCGGCACGCGGGCCCACGTGTACTACGCCGCCAAGGCGTTCTTCACGACCCAGGTCGCCGCGTGGATGACCGAGGCCGGACTGCGGTTGGACGTGTGCACCGCCGGTGAGCTCGCCGTCGCGCTGGCCGGGGGAGCGGACCCCGCGCTGCTCGGCTTCCACGGCAACGACAAGTCGGACGCCGAGATCGCCCGCGCGGTCGAGGTCGGCCTCGGCACGATCGTCCTCGACAGCCACGAGGAGATCGGCCGCGTCGCGCGTGCCGCCGCCGACGCCGGCACGGTCCAGCGCGTGCGCATCCGGATCAACAGCGGCGTGCACGCCTCGACGCACGAGTACCTCGCCACGGCGCGTGAGGACCAGAAGTTCGGCATCCCCCTGAGCGAGGCCGTCGCCGCCGCGGCGGCGGTCCGGGCAGAGCCGTCGCTCGCCTTCGTCGGGCTCCACTCGCACATCGGGTCCCAGATCTTCGACGAGTCCGGGTTCCGTGAGGCAGCTCGGCGACTGATGGACGTGCACGCCGAACTCGTGGCGACGGGTCCGGTCCCGGAGCTGAACCTCGGCGGCGGGTGGGGCATCGACTACACCGAGGCAGACGAGGCGTTCGCGCCCGAGGACGTCGCCGAGGCCCTCGCCACGATCGTCGCCGACGCCTGCACCGAGCGGGGCATCCCCGTCCCGGAGATCGCCGTCGAGCCCGGTCGCTACATCGTCGGCCCGGCCGGCACCACGCTGTACCGCGTCGGCACCGTCAAGCCCGTCTCGCTGGAGACCGAGGACGGCTCCTCGGCGACCCGCACCTACGTGTCGGTCGACGGCGGCATGAGCGACAACGCCCGTCCGGCGCTGTACGGCGCCGACTACACGGCCCGGCTCGCCCGCAGCTCGGACGCCCCGGCGGTGCTGACCCGGGTCGTCGGCAAGCACTGCGAGTCGGGCGACATCGTCGTGAACGACGAGTACCTGCCGGGCGACGTGCACCGCGGTGACCTGCTCGCCGTCGCGGCGACCGGTGCCTACTGCTGGTCCCTCGCCAGCAACTACAACCACGTGGGCCGTCCGCCGGTCGTCGCGGTCGCGGACGGCGCAGCCCGTATCCTCGTCCGTGGCGAGTCGATCGACGACCTGCTCGCCCGCGACACGGGGGTCGTCGCCGGCTGACGCCGCTGACCCCGACCCGACCGGGCTGCCGCCCGCCCCACAGGAATGCGCACCACATGATCGAATACCGCAACGTCCGCGTCGCGCTGCTCGGAGCCGGCTCCGTCGGTTCCCAGGTGGCGCGCCTGCTCCTCGAGCACGGCGACGAGCTGGCCTCGCGCGCGGGTGCCGGCCTCGAGCTCGTCGGCATCGCGGTGCGGGACCTCGACGCTCCGCGCGACGTGGACCTGCCGAAGGAGCTCTTCACGACGGACGCGCAGTCGCTCATCCTCGGCGCGGACATCGTCGTCGAGCTGATCGGCGGCATCGAGCCCGCGCGCACGCTGGTGCTCCAGGCGCTGCAGTCCGGTGCGGACGTCGTCACCGGCAACAAGGCGCTCCTCGCCACGCACGGCCCCGAGCTCTTCGCCGCGGCGGAGCAGGTCGGCGCACAGCTCTACTACGAGGCCGCGGTCGCCGGCGCGATCCCGATCATCCGGCCGCTGCACGACTCGCTCGCGGGCGACCGCATCGAGCGGATCATGGGCATCGTCAACGGCACGACGAACTTCATCCTCGACCTGATGGACCGCGAGGGCTCGACCTTCGAGGCGGCCCTCGCGACCGCCACGGAGCTCGGGTACGCCGAGGCCGACCCGACCGCCGACGTCGAGGGCTACGACGCCGCGCAGAAGGCCGCCATCCTGGCCTCGCTCGCGTTCCACACCTCCGTGCCCCTGGCCGCCGTGCACCGCGAGGGCATCACCGCCGTCACGATCGAGCAGGTCCGCGCCGCGCGGAAGGCCGGCTACGTCGTGAAGATCCTGGCGACCGCCGAGCGCCTGACCGACGAGGACGGCGTCGAGGGCGTCAGCGCCCGTGTCTACCCGGCGCTCGTGCCGGAGTCGCACCCGCTCGCCAGTGTGCACGGGGCGAAGAACGCCGTGTTCGTCGAGGCCGAGGCCGCCGGCGACCTGATGTTCTACGGCGCCGGTGCCGGTGGCGTCGAGACCGCGTCGGCCGTGCTCGGCGACCTGGTGTCCGCCGCCCGTCGTCACGTCATCGGCGGCCCCGGCATCGCGGAGTCGACCCAGTCGGCGCTGCCGGTCTTCCCGATCGGGACGGTCCGCACCCGTTACCAGATCACGCTGCACGTGGCCGACGCCCCCGGCGTGCTGTCCACCGTCGCCGGCGTCCTGGCGAAGCACGGCGTGAGCGTCGAGACCGTCGAGCAGTCCGCCGCGACCGACCCGGGCGACGGCACGGCCGGCACCGCGAACCTCGTCATCGGCACGCACCTCGCCCGCGAGTCCGACCTGGCCGCCACGGTCGTCGCGCTCCGGAGCGAGGACGTCGTCGTCGAGATCACCAGCGTCCTGCGGGTGGTCGGGGCCTAGCCCCGCACCGTCAGCAACCCGACTGCACAACACCGAACAAGGAGAGCCTGATGGCCCACCAGTGGCAGGGAGTCCTGCGCGAGTACGCCGACCGTCTCGACGTCACCGAGGCGACGCCCGTCGTCACCCTCGGCGAGGGCGGCACGCCGCTCATCCCGGCCCGACGCCTGTCGGAGCGCACCGGCGCGGACGTGTACGTCAAGTTCGAGGGCATGAACCCGACCGGGTCGTTCAAGGACCGCGGCATGACGATGGCGATCTCGAAGGCCGTCGAGCACGGCGCGAAGGCCGTCATCTGCGCGTCGACCGGCAACACCAGCGCCTCGGCGGCCGCCTACGCCACGCACGCGGGCATCACCGCCGCGGTGCTCGTGCCCGAGGGCAAGATCGCGATGGGCAAGCTCAGCCAGGCCGTCGCGCACGACGCCCAGCTGCTGCAGGTGCAGGGCAACTTCGACGACTGCCTCGACATCGCGCGCGACCTCGCCGCCAACTACCCGGTGCACCTGGTCAACTCGGTGAACAACGACCGCATCGAGGGGCAGAAGACCGCCGCGTTCGAGGTCGTCGACGTGCTGGGCGACGCCCCGGACTTCCACTTCCTGCCGGTCGGCAACGCGGGCAACTACACCGCGTACTCCCGCGGCTACCGCGAGGACGTCGCCGCGGGCCGCTCGACGCGGATGCCGCGCATGTTCGGCTTCCAGGCCGCCGGCTCCGCCCCGATCGTCTCGGGCGAGGTCGTCCGCCACCCGGACACCATCGCCTCCGCCATCCGCATCGGCAACCCGGCGTCGTGGCAGTACGCGCTCGAGGCGCGTGACGAGACCGACGGCTACTTCGGTGCGATCACCGACGAGGGCATCCTCGCCGCGCACCGCATCCTGTCCGCCGAGGTCGGGGTCTTCGTCGAGCCCGCGTCGGCCATCGGCGTCGCCGGGCTGCTCGAGCGTGCGGACGCCGGTGTCGTGCCGCAGGGCGCGAAGGTCGTCATCACGGTGACCGGCCACGGCCTGAAGGACCCGCAGTGGGCCCTCCGCACGGAGGACGGCGGCGAGGTCGCACCGACGAGCGTCCCGGTCGACACGAAGTCGGTCGCCGAGGTGCTCGGACTGGTCGGCTCCGCGTGAGCGTCGACCGCTCGTCCGGACCGGGGGAGGGCGTGAACGCCCGCAGCGCTGTACCGGCCGGACGGGCGGTCCGTGTGCGGGTCCCGGCGACCTCCGCGAACCTCGGCCCGGGCTTCGACTCGCTCGGGCTGGCGCTGTCGGTCTACGACGAGGTGGTCGTCCGCGTCCGCCCGGAGCCCGGCGCGACCGTGATCGTCGAGGGCGTCGGTGCCGGTGAGGTCGCCACCGACGAGTCGAACCTCGTGGTGCAGGCCGTTCGTCGTGGCCTCGAGCACGCCGGTGTGGAGCAGCCCGGACTCGAGCTGCACGCCGTGAACGCGATCGCGCACGGCCGCGGCATGGGCTCGTCGGCCGCCGCCATCGTCGCCGGGCTGATGGCGGCTCGCGGCCTGCTCGAAGGGGTCGTCGACCTCGACGCGTCGACCCTGCTCACCCTGGCCACCGAGATGGAGGGCCACCCCGACAACGTCGCTCCGGCGCTCTTCGGTGGTCTGACGATCGCGTGGATGACCGCCGAGGGTCCCGCGGTCAAGCGCCTGCTGGTGCACCGAGGCGTCTCGCCGGTGGTCTTCGTGCCGACGTCGACGCTCTCGACGAAGCTCGCGCGGTCCCTGCAGCCCGCGAGCGTGCCGCACGAGGACGCCGCGTTCAACGTGTCGCGCTCGGCGCTGCTCGTCGCCGCCCTCATCCAGAGCCCGGAGCTGCTGCTCGCCGCGACCGAGGACCGGCTGCACCAGTCGTACCGTGCGAGCGCCATGCCGGAGACCGATGCACTGATCGGTCTGCTGCGGCAGCACGGGCTCGCCGCGGTGGTCTCCGGCGCCGGGCCGAGCCTGCTCGTGCTGGGCAGCGACCCGGCACAGCGCCTCACCGCGGCCGACCTGGTGGCGCGACACGCGCAGTCCGACTGGCGGGCGCTCATGCTGGCCGTGGACCTCGGTGGTGCTACAGTGGTGCCGCACTCGGCGCTCGAAGCCGATCCAGCGTAGGCGCACAGACCGATCCGAACCGGATCCGTCGGCGCTGGCGCAGGGTCCGGTGCGCGGGGGCACTCTCTTTCAGATCACCGAATCCCGGTCCGTCGTCTGAACGGCGGTCGCAGCGCACCCATGCGCCGGGACGGTGGAAACTCTCCGCGTTCTGCGGTTCGAAAGGAAACACCGACCTTGACGAACGTCAACGACTCCACCCCGGTGGAGATCCCCAGCGACCTGCGCGCGCTCCGTCTCCCGGAGCTCCAGCGCATCGCCTCCTCGCTCGGCATCACGGGGCTCTCGAAGCTCCGCAAGGGCGACCTCATCGCGTCGATCGAGGACAAGCGCCCCGCGACCGACGACGCCGCCCCTGCTGCCGAGACGCCGGCTGACGAGGCACCCGCCGCCGCGGAGGCCGCACCCGCGGCGCAGGAGACCCCCGCCGAGCAGCCGACGCTGGCCGCACCGGCGACCTCGCCGGCCGCCGACGACGCCGCAGCCGACCAGACGGAGTCGGCTCCGGAGCCCCGCGGTCGCCGCTCGCGCCGCGCCTCCTCGGCCGGCACGGTGAACACCGCGCAGACCTCGGCCGCGGAGCACACGAACCACGGGCACACCGGCACCGAGGACCTGCTCGCGGGGCTCGACCAGGTCCGTGCCGAGAAGGACGCGGAGGAGGCCGCGCAGTCCGGTCGCCGCCGCGGCCGCCGCGGGAACCAGGACGCCGGCCAGCAGGACGGCGGCCAGCAGCGGGACGGCGCCGAGCAGGCCGCTGCCCCCGAGACCGACGAGGCGACCGGCGCGCAGCCGACCTCGGCGACGGACCAGGGCGACCAGGCCGACCAGCAGGGCGAGGGCGGTTCGCGCCGCGGACGTCGCAGCCGTGGTCGCGGTCGTGGCCGCGGGCAGAACGCCGAGGGCACCGAACAGCAGAGCGGTGACCAGCAGGGCGGCCAGCAGAACGGTGGCCAGCAGAACGGTGGCCAGGCGAACGCCGGCCAGCAGAACGGTCAGCAGCAGAAGCAGAACGGCAAGCAGGACGAGCAGAAGTCCGGCGACGCGAAGCAGGACGACCGTCAGCCGAAGCAGAACGGCCAGCAGAAGCAGAACGGCCAGCAGCAGAACGCCCAGCAGCAGCAGCACGCCGACGAGGCCGAGGCCGGCCGCGGTCGTCGTCAGCGTGACCGCAAGCGCGGCCGCGGCGGCCAGAACGACGAGTTCGAGCCGGAGATCACCGAGGACGACGTCCTCATCCCGATCGCGGGCATCCTCGACGTCCTCGACAACTACGCGTTCGTCCGCACGACCGGCTACCTGCCGGGACCGAGCGACGTCTACGTGTCCCTCGGCCAGGTGAAGAAGTACCACCTGCGCAAGGGCGACGCGATCGTCGGTGCGATCAAGCAGCCGCGCGACAACGAGCAGCAGGCGCGCCAGAAGTACAACGCGCTCGTCAAGGTGGACTCGGTCAACGGCCAGACCGCGGACGAGGCAGCTGCCCGTGTCGAGTTCCACGACCTGACCCCGCTGTACCCGAACGAGCGTCTCCGCCTCGAGACCGAGCCGGCGAAGCTCAGCACGCGCATCATCGACCTGGTCGCACCGATCGGCAAGGGTCAGCGCGGCCTCATCGTCTCGCCGCCCAAGGCCGGCAAGACCGTCGTGCTGCAGGCCATCGCCAACGCGATCGCCAAGAACAACCCCGAGGCGCACCTCATGGTCGTGCTCGTGGACGAGCGGCCCGAAGAGGTCACCGACATGCAGCGCTCGGTGAAGGGCGAGGTCATCGCCTCGACCTTCGACCGTCCGGCGGAGGACCACACCACGGTCGCCGAGCTCGCCATCGAGCGTGCGAAGCGCCTGGTCGAGCTGGGCCACGACGTCGTCGTGCTCCTCGACTCGATCACCCGTCTCGGCCGCGCCTACAACCTGGCGACGCCGGCCTCCGGCCGCGTGCTCTCCGGTGGCGTGGACTCGGCGGCCCTGTACCCGCCGAAGCGCTTCTTCGGCGCTGCGCGCAACATCGAGGACGGCGGCTCGCTGACCATCCTCGCCACCGCGCTCGTCGAGACCGGCTCCAAGATGGACGAGGTCATCTTCGAGGAGTTCAAGGGCACCGGCAACATGGAGCTCCGCCTCAACCGGCACCTCGCCGACAAGCGGATCTTCCCGGCCGTCGACATCAACGCCTCCGGCACCCGGCGCGAGGAGCAGCTCCTCTCCGCCGACGAGGTCAAGATCACGTGGCGCCTGCGCCGTGCCCTCGCCGGGCTCGACCCGCAGCAGGCGCTCGACGTCGTCCTCCGCAACCTCAAGGAGACGCAGTCGAACGTCGAGTTCCTGGTCCAGGTGCAGAAGTCGGTCCCCACGACCGGCGGTCGCCACGACGGCCACCAGGAGTAACGCGTGTTCGAGTCGGTGGCCGGGCTGCTGGCGGAACACGAGGACCTGACGCAGCAGCTGTCGGACCCCGCGCTCCACGCCGATGCGGCCCGCGCGAAGAAGGTGAACCGGCGGTACGCCGAGCTCAACCAGATCAAGGCCGCGTACGAGGCCTGGCAGGCGGCGGGGGACGACCTCGCCGCCGCCCAGGAGCTCGCCCGCGAGGACGAGGCGTTCGCGGACGAGGTCCCGGCGCTCCAGGAGCAGCTGTCGGAGCGCCAGGAGCGACTCCGCCGGCTGCTCATCCCGCGGGACCCGGACGACGGCCGCGACGTCATCATGGAGATCAAGGGCGGTGAGGGCGGTGAGGAGTCGGCGCTCTTCGCGGCCGACCTCCTCCGCATGTACTCGCACTACGCCGAGACGAAGGGCTGGAAGGTCGAGCTCCTCGAGCGGACCGAGAGCGACCTCGGCGGCTACAAGGACGTGCAGGTCGCGATCAAGTCGAACGCGACCGACCCGTCCCAGGGCGTCTGGGCGCACCTGAAGTACGAAGGCGGTGTGCACCGGGTGCAGCGCGTCCCGGCGACCGAGTCGCAGGGACGCATCCACACCTCGACCACCGGCGTGCTGGTGTTCCCCGAGGTGGACGAGCCCGAGGAGGTCCAGATCAACCAGAACGACCTCAAGATCGACGTCTACCGGTCGTCCGGCCCCGGCGGGCAGTCGGTCAACACGACCGACTCCGCAGTCCGCATCACCCACCTGCCCACGGGCATCACGGTGGCGATGCAGAACGAGAAGTCCCAGCTGCAGAACCGTGAGGCCGGCATGCGCGTCCTGCGTGCCCGCATCCTCGCGCGACAGCAGGAGGAGCTCGACGCCATCGCCTCGGACGCACGCAAGTCGCAGATCCGCGGCATGGACCGTTCGGAGCGCATCCGCACGTACAACTTCCCGGAGAACCGCATCGCGGACCACCGCACCGGGTACAAGGCGTACGACCTGGACCGCGTGATGAACGGTGCGCTCGAGCCCGTCGTCCGGTCCGCCATCCAGGCGGACGAAGAGGCACGCCTGGCCGCCATCGGCGACCAGGACGCCTAGGCCCGGTCTGGAGGCACGGATCACCTCCGACAGGCGTCCCACGTCCGCAGCGGATCGCCTCCTCGACGAGGCGACCGCTGCGCTCGTCGCGCACGGTGTCCCGACCCCGCGCGTCGACGCCGAACTCCTGCTCGCCTGGGCGACCGACACGTCGCGGGGTGCCGTGCAGGCCCGTGCCCTGACGGGCGGCGCCATCGCGGCGGAGCACGTCGAGCGCTTCCGGTACGCCGTCGCCCGTCGCACCACCCGCGAGCCGCTGCAGCACATCACGGGCGAGGCGCACTTCCGGGCGCTGACGCTGTCCGTCGGGCCGGGCGTCTTCGTGCCCCGGCCGGAGACCGAGGGCGTCGTGCAGTTCGGCATCGACGCACTGCGTGCGACCGCGGTGGCCGAGCCGGTGGCGGTGGACCTCGGCTCCGGCAGCGGGGCGATCGCCGTCGCGATGGACACCGAGGTGCCGAACGCCCTCGTCTACGCGGTCGAGCGGTCACCCCAGGCGCTGCCCTGGACCCGGCGCAACATCGACGCGCACGGCGGCACCGTCCGACTGGTCGAGGGCGACCTCGCCGACGCGCTCCCGGAGCTCGACGGCACGGTCTCGGTCGTCGTCTCGAACCCGCCGTACGTCCCCGACGACATGGTGCCCGTCGACCCCGAGGTCCGCGACCACGACCCGGCGCTCGCGCTGTACGGGGGACCCGACGGGCTCGACGCCGTCCGGGCTCTCACCGACACCGCCTGGCGGCTCCTCGTCCCGGGAGGGCTCCTCGTCATCGAGCACGCCGAGCAGCAGGGCGCCGGCGTGCGCGACGTGCTCGCACGGCGGGGGTTCCGGTCCCCGGAGACGCACGTCGACCTGACGGGGCGCGACCGCACGACCACCGCCACCCGCTAGGCGGGGTGGCTCCGGGCCTCCCGGCCGTCGTCCCGGTGCCTGCACGACGCGACCTCGGCGGAGCTGCGCAGCGGTACAGCGCTGCGAGGAACCGCGCTCGTCGCGTGTCGCGGACGTGACGGGTCAGGCGGTGGCGACCCGCTGCTGGGCTGCGACGAAGGCGCGAACCGCTCTGCGCAGGTCGGTGTGCTCCTCGACCAGGACCGCGTGGATGCCGAGGACGCGGGCCGCCTCGACGTTGACCGGCATGTCGTCGGCGAAGAACGCGCGCTCGGCGGGCACACCGTGGTGCGCGAGCGCCCGTTCGAACACCTCGGGCTCGGGCTTGCGCGCGCCGAAGTTGCTCGTCGTGTCCAGGTGCTCGCCGAAGAGCGGCGGCAACGACGGTGCCCACCTCCCGATCCACCGGCCCGCGAGCGGACCGTTGTTCGTGAGCAGGCCGACACGGCCGTGCTCGGACGCGATCCGGACGGCCTCGATGCGCTCGGGCAGCTCGGTCATCGCCGCGCCGCGGATGCGCGCCCAGTCCGCCTCGGGCACCGCACACCCCATCGCCTCGGCGAAGGCGGCGAGGTAGGCGTCCCCGTCCGGGAAGTGCCCGGCCTCGGCACGGGACTCGTGGCCGCAGTCCCACCAGCGTCGGCGGAGCTCCTCGAAGGAGTGCCCGGTGTACTCGCCGAGGGCCGCCATCCGGACCCGCCAGTCGTACCGGACGAGCACGTCGTCCATGTCGAAGAGGAACAGGAGTCGGGGCGCGGGCGTCTCGTTCACGATGCCGTCCATTGTGTCGCACTATCATCGTCGAGTCATGGCCTCCCGATACGACTGCACCGACCCCGACGGGCTCCTGACCGGGATGCGGCTCGCACGTGCCGCCCTCGGCCGGGGAGAACTCGTCGTCGTCCCGACCGACACCGTCTACGGCGTCGCGGCGGACGCCTTCAGCGCGACCGCCGTCCAGCGCCTGCTCGACGCCAAGGGCCGCACCCGCCAGTCGCCGCCCCCGGTGCTGATCCCCGGACCGCCGACGCTCGAGGCGTTGGCGACCGAGATCCCGCAGCAGGTCCGCGACCTGGTCGACGAGTTCTGGCCCGGCGGGCTCACCGTCATCCTGCGCGCGCAACCGTCGCTGGACTGGGACCTGGGAGAGACCCGGGGGACCGTCGCGCTCCGCATGCCGGACTCGCGCATCGCCCTCGAGCTGCTGCAGGAGGTCGGACCGCTCGCGGTCTCCTCCGCGAACTCGACCGGTGACCCTGCCGCGATGGACGTGGACCGGGCCGAGTCGATGCTCGGCGACAGCGTGTCGGTCTACCTCGACGGGGGACCGCTCGCGGTGCACGACGGCTTCGCCGCCTCGACCGGGTCGACCATCGTCGACGCGACCGGCCTCTCGACCGGCGGGAAGCTGACGATCGTCCGACACGGGGTGATCGCCGACGAGGACATCGTCCGGGTCGTCGGAGCCGACCTCGTCACGTGAAGTACTACCTGCTCGCCGGGGCCATCGCGGCCGTGGTGAGCTTCGTCTGCAGCTGGGCCGTGTGGAAGCTCGGCCTGCGCTACGGCTGGTACCCGAAGGTCCGCGAGCGCGACGTGCACCGCACGCCCACACCGCGGCTCGGCGGGATCGCGATGTACCTCGGCGTGATCGTGTCGCTGCTGGCGGCCTGGTTCCTCTTCCCCTCCATCGCGGGGACCGACTACTTCCGGCTCGTGTTCTCGGAACCCGGGCGCGTGATCGCGGTGCTCGCGGGTGCGACGATCATCGTGGTGCTCGGTGTCGCCGACGACATCTGGGACCTCGACTGGATGACGAAGCTCGCCGGGCAGATCATCGCTGCGGGGATCCTGGCCTGGCAGGGCGTGGCGATCGTGTCGCTGCCGATCGGCAACACGCTCGGGGTCGGGTCGTCCTACATGAGCCTGATCTTCACCGTGCTCGCCGTCGTGCTCGTGATGAACGCCGTCAACTTCATCGACGGTCTGGACGGCCTGGTCGCCGGGGTCGCGATCATCGCCGGCGGCGTGTTCTTCCTCTACACGTTCTTCATCAACCGCGTGGTCGTGCAGACGGAGTTCTTCTTCAACCTGCCCTCGTTGCTCACGGCGGTGCTCGTCGGTGCCTGCACGGGGTTCCTCGTCCTCAACTGGCACCCGGCGAAGCTCTTCATGGGCGACGCCGGCGCGCTGCTCGTCGGGTTCCTGATGGCCACGAGCGCCGTGTCCGTGACGGGCAACATCGACCCCGCGGTCATCTCGACACGCCAGGCCCTGCTGCCGGCGTTCATCCCGATCCTGCTGCCCTTCGCGATCCTGATCGTGCCGATCCTCGACTTCGGGCTCGCCGTCACCCGTCGGCTCAGCGCGGGCAAGTCGCCGTTCTCGGCCGACCGGAAGCACCTGCACCACCGTCTGCTCGACATGGGGCACTCCCACTTCCACGCCGTGCTGATCTTCTACGCGTGGACGGCCACCGTCGCCGTCGGGTGCCTGCTGTTCCTCTTCGTCGAGTGGTACTGGGTGGTCACCGTCGTCGCGATCGGCTTCACCGTGTGCGCGATCGCCACCTTCGCCCCGCTCGGCCGGAAGCGCGCGGAGTTCGCCGCGCAGGCCGCCACCCGCTCGAACACCGTCGTCGACGCCAGCCTCGACCCGCTCGACCGCGCCGCCAACGACCGAACGATCCCTGGAGACCCCTCGTGACCGCACCGAACGCCCTCGACCACGTCCGGCCGGTGTTCCGCCGGATCCTCCTCTGGGCGGCCCTCCTCGCCGTCGGCCTGGCCGTCGTCGGGGGAGTCGTCGGGCTCGTCGTCGCCGGGACGCCGGGACTCGCCGGTGGCCTGCTCGGCGCGGTGCTGAGCGTGGTGTTCCTCGGGCTCACCGCGGTCTCGGTGCTCGTCGCCCTCCGGGTGTCGAAGGGGCAGATGATCTCGGGCGCCTTCTTCGGGATCGTGATGGGGACGTGGATCCTGAAGTTCGTGCTCTTCCTGGTGGTCCTGCTCGCACTGCGCGACCGCGCCTGGGTGGACTTCCCGGTGCTCGCCGTGGTGATCATCGCGGGCGTCGTCGGGTCGCTCGTGATCGACGTGGTGGCGGTCGCCAAGGCCCGCATCCCGATCGGGGTGCACCTGCCCGGCGACGCGGTCGATCCTGGGAACGACACCCCACGGCCCTGAGAGCCCGAGAAGCCTCTCGCACCTGATAGGCTTCTCGAAGTCCGCGTCCGGAGCCTCGCTCGGAGCGGACGAGCCTCCACAAAGTCCACCATCGCGTGCCGTGTGTGCGCGCGCCGACACAGGAGACAGCGCTGCTATCCCACGCTCTTCCCCTGTCCCTCACCGCCGCGGCCAACACCGTGGCGGCGGGGAGCAGCAAGGCCGCCGAATTCCATGGTCCGTCGATCAACGAGTTCTTCCCGGACCCGATCTTCTTCGCCGGGACCCCGATCGAGATGGACCGCATCGTCCTCATCCGCTTGTTCGCGGTGGCCGTGCTGCTCGTCTTCGCGTTCGTCGGGACCCGTGCCCTGAAGCTCGTCCCGAACCGCGGACAGGCCTTCATCGAGTACGCGTTCGACGTCGTCCGCCGCAACACCTTCGACAACCTCGGTGAGAAGGACGGCAAGCGCTTCCTGCCGCTCCTGGCCACGGTGTTCTTCGGTGTCCTGTTCATGAACCTGACGGGTCTCATCCCGTTCATGAACATCGCCGGTACGAGCCGCATCGCGATGCCGATGATCCTGGCGATCGTCGCGTACGTCGCGTTCATCTACGCGGGCCTCCGCAAGCACCCGGGCACGTTCCTCCGCAACGCGCTCTTCCCGCCCGGTGTCCCGTGGCCGCTCTACATCATCGTGACGCCGATCGAGCTCGTCTCGACCTTCGTGCTCCGTCCGGTGACGCTGACGCTGCGACTGCTCATGAACATGGTCGTGGGTCACCTCCTCCTGGTGCTCTTCTTCTCGGCCACCTGGTTCTTCTTCTTCGACGCCGAGAGCCTCTTCAAGCTCTTCGGCATCGGGACCCTGGCGTTCGGCATCGCGTTCAGCTTCTTCGAGATCCTCGTCGCGCTGCTGCAGGCGTACGTCTTCATGCTGCTGACCGCTGTGTACATCCAGCTCGCGCTGGCTGACGAGCACTGACCGACCCCTTCTGACCCCCATACGGCACGACATCCGTCGGGCCGCACTCGAAAGGAAAACACGTGGACGCAACGACCGTTCTCGCGGAGATCAACGGCAACATCGCGACGGTTGGCTACGGCCTCGCTGCGATCGGTCCGGCCATCGGCGTCGGCATCGTCGTCGGCAAGACGATCGAGTCCGTCGCTCGCCAGCCCGAGCTCCAGGGCCGTCTGACGACCCTCATGTACATCGGTATCGCCTTCACGGAGGCCCTGGCCTTCATCGGTATCGCGACGTACTTCATCTTCACCAACTAAGGCTTCTCGATGCAGACTGCACTCATCATCGCGGCGGAGGAGACCCACAATCCGCTGATCCCACCGGTGTACGACATCGTGTGGTCCGCGGTGGCCTTCGTCATCATCTTCCTCGTGATGTGGCGCGTCGTGACGCCGCGCATCACGAAGATGCTCGATGAGCGCACCGAGGCCATCGAGGGTGGCATCAAGAAGGCGGAGGCCGCTCAGGAGCAGGCCGCCGCTGCACTCGACGAGTACAACAAGCAGCTCGCCGACGCGCGTGCCGAGGCCTCGCGCATCCGTGAGCAGGCCCGTGCCGACGCGACCGCGATCGGCAACGAGGTCCGCGAGCAGGCGCAGGCAGATGCAGCACGCATCACCGCCAACGCCCAGGCGCAGATCGAGGCCGAGCGGCAGAGCGCGCTCCAGTCGCTGCGGAGCGAGGTGGGCACCCTCGCCCTCGACCTCGCCTCCGGTGTGATCGGTGAGTCCCTCCGGGACGACGCGAAGTCGGCTGCGGTCGTCGACCGCTTCATCGCCGACCTCGAGGCGTCCCAGGGCCAGCCGGCCGGGGAGCGCTGAGCATGCGGAGCGCCACGCGGTCCGCACTCTCGTCCACGCGGGCGGTCCTCGCTGACCTCGGCGGGTCGGTCGACCTCGCCACGGGCATCGAGATCCTCTCCACCGGGCGTGCGATCGCCGGTTCGTCCCAGCTGCTCGGACTGCTGGCGGACCCGACCGCGGACGTCGTCGGCAAGAAGGTCCTCATCGACCGCGTCTTCGCCGGTCAGTCCGAGGCGACGCGTGCGGTGCTGACCGCGGTGGCCGGCTCGCGCTGGTCCTCGCCGTCGGACCTGCTCGCGGGTGTCGAGGACGCGGGCATCCGCGCCGTCGCCGGAACCGCATCGTCGGAGACGTCGATCGAGGCCGAGCTGTTCTCCTTCGAGACCGCCGTCCGCTCGGACGCGGCGCTCGAGCTGGCACTGGGCACGAAGCTCGGCAGCCCGTCGGAGAAGGCTGCGCTCGTCCAGCGGCTCGTCGGTTCGAAGGTCTCGGCGCAGACCACCGCGATCCTGGAGCACCTCGTGCAGCAGCCGCGCGGCCGCCGCATCGGTGAGATCGTCCGCGATGCCTCGCGCATCGTGGCCGACCAGGCCGGCAAGCTCGTCGCCACGGTGACCACCGCGGCCCCGCTCTCGGACGGTCAGGCGGCTCGCGTCGCCCGCGGCATCAGCGAGCGGTACGGCAAGGACATCAGCGTCAACCAGGTCGTCGACCCCGCGGTCGTCGGCGGGATGCGCGTGCAGGTCGGTGGCGACGTCATCGACGGCACGGTGTCCACGCGCCTGTCGGAGCTCCGGCTCCAGCTGGCCGGCTGAGCGTACCGTCGAAGCCGACCCCTCCAAGTCCACAACGGGAACTGTCCCTCACCGGGCAGCATCACCCTCTCGGAGCCGCAGGGCCCCGGAAACCAACAAGGAAAATCCCATGGCAGACATCACCATCAGCCCCGATGAGATCCGTGATGCCCTGAAGGACTTCGTCTCGAACTACGAGCCGACGAAGGCCTCCACGGCCGAGGTCGGGCACGTCACCGACGCGGGCGACGGCATCGCGCACGTCGAGGGCCTGCCCGGCGTCATGGCGAACGAGCTCATCCGCTTCGAGGACGGGACCCTCGGTCTCGCGCAGAACCTCGACGAGGACGAGATCGGCGCCATCGTGCTCGGCGAGTTCGGCGGCATCGAGGAGGGCCAGGAGGTCACCCGCACCGGCGAGGTCCTCTCGGCTCCCGTCGGCGACGGCTTCCTCGGTCGCGTGGTCGACCCGCTCGGCAACCCGATCGACGGTCTCGGCGAGATCCAGGCCGAGGGTCGCCGTGCCCTCGAGCTCCAGGCCCCGGGCGTCATGTCCCGCAAGTCCGTCCACGAGCCGCTGCAGACCGGCATCAAGGCCATCGACGCGATGATCCCCGTCGGCCGCGGCCAGCGTCAGCTGATCATCGGCGACCGCCAGACCGGCAAGACGGCCATCGCGATCGACACGATCATCAACCAGAAGGCCAACTGGGAGTCGGGCGACGAGGACAAGCAGGTCCGCTGCATCTACGTCGCCATCGGCCAGAAGGGCTCCACGATCGCCTCCGTGAAGGGTGCGCTCGAGGACGCCGGTGCGATGGAGTACACCACCATCGTCGCCGCCCCGGCCTCCGACCCGGCCGGCTTCAAGTACCTCGCCCCCTACACCGGTTCGGCCATCGGCCAGCACTGGATGTACGGCGGCAAGCACGTCCTGATCATCTTCGACGACCTGTCGAAGCAGGCCGAGGCCTACCGTGCGGTGTCGCTCCTCCTGCGTCGTCCGCCGGGCCGTGAGGCCTACCCGGGTGACGTCTTCTACCTGCACTCCCGCCTGCTGGAGCGTTGCGCGAAGCTGTCCGACGACCTCGGTGCCGGTTCGATGACGGGTCTCCCGATCATCGAGACCAAGGCGAACGACGTCTCGGCCTACATCCCGACCAACGTGATCTCGATCACCGACGGCCAGATCTTCCTGCAGTCGGACCTGTTCAACGCGAACCAGCGTCCGGCCGTCGACGTGGGCATCTCGGTGTCCCGCGTGGGTGGTGACGCCCAGGTCAAGTCGATCAAGAAGGTCTCCGGCACGCTCAAGCTCGAGCTCGCGCAGTACCGCTCGCTCGAGGCGTTCGCGATGTTCGCGTCCGACCTCGACCAGGCGTCGCGTCGCCAGCTGGACCGTGGTGCGCGCCTGACGGAGCTCCTCAAGCAGCCGCAGTACTCGCCGTACCCGGTCGAGGAGCAGGTCGTCTCGATCTGGGCCGGCACGAACGGCAAGCTCGACGAGGTGCCCGTCCCCGACGTGCTCCGCTTCGAGGCCGAGCTGCTCGAGCACCTGCGTCGCAACTCCGACGTCCTGACCACCCTGCGTGAGACGAACCAGCTCAGCGACGAGACCGTCGCCGCGATGGACCGCGAGATCGACGCCTTCACGAAGGGCTTCCAGACGAGCGACGGCAAGACGCTCGGCTCGGAGTCGTTCGACGCGGCCCAGGCCGAGGACGTCGACCAGGAGCAGATCGTCAAGGGTCGTCGCTAGATGGCGGCACAGGTCCGGGTCTACCGCCAGCGCATCAAGTCGGCGAAGACCACGAAGAAGGTCACCCGCGCGATGGAGCTGATCTCGGCGTCGCGGATCCAGAAGGCACAGGCGCGCATGGCCGCGTCCGGTCCGTACTCGCGGGCCGTGACGCGGGCCGTGTCGGCCGTGGCGACGTTCTCGAACGTCGACCACGTGCTGACCACCGAGCCCGAGTCGTCGACCCGCGCAGCCGTGGTGCTGTTCACCTCGGACCGCGGCCTGAACGGCGCGTTCAGCTCGAACGTCCTCAAGCAGGGCGAGGAGCTCGCCTCCCTGCTCCGCAGCGAGGGCAAGGACGTCGTGTTCTACCTCGTCGGTCGCAAGTCGGTCGGGTACTTCGCGTTCCGCGAGCGCCCGTCCGAGCGGCAGTGGATCGGCGGGACGGACCAGCCGGAGTTCTCGACGGCGAAGGAGATCGGCGACGCGGTCGTGTCGAAGTTCCTCCAGGACACGGCGGAGGGCGGCGTGGACGAGATCCACATCGTCTTCAACCGGTTCATCAGCCTCGCGACCCAGGAGCCGCAGGTCGTGCGCCTGCTCCCGCTCGAGGTCGTCGATGGTGTGGAGGAGCCGTCGAACGGTGAGCCCCTGCCGCTCTACGAGTTCGAGCCCGATGCGGACGCCGTCCTCGACGCGCTGCTCCCGGTCTACATCGAGAGCCGCATCTTCAACGCCATGCTGCAGTCGGCCGCTTCCGAGCACGCCGCCCGGCAGAAGGCCATGAAGTCCGCCAGTGACAACGCCGACTCGCTCATCAGCGAGTTCACCCGTCTCGCGAACAACGCGCGTCAGGCCGAGATCACCCAGCAGATCTCCGAGATCGTCGGCGGCGCCGACGCCCTCTCGTCGAAGAAGAAGTAGTGGTCCGCGAAGCTCGCGGACAGAACCCCTCAGGAAGGCACCAGCCATGACCGACACCGCCACCACCGCGGTCGAGACGTCGTCGGCGCCCGGTGTCGGCCGGATCGCCCGTGTCACGGGTCCCGTCGTCGACATCGAGTTCCCGCACGACGCGATCCCGGAGATGTACAACCTCCTGTACACGACCATCACCATCGGTGACTCGTCGCAGGAGATCGGCCTCGAGGTCGCGCAGCACCTCGGCGACGACCTGATCCGCGCCATCTCGCTGAAGCCGACCGACGGCCTGGTCCGTGGTCAGGAGGTCCGTGACTCGGGCGCCCCGATCTCGGTCCCCGTCGGCGACGTCACCAAGGGCAAGGTCTTCGACGTGCTGGGCAACGTGCTCAACACCGACGAGAAGCTCGAGATCACCGAGCGTTGGCCGATCCACCGCAAGGCGCCGGCCTTCGACCAGCTCGAGTCGAAGACCACCATGTTCGAGACCGGCATCAAGTCGATCGACCTCCTCACGCCGTACGTGCAGGGTGGCAAGATCGGCCTCT
Organism: Curtobacterium sp. MR_MD2014; assembly: GCF_000772085.1. Classification (NCBI taxonomy): domain Bacteria; kingdom Bacillati; phylum Actinomycetota; class Actinomycetes; order Micrococcales; family Microbacteriaceae; genus Curtobacterium; species Curtobacterium sp. MR_MD2014. Next base: position 1,960,680 of record NZ_CP009755.1, on the reverse strand, counting down.
TCGGTGGTGCGGGCGTCGGCAAGACGGTCCTCATCCAGGAGATGATCCAGCGCGTCGCGCAGGACCACGGTGGTGTGTCGGTGTTCGCCGGTGTCGGCGAGCGCACCCGTGAGGGCAACGACCTCATCGGCGAGATGGAAGAGGCGGGTGTCTTCGACAAGACCGCCCTCGTGTTCGGCCAGATGGACGAGCCGCCGGGAACGCGTCTGCGCGTGGCCCTGTCGGCGCTGACGATGGCGGAGTACTTCCGCGACGTCCAGAAGCAGGACGTGCTCCTCTTCATCGACAACATCTTCCGCTTCACGCAGGCCGGCTCCGAGGTCTCGACGCTGCTCGGTCGCATGCCGTCCGCGGTGGGCTACCAGCCGAACCTCGCCGACGAGATGGGTGTGCTCCAGGAGCGCATCACCTCGACGCGTGGTCACTCGATCACCTCGCTGCAGGCGATCTACGTGCCGGCCGACGACTACACCGACCCGGCTCCGGCGACCACGTTCGCGCACCTCGACGCCACGACCGAGCTCTCGCGTGAGATCGCGTCGCAGGGTCTGTACCCGGCCATCGACCCGCTGACCTCCACGTCGCGGATCATGGACCCCCGGTACCTGGGTGCCGACCACTACGAGACGGCGACGCGCGTCAAGCAGATCCTGCAGAAGAACAAGGAGCTGCAGGAGATCATCGCGATCCTCGGTGTCGACGAGCTCTCCGAAGAGGACAAGATCACGGTGGAGCGCGCTCGTCGCATCCAGCAGTTCCTCTCGCAGAACACCTACATGGCCAAGAAGTTCACGGGTGTCGAGGGTTCGACGGTCCCGCTCAAGGACACGATCGAGTCCTTCCGCGCGATCGCCGACGGCGAGTTCGACCACGTGGCGACGCAGGCCTTCTTCAACGTCGGTGGCATCAACGACGTCGAAGAGAAGTGGGCGCAGATCCAGAAGGAGAACCGCTGACATGGCGGCACTCACCGTGAGCGTCGTCTCGGCGGACCGTGAGGTCTGGACGGGCGACGCCACCATGGTCGTGGCACGCACGACGGAGGGCCAGATCGGCATCCTCGCGGGGCACGAGCCGCTGCTCGCCACCCTCGCGCAGGGCCAGGTCCGCATCACCCGGGCCGACGGCTCGACGGTGACGGCGGACGCCGAGGACGGCTTCCTGTCGGTCGAGCACGACACGGTCACGATCGTGGCGCGGCAGGCCGCGCTGGCGTCCTGACCGGACTGACCGTCCTCCTCCCGCCGTCCGAGACGAAGCGGGAGGGCGGGGACACGGCACGCACCCTCGACCTGGGTGCGCTGTCCTTCCCGGAACTGGCCGACGAGCGGGCCGCGGTGATCACCGCGGCCCGCTCCGTCAGTTCCGAGGAGTCCACGGCACGGACGGCCCTCAAGCTCGGACCGAAGTCGGTCGCCGAGCGCCTCCGCAACCTCGAGCTCGACACCGCGCCGACTCTGCCGGCGGTCGAGCGCTACACGGGCGTGCTCTACGACCCGCTCGACGCCACGGGCGCGGACGACGCCACACGTCGCTGGTGGACGGACCACGTGCTGGTCCAGTCCGCGATGTTCGGACCGATCGGTGCGGGCGACCACATCCCGGCGTACCGGCTCTCGCACGACTCGAGGCTCGGTGCGCTCCGGCTCGCGAAGCACTGGCCGGGACCGTCCAGCGACGTGCTCGGCGCTCGGACCGGTGGTCTCGTGCTCGACCTGCGCTCCGAGGGCTACCGATCGCTCGGACCCCTGGACGACGCGGTCGTCCTGCGGGTGGTCAGTGTCGACGGCGGCGGACGACGTCGAGCGCTCAACCACTGGAACAAGACGGCGAAGGGTCGACTGACCGCGCTGCTCGCACGGACCGGTGCGGACGTCGGCGACCCGGCCTCGCTCCTGCGGTGGGCGGGCGAGCACGGCGTCGTGGTGGAGCGGACCGACGACGGCTGGGACCTGGTCGCGGAGAGCCTCGAGCCCGCGCGGGTCTGACGGCGGAGCAGCGCTCGCTCCTGCACAACCGCCCGGACAGCCGCGGCCGTCCACAGACAGGTCGGGGCTCGCCGGCCTGGAGGCGCTCCTCCCGTCACGATCTCGTGCATGACCTCGACGAGACACGGACTCCCACCCACCCTGGTGCGCTACCCGCGCGAGATCGCCGCCGCGGTCACGCTGCGTGCCGCCTGCGTCGCCCTCGTGGCGCCGCCGGCGGCGACCGGTGGAGGCAGCGGCGCGGAAGCGCTCGCCCGACCGCAGGCGGTCGCGGTCGCGACGGCGTGCGGCGCCCTCGCGACCCGCTTCGCGCTGGTCGGCTTCCTGGCCGCGCGTGACCGGCCGGACCCCCGGACGGTCGTGCCGTTCGACCCGTTCCACGATCCGACGCCGCCCGCGCTCGGCGGCTCGGGTCCGGAGCCGGACCGCGCGCGACTCCGGCTGGCCGGCGACCGGTGTGCCTCGGCATGGCGGACCTGGCGTGCGGACGGAGCCCCGGGCGGCGACGTCGCGGTGGGGGCGGCCGGTGCGCTGGCGCTGGGCGCCTGGTGTGCCTGGGCGCTCGGGTCGTCCGCCCGTGCGGAGGTCCGCGCCCGGCACGCCCTCGACTCCCGACCGGACGACCCGTTCGGGTGGTTGATCCTGCGCGCGGTCCGGTCCGGCCACGGACCGGCGTGGGGCACTCCCACGGGGTCGACCGGATCGTCTACGGTGGGATGACCATGGTGCGGGAACCGGTGCGCGAGGACGACGACACGGTCATCCGTGCGCGCCCCGGTGCCCGACCGTCGCCGACCGACGCAGGTCGTGACCCGTCCCGCACGGGGAGCGCCGGCCTCCGTGCCCTCGGCGCCGCCGCTGCGGCCGCCGACGGTGCCCTCGACGACGATCCGTACGGCGACCCCTACGGCGACACGGTCGTCCGGCCCGGGCGCGGTGCGCGACCGGGGGCCGGACCGTCCGACGAGGACACGGTCCTGCGTGCTCGTCCCGGTGGTCCACTGCCGGTGGTGCCGCCCGGAGCGGGAGCACCACGTGCCGAGGACGGGCCGCTCGTCCGACGGACCCCGTCGGTCCGCGTCGGCGGCCGGGTGGTCCGCCTCGACCGGCCCCTGGTGGTGGGTCGTCGGCCCGCCGCGCCGCGCGTCGTCGTCGACGGCGGGCCGGTCCTGGTGACCGTCCCGTCGCCGAGCGGCCAGGTGTCGTCGTCGCACGTGCTGCTGCACGCCGAGGGCGAGGCCGCCGTCGTCGCGGACCTGCGGTCGACGAACGGGACCGTCGTCCGCCCTCCCGGCGCCGCGCCGTTCCGGATGACGGCGGGTGCATCGATCGTCGTCCTGACGGGTACGCTCGTCGAGATCGGTGACGGCAACGTCATCGAGGTCCTGTCGCCGCACCTCCGGGCCGGACCGGACGACGGCCTCCCACCGTTCCCGCCGGCCCCGTGACGGACCCATCGTCCGGCACGCCCCTCCACTCCCAGAGAGCGACCCTGAAACCGTGACCGAACTCGGCCGAGCTGCCACCGAGCACGCCATCGACGTCCCCGGCGCTGCCGGCACACCCCTGACGCTCTCGTGGGGAGCGGCGACCGACGTCGGTCGCCGTCGCGACCACAACGAGGACAGCTACCTCGTCGGCGCACCCTTCTTCGTGGTCGCCGACGGCATGGGCGGACACCTCGCGGGTGACCGGGCGAGCGACGCGGTCGTCCGTCGTCTCGACCAGGTCACCAGCGGTGCCTTCACCAGCCGTCAGGACATCCAGCGCGCGCTGCTGCTCGCGACCGCCGACATCGAGCGCGCTGCCGGTGGCAACGCCCTCGGCGCCGGCACGACCGTGACCGGGGTCGCACTCGTCGCGTCCCACGGGCAGCCGGCAGCGCTGGTCTTCAACGTCGGCGACTCCCGCACCTACCGGATCGAGTCCGGCGCGCTCCGTCGGGTGACGATCGACCACTCGGTCGTGCAGGAGATGGTCGACGCCGGGCTGCTCCGGGCCGAGGACGCCGAGCAGCACCCCGACAGCAACGTCATCACGCGGGCAGTCGGCTTCGGCGAGCCCCCGGAGCCCGACTGGTGGACCCTGCCGCTCCGCGCGGGGGACCGTTACATCGTCTGCTCCGACGGCCTCACCAAGGAGCTCGGCGACGTCGGCATCGCCCGGATCGCGGCCCGGGTGCCCGCGGCACAGGCACTGGCGGAACGTCTGGTCGGGGACGCGGTGGTCGCCGGCGGTCGTGACAACGTCACCGTGGTGGTCGTGCAGGTCGACACCGCACCGGAGGACTCCGACGTCGAGGACACCCTGCCGCGCCACTGAGCGTCGCACCCGTACGACCACCCCCGAAGTGGGGGATGGTCGTCCTCCACAGGGACGCCCACGGCCGCCGGCTGTCGGATCGCCCTTCGTAGAATGGCCTGGCCGCGACGAACGGAAGGGCCGGCCGCGGGCCGGGGAAGGGAACGACGCTGATGGCTCGACGCCTGCCGTCCGACCCGCCGGTGATCGCCGGGTTCACCCCCGTCCACGTCCTCGGCTCCGGGGGCTTCGCCGACGTCTTCCTCTACGAGCAGGACATGCCACGCAGGCAGGTGGCGGTGAAGGTGCTCCTCGACGAGGTCGTGGACGAGCGCGTGCGGCAGATGTTCCAGGCCGAGGCGAACCTGATGGCGCGGCTCAGCACGCACCCCGCGATCCTCACGGTGTTCCAGGCGAGCATCGCGGCCGACGGCCGTCCCTACCTCGTCATGGAGCTGTGCTCGTCGTCGCTCAGCCAGCGCTACCGACGCGAGCCGCTCCCCGTGTCCGAGGTCCTGGCCGTCGGTGTCCGCATCGGCTCCGCGCTCGAGACGGCCCACCGCGAGGGCGTGCTGCACCGAGACGTGAAGCCCTCGAACATCCTGCGCACCGCGTACGGCAGCCCCGTCCTCTCCGACTTCGGCATCGCCGCGACCATCGGCAGCGCCGACCCCGACGAGCCGGTGGGCATGTCCATCCCGTGGTCCGCGCCCGAGGTGCTGGGGGACGAGTCCCGCGGCACCGTCCAGTCCGAGGTCTACTCGCTCGCAGCGACCGTGTACTCGCTGCTCGCGGGGCGCTCTCCGTTCGAGGTCCCGGGCGGCAGGAACTCGGCGGCAGACCTGATGGACCGGATCGACAAGGGCGGCGTGGGGTCGACCGGCCGGACCGACGTGCCCCCGTCGCTCGAACGGCTGCTCGCGACGGCGATGGCCCGTCGTGCGGCTGCTCGTCCCGCCACCGTGATGGAGTTCGTCCGCGGGCTCCAACAGGTCGAGGCGGAGCTCGGGATCCCGCAGACCCCGGCCGACGTGGCGGTCGAGTCGTGGGCGGTGGCCACCCCGTCGTCGGAGGGCGACCGGACCGTCGTGCGGGAACTGCAGGCACCCTCGCGTGTGGCGGCCCGCCGACGGACACGGCGGGCGGTGCGGGGCGGGACGTCCGTCGGCGTCCAGAGCGTCGGCACCGTGCACCGCACCGGGTCGGCGACGATCGCGCGTCGCCGGAAGCGCTCGACCCTCGTGGTCGCCGGCGCGGCCGGTGTCGTCGTGGTCGCGGCCCTCGCCGTGGTGAGCGTCCTGCTCGTGACGCGCGCCGGCACGGGGTCCGTCCCGACGGTGCGCGACGTGACCGCACGCGGGGGAGGCGACTCGGTGTCCTTCAGCTGGGACGATCCCGGGCTCCGTGCCGGGGACACCTACGTCATCACGTCGGCCGGCGCGACGAGCCAGCAGACCGGCACCACCTTCGTCGTGTCCGGGGATCCCGGTACCGAGCAGTGCATCACGGTCGCGGTGAACCGGGACGGCAGGACGGGGGCCGCGAGTCCCGAACAGTGCGGCACGATCGGGAGTGCCGGGTGATCCGGGCGTTCCTCGCCGAGCACCGTTCCGCGGCGGTCACGGCCTGCGCGTCGATCCTCGTCGGCGCCGTCGTCGCGACCGCCGCGGTGGTGTCCACGGGGTACCACACCCAACGGGTCGACCTGGGGGACGGCACCGTCTGGGTGCCGTCGGCGGAGTACGGCGCCGTCGGGCGCGCGAACACCGGCGTGCTCGAGCTCAACACCGCCGTCGACACCCCGAGCGACGACCTCTCGGTCGTGCAGCGCGGCTCCGAGGTGTACAGCGTGGACGGCACGAAGGGCACCGTCGCGAAGGTCGACGTCGCCGACGCCACCGTGGGCGATGCCGTGACGCTGCCGGCGGGCTCGCCGCAGGTCTTCTTCGCGGGGGACACCGCGGTGGTCGGGAACGGCGACACGGGCGAGCTCTGGGCGACCCCGGCGGCCGAGCTGTCCGACTTCGACGCGTCCACGAAGGCCGACCTGAGCCTCGGCGCCGACGCCGTCCTCGACGCCTCCGACGAGCGGGTCGCGGTGTACTCGCCGCGCACCGGCCGCGCCTCCCTCGTCGACGTCGGCACCGAGCTGACCGTCGAGCGGCGGTGGGAGGTCCGGTTCGACCGCAGCCACGAGTTCCAGGTGGCGTCCTTCGGGGACCACGTCGCCGTGCTCGACCGCACCTCGGGGCAGCTCTCGGTCGACGGGGACAGCGTCGACCTCGGCGACCGCGTCGGTGGATCGCCCGCGCTGCAGCGGTCCTCGGACTCCTCGTCCACGGTCCTCGTCGCCGGGACGGCCGGGCTGGTGCGCGTCTCCGCCTCCGGTCAGGTGGACCGGACCGCGCTCCGGGTGTCGGGTCGAGCGGCACGACCGACCGTCGTCGGCTCCTGCACCTACGCCGCGTGGGCGGGCGGACAGGCGATGGACTCGTGTCGGGGCACCGGCCTCCAGCGGCTCGCGCAGACCGCCGACGCCGACGACCTGCAGATCGTGCACAACGGCGACACCGTCGTGGCGAACGACCCGCGCAGTGGGCGGTCGTGGGCCATCGGCCGCAGTGGACAGCTCATCGACAACTGGGCGGACCTGGTCGACCAGGACGACGAGCGGCAGCAGGAACGGGTGTCGGACGACGACCCGCAGGTGGACAAGGAGCAGAAGCCGCCCGTGGCGGTGGACGACGACCTCGGCGCACGACCGGGTCGCACGACCAGCCTGCCGGTGCTCCTCAACGACTACGACCCCAACGGCGACCCACTCGTCATCAGCGAGGTCGGCGACGTCCCCGACGGCCAGGGCAGCGTCGCCGTCGTCGGTGACGGCCAGCGGCTCCAGGTCTCGCTCACGGCGGAGGCCAGCGGCACGCTCTCGTTCCCGTACACGATCACCGACGGCAACGGCGGGTCGGCCAGCGCGACCGTCCGGGTGACCGTCCGCCCCGAGTCCGAGAACGAGCCACCGCGGCAGGTCCGGAGCACCTCGGCGGACGTCGTGCAGAACGGGCACGTCGTCACCGACGTGCTGTCGGACTGGGTCGATCCCGACGGCGACCCGGTCTACCTGGAGTCCGCCTCGGCGGACGGCGACCGCGTCTCCACGACACCGGACGGGCTGCTCGACTTCCGCAACGCGAGCGGTCGCACCGGTGACCGCAGCGTCCAGCTCGTCGTGAGCGACGGCCGCGACCCCGGCCGCGGATCGATGACCGTGCGTGTCGCCGCCCAGGGGAGCGTGCCGCTGCGCGCCGACGCGTTCGCCGTGCAGGGCTACGCGGGCAAGGCGTTCACGGTGACGCCGCTCGACCACGTCCGCGGGGGCAACGGAGCCGTCACGCTCACCAGCGTCTCCTCGTCGAGCGGCCTGACGGTCACCCCGTCCTACGACGCGGGCACGTTCCGCGTCCAGGGGGCCGGAGCGGGGGACCACCAGCTCGAGTACACCGTCACGGACGGCACGAAGACCGCGAGCGGCGTCGTGCGCGTCTCCGTGCTCGCTCCGCCCGACGCCTCGACACCACCGATCACGACGCCGAAGACGGTGTTCGTGACCACCCTCTCGACGAAGGACACCGACGTCACCGCGACGGACACCGACCCGGCCGGCGGTGTGCTCATGGTCACGGCGCTCGACGGCCCCGGCCGTGGCAGCGGGGTCGAGGCGAGCATCCTCGACCAGCACGTCGTGCGGGTCACCCTGACCGCGCCGCTCGACGCACCGGTGACCTTCGCGTACACGGAGTCGAACGGTCTGGCCAGCGCCACCGGGACGATCACCGTCGTCGAGATCCCGCGACCGGACCGCATCCAGCCGCCGGTCGCGCAGTCCGACTCCGCCACGGTGCGGGTCGGCGACGTCGCCGAGATCGACGTGCTGGCGAACGACACCCAGCCGGAGGGCGAGCCGCTGACGCTCGACCCGCAGCTCGTGCAGAACGTGCCCGGTGACGGCGGGCTGCTCTTCGTGTCCGGCGACCGGCTCCGGTACCTCGCCCCGGACACACCCGGCAACCACACCGCGGTCTACCGCGTCCACGGTCCGGACGGGCAGTACGCGGACGCGTCCGTGTCGATCTCGGTGCGCGAGCGTGACGCCGCGACGAACAACCCGCCGGTGCCGAAGACCGTGACGGCGCGCGCGGTCGCGGGGCAGGCGGTGCGCATCACCGTGCCGTTGAACGGCACCGATCCCGACGGCGACTCGGTGCAGCTCGTCGGGGTCGGCGACAACCCCGAGAAGGGCTCGGTCAGCGACGTCACCGCCGATGCGCTGACCTACGACGCCGGGGACTACTCCGCCGGGACCGACGAGTTCACCTACACGGTGGTCGACGCGCTGGGTGCCCGCGCGACCGGCACGGTCCGGGTCGGCATCAGCCCCCGTGCGGAGCAGGCATCGAACCCCGTCGCCCAGGCCGACCACGTCACCATCCGCCCCGGTGGGTCCGTGACCGTGCGCGTGCTGCAGAACGACTCCGACCCGGAGGGCGGGCAGCTGTCCGTCACCGCGGCCGAGCCGACCGCCCCGGGGGTCACCGCCGAGGTGCTCCACCGCAGCCAGGTCCGGGTCACGCCACCGCGTTCGGCGACCGAGGGCGACTTCGCGGTGCTCTACACCGTCACGAACGAGAGCGGCGGTTCCAGCACCGCGTTCCTGACGGTGACGGTCGACCGCGACGCCCCGCCGCTCCGTCCCGAGGTCGAGGACACCACGCTCGACCTGCAGGACATCCTGCGTCGCGAGAGCGTCACCGTCGACGTCCTGCAGAACGTCTTCTTCGCCGAGGGGTCGACCTCCCGCCTCGAGGTCGGGGTGGTCGACGGGTACGGCGACACCGCCCGGGTCACGAGCGACCGTCGGATCGAGATCCGGTTGACGGACGCGTCACAGGTCGTGCCGTTCTCCGTCACCCGGAGCGACCACCCCGACGTCGTCGCCTACGGGTTCGTCCACGTGCCCGGGTTCGACGACGCCCTGCCGCAGGTGGACCGCAGCGTGGGCGCGGTGACCGTGAAGAGCGAGGCCACCGTGCGCATCCCGCTCGACCGCTACGTGGTCACGGCCAACGGACGGACCGCGCAGATCACCGATCGCGGGACCGTCAAGGCGACGCACGCGAACGGGCAGGACCTCGTCGTCGACCGGTCCACGCTGCAGTTCACGTCCTCGAAGCTGTACTACGGCAACGCGTCGATCTCGTTCGAGGTCACCGACGGGTCGAGCGCGAACGGCGGCAAGGGCCGCGTCGCGACGCTCGTGCTCCCGATCAAGGTGACACCCCGGTCGAACCAGCCGCCGGCGTTCACCGGGTCGTCGATCGACCTGCAGCCCGGTGACTCCCGCACCCTCGACCTGACGAAGCTGACGGACTACCCGTACCCGGACGACCTCCGGGAGCTCCGGTACTCGGTGGTCAGCCGCCCGGGCGCCGGCACCACCGCGACCGTGCAGGGCCAGCAGCTCCGGATCTCGGTGGCGGAGGACGCCCGGAAGGACACGACGGCCTCGATCGGCATCGGGGTGTCGGACGACGCGAACGCCGGTCGCGCCGGGGTGGTTCGGGTCGGCATCGTCGGTTCGACCAGGCCGCTCGTGCAGCCCGGGGCGGACCGGGCGGTCGTCGAGCGTGGCACGACCGCGACCATCGACGTCCTGGCGAACGACCAGGCGACGAACCCGTTCCCCGACCAGCGGCTGCGGGTCGTCGCCATCCGCGGACTCTCGGGCGGTCTCCCCGCCGGCGTGAGCGTGACGCCCAGTGCCGACCGGTCCCGACTCCAGGTCACCGTCGGCGACCGTGCCCAACCCGTCGACGCGCACCTGCAGTACCAGGTCGCCGACGCGACGGACGACCCGTCCCGGTACGTCTGGGGCGACGTGACCATCGCCGTCCAGGACACTCCCGACGCGCCGGGCGCGCCCACCCGGACAGGCACGTTCCAGGGTGGCCAGCTGACGCTGACGTGGGCCACCCCGCAGGCGAACAACGCACCGATCACCGGCTACCGGGTCCAGGGGACGAACGGCGTCGCGAAGGACTGCGGCACCGCGACGGTCTGCACCCTGACGGGCATCGACCCGTCCGCGTCGTACCGTTTCTCCGTCGTCGCTCGGAACGCCGTCGGCGACTCGGAGCCCTCGCCGCAGTCCGCGCCGATGAGCGCCGACTTCGTCCCGGCAGCGCCGAAGGGCGTGCGCGTCACGCCGAGCAGCGCGACGCCGGACCAACTCGACGTCGCGTGGGACCGTGTGGCGACGCCGAACAGCGGATCGTCCGTCTCGAACTACGTCGTGTCCGTCCAGGGTCCGGGACTGTCGGCGACGAAGAACGTCGGGACCGCGACGAGCACGTCCTTCCCGGGCGCGCAGAGCGGCGCCGAGTACACGGTGCGGGTCTCCGCCCGGAACGCCGCCGACCGCGACGGCAGCCCGGTGCAGTGGAACGACGCGTCGGCCACCGGCTCGGCCGTCGGTGCCCCCGGCACGCCGGAGCTGTCGGCCACGGGACAGCCGGACGGATCGACGACCGCGGTCGCCCTCAGCGCGTCCGAGGCCGACTGGGCCGGCGGGACCCCCGGTTGGCGCATCGCGAAGTACGCGGCGTCCACCCCGATCCCGTCCGGGTGCTCGACCGCCGGAGCCGAGAAGGTCTGGAACGGTTCGTCCGCGAACGACCGCATCACGAGTCAGTACCGCTACGTCGCCCTCGCCGACAACGGGCTCTTCTGCACGGCGTCGCAGCCGGCCAGCGTGCAGGGCTACCAGACGCCCGACGCCCCGACGGGCACGGTCGAACCGGCCGGTGGGCCCGACGCCGACGGGGCGGTCGGCCTCCGCGCCACCGCGCAGGCGTCCACGCCCTACCTCTACTACTCGGTGGGCGGCGGTCCCCGCGTGCGCTTCAGCGGGTCGGCGTCGCTCGGGGCGGGGGCAGGCTACGGGCTCGAGACGAGCGTGGTGTTCACCGCGTGCGCGACCGACGGACAGTACTGCGCGTCGAGCGCCCCGGCGACCGCCACCGCGTTCACCACGCGGGCGACCGTGGTCAGCGCGGTCGTCGGGCAGGCGCCGGTGATCAACCCGCCGGACAACAACGGCCGTCTGCTGCCGAAGCCGGATGACTACGAGATCTCGTACTGCACCCTTGCCGTGGTCTGCTCCGACACGAACCCGGCCACGGGCGCGCCGTGGACCACGAGCGACCCGGTTCCCGACGGGTACTCCTCGATCCGGGTCAAGGCCACGGTGCAGGGCCAGCAGGACCCGGTCGGTGCACGCGGCGCCGTCACCACCCCGGACGCCGGCACGTCCGACCCGCCGTCCGGCACCGACCCGAGTACCTCCTCCGCAGGCTAGGGTCACGACCCGGCAGCGATCCCACCACCAGAACGAGGACCCCACCGCATGAGCATGACCCCCGAGCAGGCCGCCTGGTTCGCCGACGTCGCCGGACGGATCGTGACCAACGTCGAGCAGGTGCTCCTCGGGAAGACGTTCGTCATCCGCCTCGCCGTGACGACCATGCTCAGCGAGGGACACCTGCTCCTCGAGGACGTCCCCGGCACCGGCAAGACGAGCCTCGCCCGTGCGATGGCGCAGAGCGTGCAGGGGTCGACCAACCGGATCCAGTTCACCCCCGACCTGCTGCCCGGCGACATCACCGGCATCAGCGTCTACGACCAGCGCACGCAGGAGTTCGACTTCCACCGCGGACCGGTGTTCGCCAACGTCGTCCTCGCCGACGAGATCAACCGGGCCAGCCCGAAGACGCAGTCCGCGCTGCTCGAGGCGATGGAGGAGTCGACGGTGACCGTCGACGGCGTGAACCACCGCCTGGCTGCCCCGTTCATGGTCATCGCCACGCAGAACCCGATCGAGCAGGCCGGCACGTACCGCCTGCCCGAGGCCCAGCTGGACCGGTTCCTCGTGCGCACCTCGATCGGCTACCCGGACCACGCCGCCACCGTGCGGATCCTCGAGACGTCCTCGGCGCCGTCCGCCTCGGTGCCGCTGCCGAGCGTCGTCCCCGCAGCGACCGTGACCGAGATGGCCGCCCTCGCCCGCACGGTCCACGTCGACCCGACGATCGCCGACTACGTGGCACGCCTGGTCGACGCGACCCGCGCCGCGAGCGAGGTCCGACTCGGCGTCAGCGTCCGCGGTGCCATGGGGCTGATCCGTGCCGCACGCGTGTACGCCGCCGTGCAGGGCCGCCACTACGTCACGCCGGACGACGTCAAGGCCCTGGCCGTCCCGGTGCTGGCACACCGCCTGGTGCTCGACGCCGAGGCGGAGTTCGACGGGGTCAGCGCCACCAGCGTCGTGGCGCAGCTCCTCGTCGAGACCCCGCCGCCCGCCGACCGAGCGGCGTCGTGACCGACCGCCGTCCCGGCAGCACCAGGACGCGACGCGGCAGCACGAGGTCCCGTCGCGGCTCCGTCGCCGCCGAGCGGACGACGACGGTCGCCGGGCTCACGAACGTGCGCACCCGACTCGTCGGTGATCGCGAGGGCGTGGCCGCCGACGCCGTCGTCGGGGTCGCGAAGGCATGGGCGACGGCCTGGAGGACCGTGCGGCGTCTGTGGGGCGAGGTCGCCGCGGTGGTCACCGGCCTGGGCTGGACGGTCGCCGTCGTCACGGTCGTCGCCTTCGCCGTGGGGTACCGCTTCGGTCTGCGCGAGGTCGTCGTGGTGGGCTTCGCCGGGGCGCTGCTCGCCGTCGTGGCCGCCGTCGCCCTCGTCGGGCGGACCCGGCTCGTGGTCCGGATGCGCCTGCCGCAGCACCGTGTGGCGGTCGGCGACGACGCCGGCGTCGTGGTCACCGCGGAGAACCCGGCCCGGTTGCCGTCGGTCCCGACCACGGTGGAGCTGCCGGTCGGGGACGGACTCGTGGACGTCGCCGTGCCGACCGTCGCCCCGGGTGGCGTGTTCGAGGAACAGGTACCCGTTCCGACGGTCCGACGCGGGGTGCTCGACGTCGGACCGGTCACCGGCGTCCGGGCCGACCCGGTGGGGCTGGTGCGGCGCGAGGTCGTGTGGACCGCCCGCGAACAGGTCATCGTCCACCCGCGGACGATCGCGATCCCGTCGACGAGCACGGGACTCGTCCGCGACCTCGAGGGGCAGGCCACGACCGACCTCTCCCCGGCGGACATCGCCTTCCACGCCGTCCGCGAGTACGTCCCGGGCGACGACCCGCGCACCGTCCACTGGAAGTCGACCGCGAAGTCCGGCGCGCTCATGGTGCGGCAGTTCGAGGACACCCGACGCTCGCACCTGGTCGTCGCCCTCGCGAGCCGTCGGGCCGAGTTCGCGGACGACGACGAGTTCGAGCTGGCGGTGAGCGCCGCCGCGTCACTCGGGGCTCGTGCGGTCCGCGACGGACGGGACGTCTCGGTCGTGGTGTCCGAGCGCACGTCGGAGTACGCGAAGCGGCCGTCCTACGCGGTGCACCGGCTCGCCACCGTCACGCCGACCCGCCTGCTCGACGAGTTCGCGACCGTCGGGCTGTCCGACGCGTGCCTGCCCGTCGCAGAGGTCGCCCGGATCGTCGGGAACGACACGGCGGGCATCTCCGTCGCGTTCCTGGTCGTCGGGTCGACGGTCGGGCTCCCCGCGCTCCGGCTCGCCGCCACGCGCCTCCCCGTCGGGGTCGAGGTCGTCGCCGTCACCTGCGAACCGGAGGCCCAGCCCCGGGTGCTCCGGGTGGCAGGGCTCACCGTCCTGACCATCGGCTACCTCGAGGACCTCCGCCAGGCGTTGCACCGGACGGCGGCCGCCGCGTGAGTGCCGCACCCCCGCTCGAAGGCCCGACCAGGGGCCGCCGCGCCACGCGCCGAGCGGCTCGCCGGCGCGCCCCGGTCCGCTCGGTCGGCGGCACCCTGGTCGTCTGGCTCCTGCTCGCCGTGGCGAGCACCGCCTGGTGGCCGGTCCACCGGGACGGGTCGATGGTGACCGCCGGCGTCACCGCTGTGGTCGCGGGCACCGCGGTCGCGCTGACCGGTGCACTGGGTCGGCTGCCGGCGGCGGTCGTCGGTGTCCTCACCGTGGCCGTCTTCACCGTGACCGGGGTGCCCGCCGCGGTCCCGGGGGAGTCGGCGGGGCTGCTGCCGACCGGACCCGGACTCGTCGACCTCTTCGCCGGCGTCGCGCTCGACTGGAAGCGGCTGGTCACCGTCAGCCTGCCGGTCGGGTCCTACGAGTCGCTGCTCGTCCCGTACTTCGTGACGACCCTCGTCGCCACGGTGACGGCCGTGACCGTGGCGGTCCGTGCCTCCCGGCCGGAGACCGCGAGCATCCCGGCGCTCGTCCTCTTCGCGGCGGGCGTCGTGGTCGGTCCGAGCCGTCTGGACCTGTCGGTCGCGACCGCCGTCGGCCTCGGCGGGATCGCGCTCGTGTGGGCGCTCACGGTCCGGCACGCGCGCCGGGCCGTCGCCGTGGCGACGACCGTCGGCGCCCGTGTGCCGGTGTGGCGGTCCGTCGCGCGTCCGGCGCTCGTCGGCACCGGGACGGTCCTGGCCGCTGCGGTCGTCGCGACCGGTCTCGGGTCGGTCGCCCCGCCGACGGTCGGCCGGAGCGTCGCGCGCACCGACGTCGTGCGACCGTTCGACCCGCGGGACGAGGTGAGCCCGCTCAGCGCGTTCCGGTCGTACGAGGAACCAGGTGCTGCCGACGCACCGCAGCTGCGCGTCACCGGGCTGCCGCAGGGCGGGTTCGTGCGCATCGCGACCCTCGACACGTACGACGGTGTCGTCTTCCGTGTGGGTGGCGACGACGGGTCCTCGGCCTCCGGCACCTTCGAACGGGTCCCCACGACCGTGGACGTGAGCAACGTGCGCGGCAGCGACGTGCGCGTCGAGGTGGACGTCGCCGCCTACCGTGGCGTGTGGTTGCCCACCGTCGGCGACCTGGAGTCGGTGACGTTCCGCGGGGCCGACGCCGAGCAGGATCGCCGGTCCTTCTTCTACGACCGCGCGACGTCGACCGGTGCGGTGGTCGGCGGGGTGGGGACGGACACACGCTACGACCTCGAGGCCGTGCTGCCCGACCAGCCGGACGACGAGCAGCTCGCCTCGGCGCGTCCGGGGGCCGCCGACGTGCCGTCGGCGAACGGGGTGCCGGACGCGGTGCGGGAGCGGGTCGAGTCGACGACCGCGGACGCACGGACGCCCGGCGAGGAGCTCGTCGCGGCCGTCCGGTGGCTCACCAGCACCGGGTACGTCAGCCACGGCGTCGGCGACGACCGGTCCAGCCGGTCCGGGCACGGCGCTGACCGGATCCAGGAGCTCCTCACCGCGCCGGTCATGATCGGGGACCAGGAGCAGTACGCGGTCGCCGCCGCGCTGATGGCCCGGCAGATCGGGTTCCCGTCGCGGGTGGTGATGGGGTTCACCCCGGGCGGCGACGTCCGGAGGTCCTCGTCGGATCCGGGTTCGGCGGCAGCCGGTCCGTCGGGCGGGTCCACGACCCTGCGCGGGTCGGACGTGACCGCGCGGGTCGAGGTGGACACCGCGCAGTGGGGGTGGGTCACCCTCAACCCGAACCCCGTCCTCCGCGAGATCCCGGACGAGCAGGACCAGACGCCGCAACCCGTCACGCGCCCGGAGACCGTCGTCCCACCGCCGCCCGTCGAGCAGCAGGACCAGGACCAGCAGGCCCCGCCGCAGAGCGACCGCGAGACACCGCCCGTCCCGCCGCTGTGGCTGCAGGTGCTGCTCGCAGCCCTGCCGTGGGTGCTCGCGACCCTCGGGTTCCTCGCGCTCGTCCTCCTGCCCTTCGCGGTGGTGCTGCTGCGCAAACGGCTGCGCCGACGTCGACGACGCCGCGCCCCGACACCGCGTGCCCGGGTCACCGGAGCCTGGGAGGAGTACCGGGACGCGCTGGTCGACCGCGGGCACGAGGTGCCGGGCGCAGCGACGCGGCGCGAGGTGGTCGCCGGCGCGCCCGGGCGCGGCGGGGCCGGACTCGCCGCGCTGGCGGACCGCAGCGTGTTCGGACCCGGGGCGGTCGACGCGGCGACCGCGGACCGGATGTGGTCAGCGACGGACGAGGCCATCGCGAGCCTGGCCGATGACCGCACGCGGCGCCAGCGCTGGCGGGCGGCCGTGTCGCTGCGGTCCCTCCGCTCCGCCGGGTGGTGGGGTCGACGCCGTCCGGCGACTCGGCGGAGGCCGAGCGGTGCGGTGCGTCCGTCCGGCACTGATCGCCACGACCAGGGGCGTCCCGGGGCCGGTGACTACGATGGGCCGGAGGCCGGCGAGCGTCGTGGACGGCCGAGTGAGGACAGAGGCGAACCGTGATCAGATGCGAACACTGCGGCTCGATGCTGCCCGACGGGGCGATCTTCTGCGGTGAGTGCGGGCGGTCGGTGAACGTCTCGGCGAACCGTCGGCCCGCGCCGGCTGCGCCCGTCGACGACACCCCGCCGCCACCGCTTCGGCAACCCGACCGGCACGGCCGCCGTCCCGATCCCGCCGCCGAGGCCTGGCTGCCCGAGGCGACGCTCGACCCCGCGACCCGTGCGTGGCTCATCGGCGAGGACCGGCAGCGCTCCGGCGCGACCGGGGACGCTCGCCCCACCGCACCGTCCGCTCCTGTGGTCCCGGCCGTTCCCGCAGCTCAGGCTGACGATCCGTCGTGGCTGCGCCCCGAAGGCGTCGACCCGGGTCGGTCGGACCGCGTCGGGGACGACCGGTGGACGCACGAGCAGCACCGCACGGACGAGCGGTCCGGGGCGTCGGAGCCGGAGCCGGAGCCGCCCCTCGATCCCGACGCGTCCCCGTCGTCCCCGACGGGGTCCTCCGCCGACGACGAGGCCGACACCGAACGAACCCGTCTCGCGCCGGCCCCGGGGGACCAGTCCGGCTCCGGGACGCCGTCCCCCGTGCCCGAGGCACCGTCCGCTGCGCCCGAGGCGCCGCCGACGGCCCCGGTGTGGGCGCCGCCCGTCGCACAGCAGCCGACGGCAGCTCCGTCGCGACCGTCGTGGTGGGTGGGCCGCGGAGGCGCGGCAGCCGAGCCGCCGGTCGAGGACCAGGTCGATGAGCCGTCCGCCGACGAACGTCCCCGTGCCGGCGACACCGCCGTCGTGGAGCCACTGGTCGACCGTCGTCCGGCACCGACGCCCCTGATCGCTCCGGGGAACGGTCCGGCCACCTGCCCGGTGTGCGGCCACGCCCTCGAACCTGATGACATCTTCTGCGCGGAGTGCGGCGCCGTCCGTCCGACCGTGACGGCTGCCTTCACCGGGCCCGTCGTGCCGCTGCCCCTGGCGCGGCCGGACTGGGCGGCCGACGACGAGATCCGTGTGGACGACGAGCCTTCGGACCCCGGTTCCGCCGACGGCGGCGCCGAGCGGGGCTCCACGGACCACGCGACGCAAGCGGATGTCCCCGAGGACGCCGGGTCCGGCACCGAGCACCGCGACGGCGCGGCGTCCGACGCCGGACAGCACGATGCCGGACAGTCCGACGCCGGACAGCCCGACGCCGGACAGCCCGACGCCGGACGGCCTGACGCTGGACGTCCCGACGCCGAGCGGCCCGACGCGGACCAGGCGCACGAGGACCGGTCGGACGAGCCCGCTGCGGGGCCGGGCCGCCACCTCGCCGACGACGAGGGGGCCGCGCCCGGCGTGCACCGGAGCGCACACGACGGAGGACCGGTCCCGCCTGCTCCCGCTTCGCCGACCCTGCCGTCCTCGGCGCAGGGCGCCGGCGGTCCCGACCTGCCGCCGGTCCCGCGTGCCGCGCCGCTGCCCCCGATCCCGGGGGCGACCGGCCCGGTCCTCCCGCCCGTCGGGTCCACGACGGTGCCGTCGAGCGGCGACCTCGCCCCCGACGAGGACGTCGAGGAGACGCGGATCGTCGTCAAGACCACCTCGGACGCGCCGTTCGTGCTGCACTTCAGCACCGGGGAGCGCACGGCGGTGCACGGTACGGGCCTGCTGGGCCGGCTGCCTCGACCGCAGCCGGGCGAGCGGTTCGACGACCTGCTCACGGTGCACGACCCCGGCAAGTCGGTGTCCAAGACGCACCTCGAGCTCGGGCGTGACGGCGACGACCTCTGGGTGTCCGACCGGCACTCGGGCAACGGCACGGTGATCCGGCACATCGACGGGAGCATCCGCCGCTGTGAAGCCGGGCGTCGCTACCGCGTGGAGCGCGGTGCACGGGTCGACATCGGGGAGCAGTTCTTCCTCGTGCAGTAGCCCTGACCGCCAGCCGGCCGTTCCTCCACAGGGCAGCGACCGCGACCCGGTCTCCACCAGCAGCCCCGTGCGCCCGAACCCGGACGCGCGGGGCTGTCAGTCTCGGTCCGTGTCCCCGCTCGTCGCCCGCTGCTGCCTGGTCGGTCCGGCCGTGGTGCTGCTGCTCGTCGGGGTCGTCGGCGACCTCCCGGTGGTCGCCAGGACGGTGCTGCTCGTCGCCGCAGCGAGTTGCGCGGTGCTCGACGCCCTGACGGTCCGGGGCACCGGTGCCGATCCTCCGCCCGCGGTCGTCGTGACCATGCCGACGGATGCCGTCTCCGGACCAGCAGTCTCCGGACCAGCAGTCGCCGGACCAGCAGTCGCCGCACCAGCAGTGTGCGGAGACGACGCGCTGAGCGACGCCGTCGGGGCGTCGTCGTGGACCCCGGACCCGCACGCTTCCGGCGTCGGCGTCGGCGGCGCCGTCGTCGTCGAGGGGCTGGTGCTCGGACGAGGACCCGACGGTCGAGCCGAGCGGATCCGCGCCGACCCCGGGTCGCCGTCCCACGTCGTCGTCCTCGGCACCGGGGCGTTCGCGCGGGCGGTGTTCGATGCGCTCGGCGCCCAGCTCGCCGCGTCCGCCATCGACGGGACAGCCGGTGCGGCGGGGAGCGCGGACGCGGGCGTGCGGATCGTCTCCGATGCGGGTCCGCAGTCCGGAGCGCCGCCCGGCGTGCGTCCGACACCGACGGGGACCGCGGTCGCCGTGCGCCACGACGGTCTCGGCAGGGTGCAGGCGACCGTGGTGCTCGTCCCCGGCGTCCACCTGCTCCCGCGTCGACGGGACCGCGTCATCGAGGTCACGCGGCACGGGTGCCGGCTGTGGAACGACGGCGACGGCGACGGGGACGGCGTGGCGCCGTCCTTCGAGCCCGTGCTCCCGCTGCTGGCCGGGGATCCCGTCGACGAGCTCGTCGCAGGGTGACCGTGCCGTGTCGGGCAGCCGGCGGTCAGCGCAGTCCGGCCCCCGCGCGCACGGCACCGACCGGCACGCCGCCACCGAGCACCTGCTCGCCGGTGGCGGCCAGCACGTCGGCGACGCCCGCGGCGTCCACCATGCCGTTCCGCTCGAGCAGCGTGAGCGCCGCGAGCGTCCCGGCACGCTGCGACCCGTCGAGCGTCTTGACCGCGACCGCCGCTCCACCGGGGAGCCCCATCACCATCACGCCCTCGGCACCGAACTTCGCGAGCACCCGGAGTCGTTCGATCGTCACCGTGTTCGCCCGGCCCACACCGTCGATCGCCCACGGGTGGTCGAGCACCGCGTCCACGAGTGCCGCGGTGTCCGAGTCCGAACGGGCGACGACAGCCGCGAACCCACGGGCGAGCCCCTGCAGGGTGAGCGGGAACACGGGCGCGCCGCAGCCGTCCGTGCCGACGACGTCGACGGTCTCGCCGGTGTACTCCTCCACGGTCTCCCGGACCCGCTGCTGCAGCGGGTGCGCCACGTCGAGGTAGGTCGCCTCGTCCCAGCCGTTCACCCGGCACGCGGCGAGCATCCCGGCGTGCTTGCCCGAGCAGTTCATCGCCAGGCGCCGCGGGCCGTCCATGGTGCGGGCGGTGGCTCGGTCGAACGGCAGGTCGGGCGGGCAGCCCAGGTCGGACTCGACGTGGTCGAAGGACTCGAGCATGTGCAGCGCGAGGGCCTGGTGCGCAGCGGTGCCGGCGTGACTCGCCGTCGTGAGCACGAGCTCGTCGTCGCTGAAGACCGCGCCGGCGCGACGGACGGCGAGGGCCTGGAAGGGCTTCATCGTGGAGCGGGGGTACACGCTCGCCGTCACGTCGCCGACGGCGTCGAGCACGGTCCCGTCGGCCGCGACGACGACGCCGGCACCGACGTGCCGGCTCTCGTCGAAGCCGTTCCGGTCCAGCACCGCGAGCTCGACGGAGCCCTCGGCGGTGAGAGGATGGCGGTCTGTGCGGACGTCGTGGCTCACCGTCATGCCGTCATCGTAGCGAGGGGCCGGCAGGCGCCACGTCCAGCACCCAGCAGCACGCACGAAGGAGCGCACCGTGACCGACCACACGTACGAGGTCTCCGTCCGCTGGACGGGTGACCGCGGCACCGGGACGAGCGGCTACCGCGACTACGGCCGCGACCACGAGGTCACGGCGCCGGGCAAGCACGCCATCGCCGGTTCGGCGGACCCCGCGTTCCGCGGCGACCGCGACCGGTGGAACCCCGAGGAGATGCTGCTCGGCGCCCTCGCCCAGTGCCACATGATGAGCTACCTGTACGTCGCCGTGCAGCGGGGCTTCACCGTGGTCGACTACGAGGACACGGCGACGGCCTCGCTCGACGTGCACCGCGACGGTACCGGCGAGGTCACCGAGGTCACCCTCCACCCTGTCGTCACCGTGCTCGAGGCCGACCGCGTCGCGGACGTCGAGGCCGCCCACGCCGAGGCGAACCGCCTGTGCTTCATCGCGCGCTCGGTGGCGTTCCCCGTCCACCACACGCCCGTCACCAAGGTGCGTGCGGCAGGATAGGGCCTCGTGAAGCGTCTCCGCCTGCTCCCGATCGCCATCGTCCCAGCCGTCGTGCTCGGACTCGCCGCCTGCTCCGGGAACGGCTCGGGTGACGCCTCGGCCTCGCCCAGCGCGTCCGCCAGCGCCACGGCGACGCCCATCTCGTCGTGCCCGGAGTCGGGCTCGGCGTCGAAGCGCATCGCGGTCACCGGCGCGGTCGCCGGGTCGGAGGCGCCGAAGGTCACCTTCGACAAGGGCCTCAGCGCGGAGACCCCGCAGGCCACCACGGTGGTGCAGGGCTCGGGCAAGGCGCTCAAGAGCGGCGAGTTCGCCCAGGTGTCGTACGCCGTCTACAAGGCCTCGGACGCCTCGAAGCTCGGCGCGGTCGGGTTCGACCAGGGGAACCCGCAGGTGCTCTCCGTCGGCGGGACCGGCTTCGGCGCGCTGCTCGCCTGCACGAAGGTCGGGGACCGCGTCGCGGTGGTCGGTGAGTCGTCGGCGCTCGGCTTCAACACCGGCGGCGAGATCGTCGTCGTGGCGGACGTCGTCGCGCAGACCCCGACGAAGGCGACGGGCACGCCGCAGACGCAGGACCCGTCGCTGCCCACGGTCGAGGACAAGGCGAGCGGCGAGCCGGAGATCACGATCCCGTCCGGTGCGACGGCCCCGTCGAAGACCGAGGTCGAGGTCCTCAAGCAGGGCGACGGCGCGACGATCGAGAACGGTGACACCGCGCTCGTGCAGTACAAGGGCGTGACCCTGGCGGACGGCAAGGAGTTCGACTCCTCGTGGTCGAAGGGTGCTCCGACCACCTTCACCGTCTCCGAGGGCTCGCTCATCAAGGGCTTCGTCACCGGGCTCGTCGGGCAGAAGGTCGGGTCCCAGGTCCTCATCGTGACCACGCCCGAGGACGCCTACGGCTCGAACCCGCCCGAGGGCTCGGGCATCCCGAAGGACGCTTCCCTCGTCTTCGTCGTCGACGTCCTCGCCAAGGGCTGACCCGTGCCGACCAGGCGTCGCATCGTCGTCCTCGGCAGCACGGGCTCGATCGGCACCCAGGCCCTCGACGTCGTCGCCCGGAACCCCGACCGCTTCGAGGTCGTCGGCCTGACCGCCGGCACGAACCGTGCCCTCGTCGCCGAACAGGCCGAGCGGTTCCACGTCCGTGACACCGCCTTCGGCGCGGCCGACGCCGAACGCCTCGTCCGGAGCGTCGAGGCGGACGTCGTGCTCAACGGCATCACGGGTTCCGTCGGCCTGGGTCCGACGCTCGCCGCGCTGGAGTCCGGTGCGACGCTCGCCCTGGCGAACAAGGAGAGCCTGATCGTCGGCGGTGCGCTCGTGCAGGCCGCCGCCCGTCCCGGGCAGATCGTGCCCGTCGACAGCGAGCACTCCGCGATCGCGCAGGCGCTGCGCTCCGGTTCCGACGCGGAGGTCCGCCGCCTGGTGCTCACGGCCAGCGGCGGACCGTTCCGCGGACGCTCACGGGAGAGCCTGCGCGACGTCACCCCGGCCGAGGCCCTCGCGCATCCGACGTGGGACATGGGCCTGGTGGTGACGACGAACTCCGCCACGCTGGTGAACAAGGGGCTCGAGGTCATCGAGGCGCACCTGCTGTTCGGCGTGCCCTACGACCGCATCGACGTCACCGTGCACGCCCAGTCGATCGTGCACTCGATGGTCGAGTTCGTCGACGGGTCGACGATCGCCCAGGCCTCACCGCCGGACATGCGGCTGCCCATCGCGCTCGGCCTCGCCTGGCCGGACCGGGTGCCCGGCGTCGGGGTCCCGCTGGACTGGACGACCGCGAGCACCTGGACGTTCGAACCGCTCGACGCCGAGGCGTTCGGCGCCGTCGACCTGGCCAAGCACGTGGGCGTGCTGGGTGGGACCTTCCCGGCGGTCTTCAACGCGGCGAACGAGCAGGCGGTCGCCGCGTTCCACGCGGGTGCGATCGGCTTCCTCGACATCGTCGACACCGTCCGTCGCGTCGTCGACGAGCACACCGCGGGGGAGTCCTCCCTCGACGGCGTCCTGGCGGCGGAGCGCTGGGCGCGCGTGACGGCGGACCGCCTGCTGGCCCGCTGACGCACCCGGGCGTCGCGAGCCCGCCGCGCGGTCGCGCGACGGGTGCGC
Source organism: Curtobacterium sp. MR_MD2014 (assembly GCF_000772085.1). Taxonomy (NCBI): domain Bacteria; kingdom Bacillati; phylum Actinomycetota; class Actinomycetes; order Micrococcales; family Microbacteriaceae; genus Curtobacterium; species Curtobacterium sp. MR_MD2014. The sequence goes on along the minus strand of NZ_CP009755.1, from coordinate 1,937,478 downwards.
CCACGGTGATCCGTGCCTCCAGGCCGGCCGGGAGGCACGGCAGACCTCTCAGGGCGCGTTCGGCTCCGTCATGGGAAGGGTCCCGTACCCTCTGACGGTGACCGTCGAATCCGTGCTCCTCTTCGTCCTCGGCGTGGTCGTCTTCATCGTCGGCCTGCTGGTCTCGATCGGACTCCACGAACTCGGACACCTGTCGTTCGCGAAGCTCTTCGGGGTGAAGGTCACGCAGTACTCCCTCGGCTTCGGCAAGGCGATCTGGTCCTTCCGACGGGGGGAGACCGAGTACGGCATCCGACCGATCCTGCTCGGCGGGTACATCTCCATGGTCGGCATGCTCAAGCCGCGTGCATCGGGCCGGCCGAACGCGATCACGAACACCGGCATGTACGGCGCGTTCGTGCAGGACGCCCGCCAGGCCAGCGCGGAGCAGATCGCCGACTCCGGCGGCGACGACTCCCGCGCGTTCTACCGGCTGACGCCGTGGAAGCGGATCATCGTCATGGTCGCGGGGCCCGCCATGAACCTGGTGATCGGCATCGTGCTGTTCGGCGTGCTGCTGTGCGGGTTCGGCGCGCCGACCACCACCTTCACGTCGAGCGTCGACTGCGTGCTGCCGACGAGCAGCGCGACGACCTGCACCGCCGGGGATGCCGAATCGCCCGCGAAGCAGGCGGGCATCCGCGACGGCGACGTCGTGCTCGCGGTGGACGGGCAGCAGGACCCGACGATCGCCGAGGTGTCCCGGGTGTTCCAGCGGTCGGCAGGGGAGAGCGTCAGCGTCGTCGTGGAGCGTGACGGCCAGCGGCGGACGCTCGAGGTCACGCCGCAGCTCGCGACCCGCGACGTCGTCACCGAGCAGGGCACGGTCGCGAAGAACGCGGACGGCTCGACGAAGACCCAGCGCGTGGGCGTGGTCGGTGTCAGCATCGGGCAGTCGCTGGTCCGGCAGTCGCCGGCGGCGGTGCTGCCCGCGACCGGGGCGCAGATCGCCGCGTCGGCGCACCTCATCATCGACCTGCCGCAGCGTCTGGTCGCCGTCTGGAACGCGGCCTTCGGCGCGCAGGAGCGGACGCAGGACAGCCCGGTGTCGGTCGTCGGCGTCGGTCGGGCGATCGGCGAGGTCTCGTCGATGAGCGGCGTGCCGGTGGTCGACAAGGCGTACACGATCCTCGGGCTGCTCGCCTCGCTCAACATCGGCCTGTTCGTGCTGAACATGGTGCCGCTCCTGCCGCTCGACGGCGGGCACATCGCCGGTGCGCTGTGGGAGGCCGTGAAGCGCCGTGCGTACCTGCTCGTCGGCAAGCCGGACCCGGGCGCGATCGACCTGGCGAAGTCGATGCCGCTGACGATGGTCGTCGTGGTGCTGCTGGCCGGGATGAGCGCGCTGCTCATCTACGCCGACATCGTGCGTCCCGTGAACCTGTTCGGGTAGCGCGGCCGCTCGCGCACGCGGGTCGCGCTGCCCACTACGCTCGGCGCATGAGCACCGCGCCAGAGGTCCGCGCCGTCGAGCGCCAGGGCATCGACGTCATCGCCGAGTCCGACCGGAAGGGGCGCCCGCGCGGGCTGTTCTGGCCGTGGTTCGCCGCCAACGTGTCGGTGCTCGGGCTGAGCTACGGTTCGTTCGTCCTCGGCTTCGGCATCTCCCTGGCGCAGGCCACGATCGTGTCCGTCGTCGGGGTGGCCTTCTCGTTCCTGCTGTGCGGCATCGTGGCGATCGCGGGCAAGCGGGGGTCGGCTCCGACGATGGTGCTGAGCCGCGCGGCCTTCGGCGTGCGGGGGAACCGGCTGCCGTCGTTCCTCAGCTGGGTCCTGACGGTCGGGTGGGAGACCGCACTGGCGTCGCTCGCGGTGCTCGCCACCTCGACGGTGTTCCGCGAGCTCGGCTGGGACGACGGTGTGGTGACGAAGCTCGTCGCCCTCGTCGTCGTCGCGGCCCTGGTGGTCGGGGCCGGGATCGCGGGCTTCGACGTGATCATGCGCCTGCAGACCGTCATCACCGTCGTGACCGCCGTGCTCACCGTCGTGTACGTGGTCCTCGCGGTGCCCTCGATCGACCTCGGCACCCTCGGCGCCCTGCCGGCGGGCAGCGCGCAGAACGTCATCGGCGCGCTGGTGCTCGTGATGACGGGCTTCGGCCTCGGCTGGGTCAACGCGGCGGCGGACTACTCGCGGTACCTCCCGCGGACGTCCTCGACGGGCGGCGTGGTCTGGTGGACGACGTTCGGCGGCGCCCTGGCGCCCGCGGTCCTCGTCGTCGTCGGCGTCCTGCTCGCCGGCTCGTCGGAGGACCTGAACGCCGCGATCGGCGCGGACCCGATCGGCGCGCTGACGACGATCCTGCCGGTCTGGTTCCTCGTGCCGTTCGCCCTCGTGGCGATCCTCGGACTCGTCGGCGGTGCCGTGCTCGACATCTACTCGTCGGGCCTGGCGCTGCTCAGCGCCGGCGTGCGGATCCCGCGGCCGGTCGCGGCGGGCGTCGACGGCGTGTTCATGGTCGCCGGCGCCGTGTACGTCGTCTTCTTCGCGAAGGACTTCATCTCGCCGTTCCAGGCGTTCCTCGTCACGCTCGGCGTCCCGATCGCCGCGTGGGCCGGGGTGTTCGTCGCCGACGTGGTGTTGCGGCGTCGGGCCTACGCCGACGGCGAGCTCGACGACGTGCGCGGTCGCTACGGGGACGTGCGCTGGGCCGCGATCGGGCTCGTCCTGCTCGGGACGGTGCTCGGCTGGGGACTCGTCACGAACACGTACGGTGTGCCCGCGTGGCTCAACTGGCAGGGGTACCTGCTGGGACCGTTCGGCCTCGGCGGCCGCGAGGGCGCCTGGGCGTACGCGAACCTCGGGGTCCTCGTCGCCCTGGTCATCGGCTTCGCCGGCACGCTGCTCACGGCGCGCGGGACGATCCGCCGCCAGGAGCACGACGCATGAGCGTCACGGTCCCGACCGACGCCTGGCTCGTCGCGATCGACCTGCAGGAGGTCTTCGCCGGCGACAGCCCGTGGGCGACACCGCGGTACGACGACGCCGCTGCCGGGACGCGACGGCTGCTCCCGCGGTTCGCCGGGCGCACCGTGTTCACCCGGTTCGTCGCGCCCGAGCGCCCGCAGGGCGCGTGGGTGCCCTACTACCGCGAGTGGTCGTTCGCGCTCGTGCCCGACACCGACCCCCTGTACGACCTGACCGCCCCCTTCTCGGCTGCGGCGACGGCCCACGGCGACCCCGTCGTCACCGAGCCGACGTTCGGCAAGTGGGGAGCGGGCCTCCGGGCCGTCGTCGGCGAGCACCCGCACCTCGTGCTCACCGGGGTGTCCACCGACTGCTGCGTCGTGTCCACCGCGCTGGCTGCGGCGGACGCGGGAGCGACCGTCACGGTCGTCGCCGACGCGTGCGCCGGCGCGAGCGACGAGGACCACGAGCGTGCCCTCGCGCTCATGCGGCTGTACGGGCCGCTCATCACGGTCGTGGACCGCGGGGCGGACCTGGTCACCGACCAGGTGTGACGTCACCGGGAGCGCGTAGAGTCACACCCGTGCCAGCAGTGAACCTCGGTCTGCCGAAAGTCCCCGAAACCCTGAGCCCGCGTCGGAAGTCGCGGCAGATCCGGGTGGGGAAGGTCCTCGTGGGCGGTGACGCCCCGGTCTCCGTGCAGTCGATGACGACGACGCCGACGACGAACATCAACGCGACGCTGCAGCAGATCGCCGAGCTCACGGCGTCCGGCTGCGACATCGTCCGCGTCGCCGTCCCGAGCCAGGACGACGCCGACGCACTGCCGATCATCGCCAAGAAGTCGCAGATCCCGGTCATCGCCGACATCCACTTCCAGCCGAAGTACGTCTTCCAGGCCATCGACGCCGGGTGCGCCGCCGTCCGCGTGAACCCGGGCAACATCCGGAAGTTCGACGACCAGGTCGGTGCGATCGCCCGGGCCGCGAAGGACGCCGGGGTGTCGCTGCGCATCGGTGTCAACGCCGGGTCGCTCGAACCGAGCCTGCTGCAGAAGTACGGCAAGGCCACGCCCGAGGCGCTCGTCGAGTCCGCCGTGTGGGAGGCATCGCTCTTCGAGGAGCACGACTTCCACGACTTCAAGATCTCGGTCAAGCACAACGACCCGATCGTCATGGTGAAGGCGTACCGTCAGCTCGCCGCCGCGGGGGACTGGCCGCTGCACCTCGGTGTCACCGAGGCCGGGCCGGAGTTCCAGGGCACGATCAAGAGCGCCACCGCGTTCGGCATCCTGCTCGCCGAGGGCATCGGCGACACCATCCGCGTCTCGCTGTCCGCGCCCCCTGCACAGGAGGTCAAGGTCGGCCTGCAGATCCTGCAGTCGCTCAACCTGCGTGAGCGCAAGCTCGAGATCGTCTCCTGCCCGAGCTGCGGCCGTGCACAGGTCGACGTCTACCAGCTGGCCAACGACGTGACGAAGGGCCTCGAGGGCATGACCGTGCCCCTGCGCGTCGCCGTGATGGGCTGCGTCGTGAACGGCCCGGGCGAGGCGCGCGAGGCGGACCTCGGCGTGGCCTCCGGCAACGGCAAGGGACAGATCTTCGTGAAGGGGCAGGTCGTCAGGACCGTCCCGGAGCGGGAGATCGTGCAGACGCTGATCGCGGAGGCGAACCGCATCGCCGACGAGATGGGTCCGGACGCCGCCACCGGGACCCCGCAGGTCGTCACGACGACCTGAGCCGCCGTCGTCGGACGCGCGCCGCTAGGCTTGCGTCCGTGGTCACACGGCTCTCCCATCTCTTCCTCCGCACGCTCCGCGACGACCCCTCCGACGCCGAGGTGACGAGCCACAAGCTGCTCGTCCGCGCCGGGTACGTCCGTCGTCAGTCCCCGGGCATCTTCGCGTGGCTCCCGCTCGGCCTGCGGGTGCGGCGCAAGATCGAGGACATCATCCGCGAGGAGATGGTGGCCGCCGGTGCGCAGGAGGTCCTGCTGCCGGCGCTGCTGCCCCGCGAGCCCTACGAGGCGACGGACCGCTGGACCGAGTACGGCGACGGCATGTTCCGCCTGCAGGACCGCAAGGGCTCCGACTACCTGCTCGCACCGACGCACGAGGAGATGTTCGCGCTCCTCGTGAAGGACCTGTACGGCTCGTACAAGGACCTGCCCGTCACGCTGTTCCAGATCCAGGACAAGTACCGCGACGAGGCCCGCCCGCGCGCCGGTCTGCTGCGCGGCCGCGAGTTCACGATGAAGGACGCGTACTCGTTCGACCTCACCGACGAGGGGCTCGACCGCAGCTACCAGGTGATGCGCGACGCCTACGAGAGGATCTTCGCCCGCCTGGGCCTCGAGTACGTCATCGTCGCGGCCGATGCCGGCGCGATGGGCGGCTCGAAGTCCGAGGAGTTCCTGCACCCGATCGGCGTCGGCGAGGACACCTTCGTCCGCAGCGCCGGCGGCTACGCGGCGAACGTCGAGGCGTACAACACGCCCGTCCCCGACGCCCTGCCGATCGCGGGGCAGCCCGAGCCCGTGCTCCTGCCCGCTGCCGACACGCCGACGATCGACACGCTCGTCGCCCACGCGAACGAGGTCGCCCCGCGTGACGGCGCACCGTGGACCGCTGCTGACACGCTGAAGAACGTCGTGCTGGCGCTGACCCACCTCGACGGCACCCGCGAGGTCGTCGTGGTCGGACTGCCCGGTGACCGCGAGGTCGACCTGAAGCGCGCCGAGGTCGCCTTCGCACCGGCCGAGGTCGAGGCCGCCGGCGACGACGACTTCCGGAAGCACCCGGGCGTCTTCGTGAAGGGCTACATCGGCCCGCAGGTGCTCGGCTCCGCGAGCCCGTCGGGCATCCGCTACCTCGTCGACCCGCGCGTGGTCGAGGGGACGAGCTGGATCACCGGCGCGAACGAGCGCGGCGTCCACGTCTCCGGCCTCGTGATGGGTCGCGACTTCTCCGCGGACGGCGTCGCCGAGGTGTCCGACGTCCGTGCGGGCGACCCCGCTCCGGACGGCTCCGGCCCGCTCGAGACCGCCCGCGGCATGGAGATCGGTCACGTCTTCCAGCTCGGCCGCAAGTACGCCGAGGCGCTCGACCTCAAGGTGCAGGACGAGAACGGCAAGCTCGCGACGGTCACCATGGGGTCGTACGGCATCGGCGTGACGCGCATCATGGCGATCCTGGCCGAGGCGCACAACGACGAGAAGGGCCTGGCCTGGCCGAAGGAGGTCGCGCCGTTCGACGTCCACGTCGTGGCGACGGGCAAGGACCAGGTCGCGTACGACCTCGCTGTGTCGCTCATCGACAGCCTCGAGGGCGAGCGGTACGACGTCGTGTACGACGACCGTCCGAAGGTGTCCCCGGGCGTGAAGCTCCGCGACGCCGAGCTGCTCGGCGTCCCCGTCGTCGTCGTCGCCGGGCGGAACGCCGCCGACGGTGTGGTCGAGCTCTGGGACCGCCGCTCGGGCGAGCGTCGGGACGTCCCGGTGGCCGAGCTGCTCGAGGCGGTCCGCGCGATCTGATCGCAACCCCTCCACGGACCGGAGGCGCGGTGTCGACCGGCACCGCGCCTCCGGTCCGTCTCGTGGTTCTGGGGTACGCTTGTAGCCGACTTCTGCGCAGTTCCACCCGCAGGAGCGACTCAGCTGAACACGGAGGCACCTCGGTGAAGATCGACCTCGCAGTCCTGCGACTCATGGAGCGCGAGCGGGAGATCCCGTTCGACGAACTCGTCCGCATCATCGAATCCGCCATCCTGACGGCGTACCAGAAGCACCGCGCGGAGAACGACGAGCCCGTCGACGCCCAGACCCGTGTCGAGCTCGACCGCAAGTCCGGCGAGGTCTCCGTCTACGTGCCGGAGCGCGACGAGGACGGCACCGTCGTCGGCGAGGCCGTCGACCAGCCGAGCGACTTCGGCCGCATCGCCGCCTTCGCCGCGAAGCAGGTCATCAACCAGCGTCTGCGCGACATCGGCGACGACAAGATCCTCGGCCAGTTCCGTGGCAAGGAGGGCGACATCGTCGCGGGCGTGATCCAGCAGGGTCCGAACCCGAAGATGGTGCACGTCGACCTCGGCACGGTCGAGGCGATCCTGCCGCCCGAGGAGCAGGTGCCGGGCGAGGAGTACAAGCACGGCAACCGCATCCGCGTCTACGTCACGAGCGTCGGCCGCGGTGCCAAGGGCCCGCAGATCACGGTCTCGCGCACCCACCCGGGCCTGGTCCGGAAGCTCTTCGCGCTCGAGGTCCCCGAGATCGCGTCGGGCGTGGTCGAGATCACGTCGATCGCGCGTGAGTCCGGGCACCGCACCAAGCTCGCGGTGAAGGCGAACGAGCCGGGCGTCAACGCGAAGGGCGCCTGCATCGGCGAGCTCGGTGCGCGCGTCCGCGCCGTGACGACCGAGCTCGGTGCGGAGAAGATCGACATCGTCGACTACTCGTCCGACCTGGCCTCGTTCGTCGCGAGCGCACTGTCGCCCGCGAAGGTCACGAGCGCGTTCGTGCTCGACGCGTCGACGAAGGCGGTCCGTGCCCTGGTGCCGGACTACCAGCTGTCGCTCGCGATCGGGAAGGAAGGGCAGAACGCCCGTCTCGCCGCGAAGCTGACCGGTGCGCGCATCGACATCCAGCCGGACTCCATACTGGACGGCGACGAGTAGGACACGACCGTGTCGGGCGACGCTCGTCGCCCGGCACCGTTTCGCTGGTGGCGTGGCCCGTCCGGGCGCGCCGGATCGCGGTGGTCGGAGGCAAGGAGTATGGTGGTTCCCGTCAGAATATGCATCGGCAGTCGTCGTCGTGCTCCCCGGTCCTCCCTCCTCCGTGTCGTCGCCCTGAGCGACGGTCGCGTCGTGGCGGACCCAAAGGCAGTCATGCCGGGGCGGGGAGCCTGGCTCACCCCGACCGTCGAAGCACACGATCAGGCCGTCAAGCGCAGGGCATACCGCCGCGCGCTCCGGCTCGACCGTGAACCGGACACGTCAGCGGTACGTGACTACCTCGAGGCGCTCAGCGCCGAAGAGCAGGCGCGTCACCGGGACACGACAGAACAGGCTGAACGGCTTATGGACAACTGATGAGCGGCTCGAAGTGAGACCCGTCATCCAGTGAGTCCTGCCCCCTTCGCGGGGTGGGACCCGTGAAGGAGAACAGTGGCAAAACCACGCGTACACGAGATCGCATCCGAACTCGGTGTCGACAGCAAGACCGCAATGGAGAAGCTCAAGGAACTCGGCGAGTTCGTCAAGGGCCCGAGCTCCAGTGTGGAACCCCCCGTCGCGCGCAAGCTCCGTGCTGCGCTGCAGGCGGACGGCGCCTCGACGGCGTCGAAGCCCGCGGCCTCGGCGAGCCCGAGCGCTCCCGCGAAGGCCGCTGCCCCGCGGTCCGGCGCCCCGAAGCCCGGCGGTCCCCGTCCGGGTCCGGCGCGTCCGGCTCCCGCGCCGAAGGCCGAGCCCGAGGTCGAGGCGCCCGTCGCCGAGACCCCGACGCCCGCCGCGCCGAAGTCGGTCGCGCAGCGCCAGGCCGAGGCCGAGGCTGCACAGAAGGCCGCGGCTGCCGAGAAGGCCGCCGCTGCCGAGCAGGCAGCGTCGGGTGAGCAGTCCGGCGACGACGCGAGCGCTCCGAAGAGCGACGCCGTCAAGCCGGGCGGCGCGCCGAAGCCCGGCTCCGCAGCCGGCCCCAAGCCCGGCGGCCCGAAGCCCGGCGCACGCCCGGGCAACAACCCCTACGCGTCCAGCCAGGGCATGGGCTCGCGCCCGCCGCGCCCCGGCAACAACCCGTACTCGTCCAACCAGGGCATGGGTCAGCGTCCCGCCGGCGGTGCCGGTGGCGGCAACGGCATCCCGCGTCCGGCCCCGCCGCGTCCCGGCGTGCCCCGTCCGGGCGCACCGCGTCCGGGTGGCCCCGGTCAGGCGAACCGTGCCCCCGGCTTCGGGCAGCGCCCGGGCCAGGGCGGCGGTCGTGGCGGCCCCGGTGGTCGTCCGGGTGGTGCCGGTGGTGCCGGTGGCGGCTTCCCGCGCCCGGCGTTCAGCGGTCCGCGTCCCGCCGGCGGCGGTGGCCGCGGTCGTGGCCCCGGTGGTGGTACCGCCGGTGCGTTCGGTCGCGGTGGCGGCAAGAGCCGTGCCCGCAAGTCGAAGCGGACGAAGCGCGCCGAGTACGAGATGCGGCAGGCGCCGTCGCTCGGCGGTGTGCAGGTCCCTCGTGGCGACGGCAACACGGTCGTGCGACTCCGTCGCGGTGCGAGCATCTCGGACTTCGCGGACAAGATCGACGCCATGCCCGGCAACCTGGTGACCGTGCTGTTCCACCTCGGTGAGATGGCCACGGCGACCGAGTCGCTGGACGAGGCCACGTTCGAGGTCCTCGGCGAGGAGCTCGGCTACAAGATCCAGATCGTGTCGCCGGAGGACGAGGACCGCGAGCTCCTCGAGGGCTTCGACATCGACATCGACGCCGAGTACGCCGACGAGGACGACTCCGTCCTGCAGCAGCGTCCCCCGGTCGTCACCGTCATGGGTCACGTCGACCACGGCAAGACCCGACTCCTCGACGCCATCCGCAACTCGAAGGTGGTCGAGGGCGAGGCCGGCGGCATCACGCAGCACATCGGTGCGTACCAGATCGTCACCGAGCACGAGGGCATCGAGCGTCCGATCACGTTCATCGACACCCCGGGTCACGAGGCCTTCACCGCCATGCGTGCCCGTGGTGCGCAGGTGACGGACATCGCGATCCTCGTGGTCGCGGCGGACGACGGCATCATGCCCCAGACGATCGAGGCGCTGAACCACGCGCAGTCGGCCAACGTGCCGATCGTGGTCGCGGTGAACAAGATCGACAAGGAGGGCGCGAACCCGGCGAAGGTCCGGCAGCAGCTCACCGAGTACAACCTGGTGGCCGAGGAGTACGGCGGCGACGTCATGTTCGTCGACGTGTCGGCGCGCAACAACGTCGGCATCCAGGACCTGCTCGACGCGGTGCTGCTCACGGCGGACGCCGGTCTCGACCTGCGTGCGAACCCCGACAAGGACGCCCGCGGTGTCGCGATCGAGGCCCGCCTCGACAAGGGTCGCGGTTCCGTCGCGACGGTGCTCATCCAGTCCGGCACGCTGCACGTCGGCGACGCCATCGTGGCGGGCACGGCCTACGGTCGCGTCCGTGCCATGACGGACGAGAACGGTGTGGCGGTCAAGGCCGCGACGCCGAGCCGTCCGGTCCAGGTGCAGGGTCTGTCGTCGGTGCCGCGCGCCGGTGACACCTTCCTGGTCACGGAGGAGGACCGCACGGCCCGCCAGATCGCCGAGAAGCGTGAAGCGGCCGAGCGCAACGCCCAGCTGGCCAAGGCCCGCAAGCGCATCTCGCTCGAGGACTTCACCCGTGCTCTCGAGGAGGGCAAGGTCGACTCGCTCAACCTCATCATCAAGGGTGACGTCTCCGGTGCCGTCGAGGCACTCGAGCAGTCGCTCCTGGACATCGAGGTCGACGACAGCGTCCAGCTCCGCATCCTGCACCGCGGTGTGGGTGCGATCACGGAGTCGGACATCGACCTGGCCACGATCGACAACGCGATCGTCGTCGGCTTCAACGTCCGCCCGGACGTCAAGGCCCGCGAGCGTGCGGCGCGCGAAGGCATCGACGTGCGCTTCTACTCGGTCATCTACAACGCACTCGAGGACATCGAGCAGTCCCTCAAGGGCATGCTCAAGCCCGAGTACGAAGAGGTCCAGTCGGGTGTCGCCGAGATCCGCGAGGTGTTCCGCTCCTCGAAGTTCGGCAACATCGCCGGTGTCATCGTCCGCTCCGGCACGATCACGCGCAACGCCAAGGCGCGCGTCATCCGTGACGGTGTGGTGCTCGCCGACGGCCTGGCCATCGAGTCGCTGCGTCGCTTCAAGGACGACGTCACCGAGGTCCGCACGGACTTCGAGGCCGGTATCGGTCTGGGCAAGTACAACGACATCCAGATCGGCGACGAGATCGAGACCACCGAGCTCGTCGAGAAGCCGCGCGACTGACGCCTGGCTATCCTGGACCCCGCTCCTCCCTCGGGAGGGGCGGGGTCCGTCCCGTTCCACCAGTAGATTCCCTGCCCCAGGAGGCACCCATGGCCGATCCGCAGCGCGCTCGCAAGATGGCGGACCGCATCAAGGAAGTCGTCGCACGGCGGCTCGACAAGGGGCTGCGCGACCCGCGCCTCGGCTTCGTCACGATCACCGACGTCCGCGTGACGGGCGACCTGCAGCACGCGTCGGTGTTCTACACGGTCTACGGCACCGACGAGGAGCGTGCCGACTCGGCCGCCGCGCTCAAGGCCGCGACCGGGATGCTCCGCAGCGAGGTCGGCAAGAACATCACGGCGCGGCTCACCCCGTCGCTGGAGTTCATCGCGGACGCGCTGCCGGAGACGTCGGCCCACATGGAGGACCTGCTCGTCCAGGCGCAGCAGCGGGACGCGCAGGTACGCGCCGCGTCGGCCGGCGCACAGTACGCCGGCGATGCTGACCCGTACAAGCACGACGACGAGGACGAGGACGAGGAGCGCGACGAGCGCGCCTGACCTGCCGCAGCACCACGACGGCCGCCGGACACCCCGTCCGGCGGCCGTCGTCGTGCGACGGGCGGCCACGGGGCGGACGGGGCCGTGAGGCGGCGGGCGGGCGGCCGTCAGGCGTCGGGCAGGCGGTACCCGGTCGCGTCGTCGCCGACCACGAGTCCGTCGCGCAGCAGGGACGCGATCGCCCGGGCTCGCTGCTCGGCGTCCGGCCACACCAGGTCGACCTCGTCGCGCGTGACGGGCACGTCGCTCGCGCGCAGCTCGGCCATCACCAGACCACGCACCTGGCGGTCGCTGCCGGCGAAGCGCGCCTGCTTCGCGGCCCGGGGCCCGTCGTGCTCCGGGTACCCGGCAGCCCGCCAGGCACACCGGTCGGCGATCGGGCACGCGTCGCACGCGGGGGAACGGGCGGTGCAGACGAGCGCGCCGAGCTCCATCACCGCGGCGTTCGTGGCCGCTGCGGTGTCGCGGTCCTCGGGGAGCACCGAGTCCATGAGCGGCAGGTCCCGCTTCGCGTTCGCCGGTCCGGGCTCGCCCTCACCGAGGACCGCACGGGCGAGCACACGGCGGACGTTCACGTCGACCACGGGGTGCCGGTCGCCGTACGCGAAGACCGCCACGGCGCGGGCGGTGTAGTCACCGATGCCGGGCAGGGCGAGGAGCGCGTCGACGTGGCGCGGGACCACGTTGTCGTGCTGCTCGGCGATCAGGGTCGCCGCCGCGTGCAGTGCGAGCGCCCGTCTCGGGTAGCCGAGCCGGTCCCACGCGCGGACCGCGTCGCCGGGGGGTGACGCCGCGAGGTCCGCAGGCGTCGGCCACCGGGTGAGCCACGCCTCCAGACGGGGGACGACCCGCGCGACCTGCGTCTGCTGCAGCATGATCTCGCTGACCAGCGTGCCCCAGGCGGGGAACCCCGGCCGCCGCCACGGCAGGTCGCGGGCCTCGGCGCGGAACCAGGCCACCAGCGGGGACGCGATGTCGGGACGGCTCCGGTCCGTCGGGTTCTCCACAGCCGGTCGGGAGGCTCCGCTCGCGTTCACCACGACAGCCTACGGTGGGTGCATGGCACGCTGGGCACCGCAGGAGACCGACACGATGGCCGCGATCGCGAGCGAGGTGATCGCGCAGGTCGGGACGAACCGGACCGTCGTCGGCATCGACGGGCAGGACGGCACCGACCTCGAACGGGTCGCCGCGGCGCTCGTCGGGGCCTTCCAGCAGCAGGGGGTGTCCGCGATGGCTGCCGCTGCGCCGTCCGCCGACCTCGACGTCCTCCGCGCCGACGTCGTGACGCCGTTCCGCACGACCGGGGCGGGGGAGGGCGTGCTCGTCGTGCACGGGCAGGGACTGCTCGCACCGGGTCCGCGGGGGCTCTGGCGCTGGTCGCTGTGGGTGGAGCAGGAGGACGGCCGCCTCGAGCGTCGCGCGGACGTCAAGATCGCCGCCTCGGCCGTGCTCGACGTGACGGACCCGGACCACCCCCGTCGCGAGTGGAACGACGCCTGCTGACCACACCGGGCAGGTCGGGCTGACGCACGTCGCTGGTACCCTCGTCCGGTGCTCGCTACCCCGCCTGACGGCATCCTCCTCGTCGACAAGCCGCAGGGCATCTCCAGTCACCGGGTGGTGTCGATCGCACGTCGGCGCCTCGGCCTGAAGAAGATCGGCCACGCGGGCACCCTCGACCCGATGGCGACCGGTCTGCTGCTGCTCGGCGCCGGACCGTCCACCCGGCTCCTCACGCACCTGGTCGGACTCGGGAAGACCTACACGGCGACGATCCGACTGGGCGTCGGGACGGACTCGGACGACGCGGACGGCACGCCGACGTCAGCCGTCGGGGTCGCGGACGCCGACGTGTCCGACGACGCCATCGAGCGTGCGGTCGCAGCGCAGCGCGGGGTGATCGACCAGGTGCCCTCGACGGTCAGTGCGATCAAGGTCGACGGGCGACGGGCCTACGACCTCGCCCGGAAGGGCGAGGAGGTCGTGCTGCGCTCCCGCACCGTCACGGTGTCCCGCTTCGAGGTCACCGGCCGCGACGACCACACCGTCACCGTCGACGGTGCAGCGGTCCCCGTCGTGGACCTCGACGTCGTGGTCGACTGCTCCTCGGGCACCTACGTCCGGGCGCTCGCGCGTGACGTCGGGGCGGCCCTCGGCACCGGCGCCCACCTCACGGCGCTCCGCCGCACCGCCGTCGGCCCCTTCGCCGTCGCGGACGCGGTGGACCTCGAGGACGAATCAGTCGACGTCGCGGCGGCCCTGGCACGCCCGGCGGACGTCGCGCGTCGACTGTTCGACGTCGTCACGCTCGACGCGGTCGCGGCGAAGGACCTCACGGACGGCAAGCGGGTCGCGGTCGAGCACCCCGACCACGACGGACCGGTCGCTGCGGTCGCGCAGGACGACGACCGGCTGGTCGGCCTCGTCTCGGTGCGGCGCGGTCGGTTGCGGGTCATCACCAACTTCCCGGCCCCGGCGACCGTCGGGACGACGACGGACGGAGCGCGCGCGTGATCGAGTGGTTCATGTGGGTGCAGCTGGCGGTGGCCGTGGTCGCCGGGCTGTTCGCCGTGGTCGTCGGGTTCCTCGGCTGGAAGCCCAACGACTACACCGTCGGGTCCCTCGCCCTCATCGAGCTGCTGCTCCTGGCGCAGGGCGTGGTCTCGCTCGTCCTCCCCGCCGTCGGCAGTCCGCCGCAGGGCAACGCGCTCGAGTTCGGGGTGTACGCCGTGTCGGTGCTGCTCGTGCCGCCGGCAGCGATCCTGTGGGCCCTGATCGACCGGACGAAGTGGAGCACGGTCGTGCTCGGCGCCGGGGCGTTCACCGTCGCGGTGATGATCTACCGCATGTACCAGATCTGGTTCGCGCTGAACTGAGCCCGTCGTCGTCGCCGGTGCCCGCTCGTCCGCGCGCGTCACCCGTCGTCGGTAGACTCGTCGCCGTGGCGAACAGATCCTCCCTCGCGACCGGCATCGGCCGCGTCCTCATCGCCGTGTACGGCATCCTCGCCCTCGCGGCGACCGGGCGCAGCGTCGTCCAGATCATCGAGAAGTTCTCCTTCGCGCCGTTCGCCTACACGCTGAGCGCCGTCGCCGCCGTCGTCTACATCGTGGCGATGATCGCGCTCATCGCCCCCGGCCGTGCCTGGTACCGCGTCGCCTGCGTGACCATCGGGTTCGAGATGGCCGGCGTGCTGGTCGTCGGCACCCTGTCGCTCCTCGACCGTCAGCTCTTCCCGGACGACACCGTGTGGTCGTACTACGGCCTCGGCTACCTCTTCGCACCGCTCGTGCTCCCGATCGCGGGGCTCTGGTGGCTCCGCAAGCACCACCGCACCGCCGTCGCCGGACCCGCTGCCGCGTCGGCGACGGTCGGCGAGTAGGGATCGGCGTGCAGTACTACGACGACGTCGCCGACGTGGCGCAGGGCTTCGGACCGAGTGCGGTCACCATCGGCAAGTTCGACGGCGTCCACGTCGGACACCGGGCGGTGATCGCGCACCTCGAGCGCGCCGCCCGTGAGCGCGGGCTGGTGTCCACCGTGGTCACCTTCGACCGCCACCCGCTCAGCGTCATCGACCCCGACCGGGTACCGCCGGCGCTGACGAGCACCCCGCAGCGCCGCGAGCTCCTCGAGGGCATCGGGGTCGACGCCATGCTCCTGCTGCGCTTCGACCAGGACCTGCAGTCGCAGGCACCCGAGGCGTTCGTCTCCGAGATCCTCGTCGGCACCCTGCACGCCGAGCTCGTGTTCGTCGGCAGCGACTTCCGGTTCGGCGCCCGCGGTGCCGGCGACGTCGCGCTCCTGCGTCGACTGGGGGAGCAGCACGGCTTCCGCGTCGAGCTCATCGACGACGTCGACCTGCGCGACGACGTGCGCCCCGCCGACGAGCGACGCGTCTCGTCCACCTGGATCCGCGAGCTGCTCGGTGACGGACGTGTGGCCGAGGCTGCCCGTCTGCTCGGGCGGGAGCACGCGGTCCGGAGCACGGTGGTGCACGGGAACCAGCGTGGTCGGGCCATGGGGTACCCGACGGCGAACCTCGATCCTGCGTGCGAGGGCTTCGTCCCGGCGGACGGCGTCTACGCGGCCCGCGTGCTGCACGAGGGCACGGTGTACCCGGCGGCGGTGTCCGTCGGCAACAACCCGACGTTCCAGGGTGTCCCGGCGAAGCAGATCGAGGCGCACCTGCTCGACGTCGACATCGACCTGTACGGGGACACCATCTCGGTGCTCTTCGTGTCGTTCGTCCGCGGCATGGTCGCGTTCTCGTCGATGGACGAGCTCGCGGCCCAGATGCGGCAGGACGACCTCGACATCCGGCTGTTGCTCGGACTGCCCGCGCCGGTCTGACGCCGGGCCGGGCCCGCCCTGCGTGAGTCTCGGCCAGCCCCGCGCGGGTCTCGGCCGGCCAGGGGCGAGTCTCGGCCAACCGAGGGCGAGTCTCGGCCTGAGCGACACGTCTCGCGCGTCCGAGCACGAGCACCGTCGCTCAGCCCGAGACTCGGCTCGCAGCTCGCAGCTCGCAGCTCGCAGCTCGCAGCGACGCAGGACGCCCCGCGACCGATCAACGGTCACGGGGCGTCCTGCGCGGTGCTGATCAGCTCCCGAGGGCGTCGAGCCAGATCTTGCGGGCGTCGAGGGCCTCCTGCGCCGCCGTGATCTTGCGGGCGTCCCCGGAGGCCTGTGCGGCCTCGAGCTCGGCCTGGAGCTTGCCGATGGCGTCCTCGAGCTGACTGGCGAGGCCGGACTGTCGCGCCTTGCGCTCCGGGTCCGAGGCCTTCCAGTGCTCGTCCTCGAGGCTCCGGACGTGGTCCTCGACCGCGCGCAGGCGGTCCTCGATCCGGCGGACGTCGCCGCGGGGGACCTTGCCGATCTCGTCCCACCGGCGCTGGATGTCCGTCAGGGTCCGGCGTGCGGCGACGCGGTCGGTCTGCTGCAGCAGCGGCTCGGCCTCGGTCAGCAGGGCCTGCTTCGCGACGAGGTTCGCGCTGAACTCCTCGTTCTCGACGGCGGCCTCGGCGTGGCGCTGCTCGAACAGCACGTCGCCGGCTGCCTTGAACCGTGCCCAGAGTGCGTCGTCGTGGCGCTTGCCGGCGCGCCCGGCCCGCTTCCAGTCGTCGAGCAGCTCGCGGTAGGCCGGGATGCCGTCCGTCCCGCGGGTCGCGAGCGCCTCGGCCTGCTGCACGAGCTCCTGCTTGCGGTTCCGCGCGTCGCGGTGCTGCGCGTCGAGCTCCGAGTAGAAGGCACGGCGGTGCTGGTCGACCGTCGAGCGGGCGGCACGGAAGCGCTTCCAGAGGTCGTTCGCGTCGTTCTTCGGCAGGCGCGGACCGTCGTGCTGGTGCTGCTGCCAGCGGGCGAACACGTCGTCGAGCTGCGCGGTGATCTGCTTCCACTGCGCGCGGGCCGGGTCGACGGCGGCGAGCGACTCGGCCTCCTCGACCAGGGACGCGCGGTACGCGAGCGCGTCCGTGAGCGCCTGCTGCGCCTGTGCCTGCTGCTCCTTGGTGAGCGACCCCACCTGCTCCGACAGGCTCGCGACACGGTTCTCGAGCGACTTCAGGTCGCCGACGACCCTGGCCTCGGCGACCTGCGTGCGCAGGTGCTCGACGGTCCGGGCGACGTCGTTCGCCGAGGCGCCACGCTGGACGCGCTGCTCGGCGATCTTCACCTGCCCCTCGAGGTCGGCGTACTTGCGCGCGAAGTACGCGAGGGCCTCGTCCGGGGTGGCGTCCGGGTACTCGCCGACAGCCTTCTCGCTGTCGTCGTACCGGACGTACACCGTCCCGTTCTCGTCGACCCGGCCCCAGGTCGTTGCTTCGTCAGGTCCCACAGGTCTCGCCTCGATCGTGGTCGTGCATCACCGACGTCCCCGTCGGCACGGTCAGGTCGTCAGCCTATTGCACCGGAGGGGCGCGGGGGCCAGTGGGACGTGCGGGCTGTGGACGACCGCGGACCCGGGTCCGCGGCGACCCGGTCCGGTCAGCCGTCCTTCCGGATGGTCGCGCCGGTGATCGTCGTGGCGACCTCCGGCTCGCCGGTGCCGTCGGACCCCGCCGACGCGATGCCCTTCGAGGTGATCTCGCGCTCCAGGTCGCCGAGCCCGCTCGTGACCTTGCCGACCACGGTGTAGCCGCCCGTCGACGCGTCGAGCGTCGTGTCGCCGTAGACGATGAAGAACTGCGTGGACTGCGAGTACGGCGACGCGCCGCGCGCGATCGCCAGCGTGCCCTCGGCGTAGCGGCCGTCGCTCGGGACGTTCTCGAGCGGGCCGTACTGGAACCCGGCGTCACCCGTGCCGTCGCCGTTCGCCGAGCCGCACTGCAGGAACCGGAAGTCGGTGCTGTCGGCCAAGCGGTGGCAGGTGGTGCCCTCGTAGAACTGCTTCCGGATGAGGTCGATCTCCACGCTCGCCGCCTGCGGAGCGGCCGCGCCGTCGAGCTCGATGCCGAGCTCGACGTCCTTGTTCAGCGTCAGCGTGCCGGTCCAGGTCGCCCCGTCAGCGATGCCCTTGCTCGGCACCTTCCCGGTGTTGCCGGCCGTCGCACTCGCCGACGGGGTCGGGGTGGACGTGGCACTCGCGCTCGCGTCCGGTGCATCGCCGGCCCGCGATCCCGCGAAGGCGAGCTGCGACCCGGTGGCGAGCGCCGCCACGAGCACGAGCACACCCGCGCCGACGACGTTGTCCCGCACCCTCCGGCGTCGCTGCCGGTCGTGCAGGCCCTGTCGGGCCTGGTACAGACGGAGCCGCTCACGCGCCTCGCGGTTGTCGCGCGCCTGGTTCTTCGGTGCCACGGTGCTGATCGGACCTCTCGTCGACTGTGCCGACGAGCGTAGCGGACCGCGGGGGACGCCCGGCCTGGAGGCACGCAGCACGTCGGCGGTCCGGCCTACCATCGGAGCATGGCAGCGGATCGATCGGGCATGCGCGCGCCCACGACGGGTGGTCGCGCCGGGTTGGCTCAGGGGTCCGTCCCGCTGGCGGTGCGGATGCGTCCGACGAGCCTGGACGAGGTCGCGGGGCAGCAGCACCTGCTCGGGCGGGGCAGTCCGCTGGTGCAGCTCGCCACCGGGACGCGTGAGAACCCCGGCGGGGTGTCGGTGATCCTCTGGGGTCCGCCCGGCACCGGCAAGACGACCCTGGCACAGGCGATCGCGCGGCAGTCCGGTCGCGAGTTCGTGGAGCTCTCGGCCGTGACGGCCGGCGTGAAGGACGTGCGCGAGGTCATGGAGAAGGCCCTCACGCACCGCGACCTGTACGGCTCGACCACCGTGCTGTTCCTCGACGAGATCCACCGCTTCAGCAAGGCCCAGCAGGACGCGCTGCTGCCCGGTGTCGAGAACGGGTGGGTCATCCTCATCGCCGCGACGACCGAGAACCCCTCGTTCTCCGTGATCTCCCCGCTGCTCTCCCGTTCCCTGTTGCTCACCCTCAAGCCGCTCACGGACGAGGACCTCGGCATGCTCGTGGACCGGGCGGTCGAGGACCCGAGGGGCCTGGGCGGCTCGGTCGTCCTCGGGGACGACGCTCGTTCGGCGATCGTCCGGCTGTCCTCCGGCGACGCGCGTCGGGCCCTCACCGCGCTCGAGGCCGCCGCGTCCTCCGCGATCGCGGCGCGCACCGGCGATGCGGACGACGACGAGGACGAACCGCGCGACGACGTCGCCCTCGACGTCGCCCTCGACGACGTCGAGACGGTGCCGCTGGTCGACGCCGACACGGTGGCCGCCGCGGTGGACCGTGCCCTGCTGCGGTACGACCGACAGGGCGACGAGCACTACGACGTCATCAGCGCCTTCATCAAGTCGGTCCGGGGGAGCGACGTCGACGCCGCGCTGCACTACCTCGCACGGATGATCGAGGCCGGCGAGGACCCGCGGTTCATCGCACGGCGCATCATCATCTCGGCGTCCGAGGACATCGGCATGGCGGACCCGCAGGCCCTGCCGATCGCCGTCGCGGCTGCGCAGGCGGTGCAGCTCATCGGGATGCCCGAGGGGCGCATCCCGCTGGCCGAGGCCGTGGTCTACCTGGCGACGGCCCCGAAGTCGAACGCGTCCTACAACGGCGTGAACGCGGCGGTGGCGGACGTCAAGGCCGGGCGGATGGGCGTCGTCCCGGCGCACCTGCGCGACGCGCACTACCCCGGTGCGAAGCGGCTCGGGCACGGCAAGGGCTACGTCTACTCGCACGACGCCGAGCACGGGGTCGCCCGGCAGCAGTACCTGCCCGACGCCCTCGAGGGCACGGAGTACTACACGCCGACCGGCAACGGGTACGAGCGTGAGGTCGGGCCCCGGCTCGAGCGACTCCGCAAGATCACCCGCGGCGAGTGACACCCGGTGCTTCTCCGGGCCTCTCGATGCTGCTATCGTTGACGGGCCTACGTCCTGGTCCTCGCGTGCGGCTGCGCCGAGGACAGAGTCCCGCTCCGGCGGGACGGGGACAGAGGTTCGGACTGTAGCCGTCCGATCCCACAGGCTCATCCCTCTGGATCCCGTCGCCGGGACCGCGCGCACGACTGCGTGCCGTGTCCGGCGAGTCATTCAGTTCAGACAGAGAAAAGGACCCTGTGTCTACCAAGTCACGCACCCGCAGCAAGACCCGCCTCTCGCGCGCGCTCGGCATCCCGCTGACGCCGAAGGCGGCCCGCTACCTCGAGAAGCGCCCCTACGGCCCCGGTGAGCACGGCCGTACCCGCCGTCGTGCGGACAGCGACTACGCCGTCCGCCTCCGTGAGAAGCAGCGTCTGCGCGCCCAGTACGGCATCCGCGAGAAGCAGCTCCGCATTGTCTTCGAAGAGGCCCGCAAGACGAAGGGCCTGACCGGTGAGAACCTGGTCGAGCTCCTCGAGCAGCGCCTCGACGCCCTCGTGCTGCGTGCCGGCTTCGCCCGCACCACCGCGCAGGCGCGCCAGCTGATCGTGCACCGTCACATCCTGGTCGACGGCAAGCTCGTCGACCGTCCCTCCTTCCGCGTGAAGGAGGGCCAGATGATCCACGTCAAGCAGCGCTCCGAGTCCCTCGAGCCCCTCCAGGTCGCCGCTGCCGGTGGTCACCTCGAGGTCCTGCCGAAGGTCCCGGGCTACCTCGAGGTCGAGATCGAGAAGCTCCAGGCCCGCCTGGTCCGTCGCCCGAAGCGCGCCGAGGTCCCCGTGACCTGTGAAGTGCAGCTCGTCGTCGAGTACTACGCAGCTCGCTGATCCACGGATCACGCCCGAACGGCGGGTCGTCCTCTCAGGAGGACGGCCCGCCGTTCGGCGTCCCGGCCGTCCCACGCCACTACACTCGTTCGGGCACGCACCGCTCGCGTGCGCGAGAGGGAGAGGGAGAGGCACCGTGAAGCAGCTGTTCTTCGTCGCCGTCGGCGTCGTCATCGGCTTCGCCGCCGCGCACCGGATCGCGAACACACCCGGCGGCGCCCGCCTCTTCGCGGACGTGAACGCCAGGACGAAGGCGTTCACCGACGCCGTCGCCGACGGGTACCGCTCCCGCGAGGCCGAACTCCGCACCGACGCCTGAGCGTCACCGCGCCCCAGCTCCCACGCACCCTCCGCCGACCTGAATCAGGAAGCACCATGCAGACCGCAGAGATCCGCCGCCGTTGGCTCCAGTTCTTCGGCGACCGCGGACACACCGTCGTCCCGTCCGCGTCGCTCGTCTCGGACGACCCGTCGCTGCTCTTCACGGTCGCCGGCATGGTCCCGTTCATCCCGTACCTGACCGGGCTGGTCCCCGCACCGTACCCGCGCGCGACGAGCGTGCAGAAGTGCATCCGGACCAACGACATCGAGGAGGTCGGCAAGACCCCTCGGCACGGCACGTTCTTCCAGATGAACGGCAACTTCTCCTTCGGGGACTACTTCAAGGAGCAGGCGATCCAGTACGCCTGGCAGTTCCTGACGACGCCGGAGTCGGACGGCGGCCTCGGGTTCTCGGCCGACGACCTGTGGGTCACGGTCTACGAGGACGACGACGAGGCGATCGCCTTCTGGAAGCAGCACTCGTCGCTGCCGGACGACCGGATCCAGCGCCTCGGCAAGGACACCAACTACTGGTCGACCGGGCAGCCCGGACCCGCCGGCCCGTGCTCCGAGATCTTCTTCGACCGCGGCCCGGAGTACGGCGTCGACGGCGGCCCGGCGACCGACGACGACCGCTACGTCGAGATCTGGAACCTGGTGTTCATGCAGTACCAGATCGCCGACGTCCGGTCGAAGTACGACTTCACGATCACCGGCGAACTGCCGAACAAGAACATCGACACGGGCATGGGGCTCGAGCGCGTCGCCTTCATCAAGCAGGGCGTCGACAACATGTACGAGATCGACCAGGTGCGTCCGGTGCTGGACCGCGCCGCAGCGATCTCGGGCCGTCAGTACGGCGCCGTGCACGAGGACGACGTCCGGATGCGGGTCATCGCCGACCACGTCCGATCGTCGCTCATGCTCATCGCGGACGGCGTCACCCCGTCGAACGAGGGCCGCGGGTACATCCTCCGCCGTCTGCTCCGCCGCACGGTGCGCGCCATGCGCCTGCTCGGCGTCGAGGGTGCGACCTTCCCGCAGCTCTTCCCGGCGTCGCGCGACGCCATGCGCGAGGCCTACCCGGAGGTCGCCGGTGACTACGACCGGATCGCCCGGATCGCCTACGCGGAGGAGGAGACGTTCCTCCGCACGCTGGCGCAGGGCACCACGATCCTCGACGTCGCGGTCGAGCGCGCGAAGCAGGACGGTGCCCCCTCGATCGGCGGCGACACCGCGTTCCTCCTCCACGACACGTTCGGCTTCCCGATCGACCTGACGATGGAGATGGCGGACGAGGCCGGCGTCCGGGTCGACCGCGGGGCGTTCGAGACCCTGATGTCGGAGCAGCGTGCCCGCGCCAAGGCCGACGCGAAGAGCAAGAAGACCGCCCTCGCCGACCTCAGTGTCTACAGCGCCTTCCGCGCGAAGGGCGAGACGGTCTTCCTGGGCTACGACGCGCTCGAGGCCGAGTCCGCCGTGCTCGGCATCATCGTGGGCGGCGTCAGCGTCGACCGCGCTGTCGCCGGAGACATCGCCGAGGTGATCCTCGGTGAGACGTCCCTGTACGCCGAGTCCGGCGGTCAGGACGCCGACCAGGGGTCGATCGTCGGCAACGGCTTCGACCTCGAGGTGCTCGACGTGCAGCGCCCGGTCGCCGGGCTCTGGAGCCACACCGTGCAGGTCCGCTCCGGCGAGGTCGGCGTCGGTGACGCCGCCACGACGGTCGTCGACGGCGAGTACCGCCGCGGCGCGACCCAGGCGCACTCGGCGACGCACCTGGTCAACGCGGCGCTGCGCGACGTGCTCGGACCGGAGGCCCTGCAGGCCGGCTCGTACAACAAGGCGGGCTACATGCGCCTCGACTTCTCCTGGTCGCAGCCGGTCTCCGGTGCCACCCGCTCGGAGATCGAGGAGGTCGTGAACGCGGCGATCCGCTCGGACCTCGCGGTGCAGACGCGCGTGCTGCCGCTCGACGAGGCCAAGGCGCTCGGTGCGCAGGCGCTGTTCGGCGAGAAGTACGGCGCCGAGGTCCGCATGGTCGACATCGGTGGTCCGTGGTCGCGCGAGCTCTGCGGTGGCACCCACGTCGCCTCCAGCGCGCAGGTCGGCCTCGTCAACCTGGTCGGCGAGTCGAGCGTCGGCTCGACCAACCGTCGCGTCGAGGCCCTCGTCGGACTCGAGGGCTTCCGCGACCTGGCCGTCGAGCGGACGATCGTGTCGCAGCTCTCGAGTGCGCTGAAGGCTCCCCGTGAGGACCTGCCGACCCGCGTGCAGGGCCTGATGGAGGACCTGCGCACCGCCCAGAAGCGGATCGCCGAGTTCGAGTCCGCCAACCTGCAGCAGCGGGTGCCGTCGATCGCACGCCGGGCCGAGACGGTCGGCGCGGTCACCGTGGTCGCCGAGACGGTCGACGGCCTGCAGTCCGGGGACGACCTGCGTGCCCTCGCGACGGGCGTGCGCGGTCAGCTCGGGGACGGTGCCGCGGTCGTGGTGCTCGGTGCCGTGATCAGCGGCAAGCCCGTGGTGATCGTCGCGACGAACGACGCGGCGCGGTCGGCCGGCATGCAGGCGGGTCCCCTCGCCAAGGAGGCAGCCGGTGTCCTCGGCGGCGGTGGCGGCGGCAAGCCCGACCTCGCCCAGGGCGGTGGCACCGATGCGGCGGCGCTGCCCGCGGCGCTGCGCGCCGTGACCGCACGACTGGCGGGCTGATCGTGTCGGTGCGTCCGGGCCGCCGGCTCGGCGTCGACGTCGGCAAGGCCCGCATCGGCGTCGCGGTCTGCGACCGCGACGGCCTGCTGGCCACCCCGGTCGAGACGGTGCCCCGGGCCCAGGCGACCGACGTGCGCCGGATCGTCGAACTGGCCGACGAGTACGACGTGCTCGAGATCGTCGTGGGGCTGCCGCTCTCGATGTCGGGTGACGACACCCCGTCGACCGCCGATGCCAGGGGCTTCGCGGAGCGGCTGGCCGAGCACCGGACCGTACGGCTGGTCGACGAACGGCTCTCGACGGTGACGGCGCAGCGCGGTCTGCACCAGGCCGGGAAGAACACCAAGAAGTCCCGCGCCGTGATCGACCAAGCGGCCGCTGTTATCATCCTGCAACACGCGCTCGACCACGAGCGTGCGTCCAGCGCCGCTCCCGGCGCAACGCTCCCCTGACCGACCGGCCCCGGGACGGGTCGGGAGACCGTCGTTCCCGGACCGACGGGGCCCAGGTGGAGCCCCCGACCCGAGAGACCGAGGATCCCTTGGCAGACGACCTGGACTGGGACGCGATCATCGCGCCCGGTGACGACGCAGGGCGGCGACGTCGCCCCACCGACCCCGACGCCGAGCCCGACCGACCGATGTCCCGTCGTGAGGCGCGTGCTGCCGAGGCAGCCGAGTCCGAGCGGGCGCGGCGGGCGCCGGCGGAGGACACCGACGGTCGTCGTCCGGCGGACCAGGACCCGGCGTCGCAGCCCTCGACGGCGGCGACGCGACCGGCATCGCCGGCGGACGCCCCGGTCGCGCGGTCGGACGACGAGCTCCACCCGGACGTCCGAGCACTCCTGACCGGGGAGCTCCGGGCGCCCGATGCGCAGGCGGTGCGTGCGGCGCGGGCCGAGGCCGGCCCGGGCCGGGCCACGCGTGACGCGGGCGTCGTCGACGGTTCCGCTGCCGCCGCGGGCGGGCCTGCCGGAGCCGACCGGGGAACCGGCGGTACCGGAGGCGGACGTGGGCGTGGTGCCGGAGGCGGGGGAGCCTCCCGGCCGCCACGCGAACCGCGGCCGAAGCGGCGACGTGGCCCGCTCGTGGCGGGCATCGTGATCGTCGCCCTCGTCCTGGGCGGCGGCGTCGGCGCGTACGCCTTCGCCGCACCCAAGGTGCAGCAGGTGCTCAGTGCGATCGGCGGGTCCAGTGAGCCCGACGACTACACCGGCGACGGGACGAGCAAGGTCACCGTGACCATCAAGCAGGGCGACATCGGCGAGGACGTCGCGAAGACCCTGCAGCGCAGCGGTGTCGTGAAGAGCTCGAAGGTGTTCTACAAGCTGCTGTTGACCTCACCGGACGTCTCGTTCCAGCCGGGCTCGTACGAGCTCAAGAAGGAGATGAGCTCGAAGGCCGCGCTCGACGCACTCAAGGACTCCGACAACCGCGTCCAGGCCTCGATCGTGATCCCCGAGGGGACCGCGCTGCAGGACATCGAGGCGGGGATGGTCTCGAAGGCGGGGCTGACCGAGGCCGAGGTCAGTGCAGCGGCGAAGGACGTGCAGGCGTACGGGCTCCCGTCCGGCGTGACGACGCTCGAGGGATGGCTCTTCCCGGCGACGTACCCGATCAACCCCGGGTGGACCGCGAAGCAGTACTTCCAGTCGATGGTCGACACGATGAAGGAGCACCTGGCCGCCGCCGGCGTGGCCGAGGGTGACCAGGAGCGGGTCGTCGTCTTCGCCTCGCTCGTGCAGAAGGAGGCCGGCCTGGCTGCCGACTACCCGAAGGTCGCGCGGGTGTTCCAGAACCGGCTCGACATCGACATGGCGCTGCAGTCGGACGCGACCGTCGCCTACGGGACGGGCAACACGCACAAGGTGACCACGACCGACGAGGAGCGAGCGGACGCGGGCAACGCGTACAACACCTACGTGCACAAGGGTCTGCCCCCGGCACCGATCTCGAACCCCGGCGACCTGGCCATCAAGGCCGTCACGAACATGGCCGACGGGAAGTGGCTCTACTTCGTGACGGTCGACCTCGACACGGGTGAGACCGTCTTCTCGGACACGTACGCGGAGCACCAGGTGGCCGTGAAGCAGTTCCAGGCCTGGCTCCGCGCACACCCCGAGTACCAGTAGGCCCGCGGCGGTCCGGTCGCGTCGCACGACCGGACCCTGTGGGAGGATGGTCGACATGCTTCGTTGGTTGACCGCTGGTGAGTCCCACGGACCCGAACTCATCGCGATGCTCGAGGGCCTGCCCGCGGGCGTCCCGGTGTCGTTCGAGTCCATCCGCGCCGACCTCGCGCGTCGGAAGCTCGGCTACGGGCGCGGGTCGCGGATGAAGTTCGAGCAGGACGAGCTCCACGTCTCGGGCGGGGTCCGCCACGGGTACTCGCTCGGCAGCCCGATCGCCATCCGCATCGGCAACACCGAGTGGCCCAAGTGGGTCGAGGTCATGAGCCCCGAGCCGGTCGAGTCGACCGAGATGTCCCGTGGTCGCAGCGCGCCCCTGACCCGACCGCGTCCCGGACACGCCGACCTGGTCGGCATGCAGAAGTACGGGTTCGACGAGGCCCGACCGATCCTCGAACGCGCGTCCGCTCGCGAGACGGCGGCGCGGGTCGCCCTCGGCGCGGTCGCGAAGTCCTTCCTGGCCGAGCTCGGCATCCGCTCGATCGCGCACACCCTGCAGGTCGGCACCGTCCGCGTGCCCGACGG
Organism: Curtobacterium sp. MR_MD2014; assembly: GCF_000772085.1. Classification (NCBI taxonomy): domain Bacteria; kingdom Bacillati; phylum Actinomycetota; class Actinomycetes; order Micrococcales; family Microbacteriaceae; genus Curtobacterium; species Curtobacterium sp. MR_MD2014. Next base: position 1,911,014 of record NZ_CP009755.1, on the reverse strand, counting down.
CACGCCGCTGCCCCTGCCCGACGACGTCGACCGCCTGGACGAGGACCAGCTCCGCTGTGCCGACCCGGAGACCTCCGCGCGGATGGTCACCGAGGTCGAGGCGGCGAAGAAGGACGGCGACACCCTCGGCGGGGTCGTCGAGGTCCTGTTCTACGGCGTCCCGCCGGGGCTCGGCTCCCACGTGCACTGGGACCGTCGTCTCGACGCACGACTCGCCGCGGCGATCATGGGCATCCAGGCGATCAAGGGCGTCGAGGTCGGCGACGGGTTCGCCACCGCGGGACGCCGTGGGTCCGAGGCGCACGACGAGCTGTACCGCGAGGACGGCGAGATCGTCCGGACGAGCGACCGCGCCGGCGGGACCGAAGGCGGCATGTCCACCGGGACGGTGCTCCGTGTCCGCGCGGGCATGAAGCCCATCGCGACCGTGCCGCACGCCCTGCACACCATCGACGTCGCCACCGGCGAGGACGCGGCCGCCCACCACCAGCGGAGCGACGTCTGCGCGGTACCGGCATCGGGCGTCGTCGCCGAGGCCATGGTCGCGCTCGTGCTCGCCGATGCCGTGCTCGAGAAGTTCGGCGGCGACAGCCTGACCGAGACGAAGCGCAACCTCGACGCGTACCTGGCGGCCCTGCCGGAGACCCTGCGCACCCGCCGGACGGACGGCGCTGAGTCGCGCGCGGCCGAGCCCACGACCGTCCGGTGAGCGGCGCCGACGCGTCGACCACCGGCGGTCTCGCGGGCACCGGTGCGCCGGTCGTCGTGATCGGGCCGATGGGGGCCGGCAAGTCGAGCGTCGGCAAGCGCGTCGCCAAGGCCCTGGGCGTGCCGTTCACGGACACCGATCGCGTGATCGCGCGGGAGCACGGCCCGATCCCGGGGATCTTCGCCGACCGCGGTGAGCCGGCGTTCCGCGCGCTCGAGGCCGAGGCCGTGCGCGCAGCCGTCGCGACCGGCGGTGTGGTCTCCGTCGGTGGGGGAGCCGTGACGCACCCGGACACCCGTGCTGCGTTGCGTGGCGCCCGGGTCGTGCTGCTCACCGTGTCACCCGAGGCCGTCGCAGCCCGGATCGCGGGGACCGACCGGCCGCTCCTCGCGCAGGGCGGGATCGACGCGTGGCAGACCATCGCCGACGAGCGGGCGGCGACCTACGCCGAGCTCGCACACGCGACGTTCGACACGTCGCGCCGCCCGATGTCGCACGTCGTCCGGGACGTCGTCGCGTGGGTGACCGAGCAGCAGACCGGCTCCGGCGAGGAGCGCACCGGCTCCGCCGAGGAGCGCACCGACTCCGCTGAGGAGCACATCGGCTCCGACCAGGAGCACACCACCGGAGGGACACCGTGACCGCGTCGAACCTGCCCGAGGGCACCACCGAGATCCGGGTCGGCGGCGAGGGCGGGTCCCTCGTCGTGGTCGGCAACGACCTGTCCGGCTCGGTCCCGTCGCTGCTCGGACCCCGCGTTGCGAAGGTGCTCATCGTGCACGCACCGACCCTGGGAGCGCGGGCGAACGAGCTGCGTGCCGTCCTCGTCGAGGCCGGTCTCGACGCACTGATCGCCGAGGTCCCGGACGCCGAGGCCGCCAAGCGCGTCGAGGTCGCCGCGTTCTGCTGGCAGGTCATGGGGCAGGCGGACTTCACCCGGACCGACGCTGTCATCGGGCTCGGCGGGGGAGCCGTCACCGACCTCGCCGGGTTCGTCGCGGCGACGTGGCTCCGCGGGGTGCCGTTCCTGGCGATGCCGACGAGCGTGCTCGGGCTGGTCGACGCGAGCGTCGGCGGCAAGACCGGCATCAACACCAACGAGGGCAAGAACCTGGTCGGGGCGTTCCACCACCCGCGCGCGGTGGTCGCCGACCTCGACCTCGTCCGGACGCTGCCGAGGAACGACGTGCTCACCGGGTTCGCCGAGATCGTGAAGGCCGGCTTCATCGCCGTCCCCGAGATCCTGGACGTCATCGAGGCCGACGTCGCCCGCGTCACCGACCCGACGACGCCCGAGTTCCGCCGCGTGGTCGAGCTCGCGATCGCGCTGAAGGCCGAGGTGGTGTCGGAGGACTTCACCGAGCAGGGGCGTCGGGAGATCCTCAACTACGGGCACACTCTCGGGCACGCGATCGAGCACGCCGAGCGCTACCAGTGGCGACACGGCGCGGCGGTGTCCGTCGGCATGGTGTTCGCCGCGGAGCTCGCCCGGTTGACGGGCCACCTGGACGACGCCACCGTCGACCGGCACCGCTCGATCCTCGAGTCGCTGGAGCTGCCGACGACCTACGGCCTCGGTCGCTGGGAGGGCCTGCTCGCGACGATGCGGCGCGACAAGAAGGCACGAGCGGGCATGCTGCGCTTCATCATCCTCGACGGGGTCGGCAAGCCCGCCACCCTCGAGGGTCCGGAGGACCACCTGCTGTTCACCGCGTACCAGGAGGTCGGCGTCTAGCCCACCGGCGACCGGTCCGGTCAGCGGAGCTTGCGGCGTGTGCGACGCCACCACCACTTGACGCGGAGCGACACGGTGAGGACGTCGGTCCGCTTCCATTCGCGGAACTCGTCGACGGTGGCTCCGTTCACCCACGCGTAGTACTGCTCGCGCCCGTCGAGGTCGAGATCCGGTGCGTCAGGGAGTGGTCTCCGGAGCGGCATCTGATCCGGTCCTTCCGTCGATGGTCGTCGTGGTGGGGTCGGGCTGGGCTTCGGCGGCGATGATGCGACGCAGCGCCTGGGTGGCGAGCCGCCGGTCCGGTTCGGACCACCACGCTACGTCTTCGAGTGCCACGAGCACACGTTTCGAGATGTCGTACTCCGGGCTGTCCCGTCGACGAGCGAGCGCCCAGACGAACCGTGTCCAGGCATGGTCGCGGTCCGCGGACCGTCGCGCCTGGAACGCGCCGAACCAGCTGACGACGGCTGCGGCGATCGACGCCGTCGCAGCGATCGCGGCGGTGGTGAGTGCAGTGTCCATGCCACGAGGGTCGTGCAGTGGACCTGACCTGACGCGTCCGGTCAGCCGACCTGTGGGCGGTGAACCGTGCCTCCCGGCTGTGCAGGGACGGGGCAGGCCCGCAGGCCCGGGGAGCAGACTGGGGCGGTGCCCACCCCGCCCCGCCTGAGCGACCTCGGCCAGCAGGACGTCGCCGCCGGCAGCCTGCGTACCCGTGCCCGACGCTTCGCCGAACTCCTGTCGATCGCCCGCCGCCACGAACTGGTGCCGTTCCGACGGCTCGACTTCTCACGCGACCCGGAGACGTCGGACCTGCGGCGGCGGCAGGCCGAGCACCTGCGTCGCGCCCTCGAGGAGGCGGGCGGCGGGTTCGTGAAGATGGGACAGCTCCTGTCGACGCGCGACGACCTGCTGCCGGACGAGTGGACCGAGGGGCTCGCGCACCTGCAGCGCAGCGTCCGCCCCGCCGACGCGGTCGAGGTCGCGGCGCTCCTCGAGGAGGAGCTGGGCGCGCCCGTCGACGAGGTGTTCGCGTCCTTCGACACCGAACCGGTCGCCGCTGCGTCCATCGCGCAGGTGCACCGGGCCACCCTCCGTGACGGCACCGTCGTCGCCGTGAAGGTCCAGCGACCCGGGATCGACGCCGCGGTCCGGCGCGACGTCGACATCGCGCTGCGGGTCGTCAGGTTCCTGGCCCGGACGAGCACCGAGGCACGACAGGTCGGCGTCGCGGACGTCGCGCAGCAGTACGCCGACGACCTCGTGCGGCAGGTGGACTTCACGTCGGAGATGCGGAACCTCACCGCACTGCGTGCGGCGCAGGCGCGGAGCGCCCGACCGGACGCGGTCGCCTACCCCGAGCCGTACCGCGACCTCTCCGGGCGTCGGGTGATGGTGATGGAGTTCCTCGAGGGCGAGACGCTCAGCGCGGTCCGGGCCGCCGGGGGCGGTCAGGACCTCGACGCCCCGATGCGGGCCGTCCTCGACGCCTTCCTCCGGCAGATCGTCTTCGACGGGATCTACCACGCTGACCTGCACCCGGGCAACGTCGTGCTGCTGCCCGACGGCCGTCCGGCCCTGATCGACTTCGGGTCCGTCGGTCGGCTCGACCCGGGCCTGCGGAGCACCGTGCAGGACCTGCTCGCCGGCTACATCCAGGACGACACCGAGCGGATCGCGGACGCGGTGATGCGCATGGCCCCGGTGCGCGACGTCGAGGACGAGCCGGACTTCCGCCGGGACATCGCCGCGTTCGTCGCGGACGAGCTCGGGCCCGGTGCACGGATCGGCGTCGAGACGGTGGACGACGCCGTCGCCGTGTTCGGGCGCTACCGGCTCAAGCCGCCGCCGGACTTCGTCGCCGCGGCCCGCGCGCTGGCGATCTTCGAGGGCACCCTGCGCAGCCTCGCGCCGTCGTTCGACCTGCTCGAGGAGTCCCGCGACCTGGCCAGGCGGCAGATCCGCGACCAGCTCCGACCGCGAGCGGTCCGGGACCTCGCGGTCCGTGAGCTCTTCGGCGTGGTGTCGGCCGCGCGCAAGCTGCCCCGGCGGGTCGACCGGATCACCGAGGCGCTCGAGACCGGCAGGTTCGCGGTGAACATCCGGCTGTTCTCGGACCGGCGGGACCGCGAGGTGGTCTCCGGTCTGGTCCGGCGCGTCCTGCTCGTCCTGCTCGGAGCGGGCGCCGGCGTGCTGGCGATCGTGTACCTCGCCTCGCCGGCGCGGCCGACCGCGGTGCTCTCGACCGGCGCCGCGGGCGGGATCCTGGGCGGTACCGCCGTGGTGCTGCTGGTGTGGGCCGCGATCGACGCGTGGCGGGCTCGACGCCGGCGGTGACCCACGGGTGGCCGGCCGGGCAGCCACGCCGCCGCCCGCACTGCGCCCCGCCCCGGCCGGTCCGTGCCCGTCCGCTACACTCGACGGGGCGTCGGCGCGGGCACACCCCGCCGTCGCCGGGACCGGACGCACGTCCGGGAGACCTTCACAACACCATCGAACGGAAGACCCATGGCGAGTACCACTGACATCAAGAACGGCGCCGTTCTCATCATCGACGGGCAGCTCTGGTCGGTCGTCGAGTTCCAGCACGTGAAGCCGGGCAAGGGCGGCGCCTTCGTCCGCACCAAGCTCAAGAACGTCGTCTCGGGCAAGGTCGTCGACCGCACGTTCAACGCCGGCGCGAAGATCGACACCGCGACCGTGGACCGCCGCGACTACCAGTACCTGTACCAGGACGGCGAGTCCTACGTCTTCATGGACACCGACACGTACGACCAGGTCCCCGTGTCGGAGACCGTCGTCGGCGACGCCAAGAACTACCTGCTCGAGTCCGCCATGGTCACCATCGCGATGAACGAGGGCAACCCGCTGTACATCGAGCTCCCGACGTCGATCGTCACCGAGGTCGAGACCGAGCCGGGCCTGCAGGGCGACCGTTCCTCCGGTGGCACGAAGGACGCGACCATCATCGCGACCGGTCACCGCATCCAGGTGCCGCTGTACCTGGAGAACGGCACCACCGTGAAGATCGACACGCGCGACGGCAGCTTCCTCGGCCGCGTCAACAACTAGGCGCCGACCACATGAGTGCTCGTTCGAAGGCCCGCAAGCGCGCCCTCGACATGCTCTACGTCGCCGAGGTGCGTGAGCTCCCGATCGCGGACGTCCTGGCGACCGAGACGGTACGGCACCTCGACCAGCCCGAGCGCGCCTCGAGCTGGGACTACGCCCGGCAGATCGTCACCGGCATCGACGACGACCGCGCGGCGATCGACAAGGTGATCGTCGAGCACGCGCAGGGGTGGTCCGTCGCCCGCATGCCCGTCCTCGACCGCTGCATCCTCCGGATGGGCGTCTGGGAGCTCCGGTACAACCCGGAGGTCCCGGACGCGGTCGCGATCGCCGAGGCGGTCGAGCTCGCGCAGTCGCTCTCGACGGAGGACTCGGCCGGCTTCGTGAACGGCGTCCTCGGCGCCGTCGCGGGCGGCCGTGCACCGTCCGGTCGGAGCGCCGACGAGGCTGCCGCACCGTCCGGTCGGACTGTCGCGGGGGACCAGGAGTCCGAGTAGGGTTGTCCACGTCAGCATCCTTTAAGTCCGTCCGGTGAGGCGGGGAAGGAGGTCGGCGTGGGCACCAGAACGGTCCTGCAACACCCCGACATCACGCGTGCTCTGACACGCATCGCGCACGAGATCCTCGAGGCCAACCACGGCGCCTCGGACCTCGTGCTCCTGGGCATCCCGACACGGGGTGCCGTCCTGGCCGAGCGGCTCGACCGCGTCCTGGCCGACATCGAACCCGAGTGGGCAGCGGACCGCGACCAGCGGCTCGGCACGCTCGACGTCACGATGCACCGGGACGACCTCGGCCACGGCATCGGTCGTGCGCCGCACCGCACGACGATCCCGACGAGCGGCATCGACGGCAAGGTCGTCGTGCTGGTCGACGACGTGCTCTACTCGGGTCGCACCGTGCGGGCAGCGCTCGACGCCCTGCAGGGCATCGGCCGGCCCCGGGCGGTGCGGCTCGCGGTGCTCGTCGACCGCGGCCACCGCGAACTGCCCATCCGGGCGGACCACGTCGGCAAGAACCTGCCGACGGCCGCCGACGAGCGGGTCACGCTGCGCCTGACCGAGACGGACGGCACCGACGAGGTCGTCATCGAGCAGCACGAGACGCCGCAGCACACGCCGCAGCACGAGCAGGGGGTCGCCCCGTGAAGCACCTGCTCTCCACCGCCGACCTGTCGCGCGCCGAGGCCGTCCGGATCCTCGACGTCGCCGAGGAGATGGCCGAGGTCAACACCCGCGAGGTCCGGAAGCTCCCGGCCCTCCGCGGCAAGACCGTCGTGAACCTGTTCTTCGAGGACTCGACCCGGACCCGCATCTCGTTCGAGGCAGCCGCCAAGCGGCTCTCCGCCGACGTCATCAACTTCGCGGCGAAGGGCTCCAGCGTCTCGAAGGGCGAGTCGCTGAAGGACACCGTGCAGACCCTCGGTGCGATGGGCATCGACGGCATCGTCATGCGCCACCCGGCGTCGGGAGCCCCGCGGGTCCTCGCCGAGGCCGACTGGATCGACGTCCCGGTCGTGAACGCCGGTGACGGGACGCACGAGCACCCGACGCAGGCCCTGCTCGACGCCTTCACGATGCGCCGACGGATCCACGGCACCGACAGCCGCGGCCGGGCGCTCGACGGCGTCCGCGTGGCGATCGTCGGCGACGTCCTGCACAGCCGTGTCGCCCGGAGCAACGCCTGGCTGCTGCGCACGCTCGGTGCCGAGGTGACCTTCGCCGCGCCGCCCACGCTGCTGCCCGCGGTCGACCGTCCGTTCGGCGCCGCCGTGCACCACGACCTCGACGCAGCCCTCGGGGAGGACCCGGACGTCGTGATGCTGCTCCGCATCCAGCAGGAGCGGATGAACGACGCGTTCTTCCCGAACCCGCGGGAGTACACGCGGCACTTCGGTCTGACGGCGGCACGGGCGGCGGCCCTCTCGGAGCGCACGCTGATCATGCACCCGGGCCCGATGAACCGCGGCCTGGAGATCGCCGGCGTCGCCGCCGACGACCCGCGCTCGACCGTCGTCGAGCAGGTCGCCAACGGCGTCTCCGTCCGCATGGCCGTCCTGTACCTCGCCCTGACCGGCGAGCACGAACCGAAGGAGCCCGTCGCATGACCGCCCACCTCATCCGCGGCGCGCAGCTGGTCGACGGCTCGCGTGCCGACATCCGCCTGGAGGGACGACGCATCACCGCGGTCGGCTCCGGTCTCGACACGGTCGGCGCGACGGTGGTCGACGCGGACGGTCTGCTCGCCCTCCCCGGGCTCGTGGACCTCCACACGCACCTCCGTGAGCCCGGCTCCGAGGAGTCGGAGACCGTCCTCACCGGCTCGCGGGCCGCGGCAGCCGGCGGTTTCACCGCGGTGAACGCGATGGCGAACTCGTCGCCGGTCGCCGACACCGCTGGAGTGGTCGAGCAGGTGCAGGCGCTCGGCGACGACGCCGGGTACGTGACGGTCCGCCCGATCGGCGCGGTGTCCCAGGGGCTGCAGGGCACGCACCTGTCCGAGATCGGCGCGATGGCGACCTCGCGCGCCCGGGTCCGGGTGTTCTCGGACGACGGCTCCTGCGTGTCGGACCCGCTCCTCATGCGCCGGGCGCTCGAGTACGTCAAGGGCTTCGGCGGTGTGCTCGCGCAGCACGCGCAGGAGCCCCGGCTGACCATCGGTGCGCAGATGAACGAGGGTCGGCTGTCGTCGGAGCTCGGGCTCGCCGGGTGGCCGGCCGTCGCCGAGGAGGCGATCATCGCCCGCGACGTCCTGCTCGCCGACCACGTCGGTGCCCGCCTGCACGTCTGCCACGTCTCGACCGCCGGCAGCGTCGAGGTGATCCGCTGGGCGAAGTCCCGCGGCATCGACGTCACCGCCGAGGTCACACCGCACCACCTGATCCTGACCGAGGACCTCATCGCGGGGATCGACGGCGCACCCGGGTACGACGCCCGGTACAAGGTGAACCCACCGTTGCGCTCCCGCGAGGACGTCGACGCGCTGCGCGGAGCACTGGCCGACGGCACGATCGACATCGTCGCGACCGACCACGCACCGCACACCGCCGAGGCGAAGTGCTGCGAGTGGCCGGCCGCGGCGAACGGCATGGTCGGGCTCGAGTCGGCGCTGAGCGTCGTGCACGCCGCCGTGGTCGAGGACGGCCGCCTCGACTGGGCCGACGTCGCCCGCGTGCTGTCCGAGGCACCGGCGCGCATCGGCCAGGTCGAGGGGCACGGTCAGCGCATCGCCGAGGGTGCCCCCGCCGAGCTGACGCTGTACGACCCCGCGGCGGTGCGGGAGTTCTCGGTCGACGACCTGCACGGCCAGTCGCAGAACTCGCCGTACCTCGGCATGCGGCTGCCCGGCCGGGTGGTCGCGACCTTCCACCACGGCTACCCGACGCTGCTCGACGGCGTGCTCGTCGACGCCGAGATCGTCGCCGCGGCCGCAGCCGCGACCCCGTCGGCGCGGTCGACGAAGGCGGCGTCCGCGTGAGCCGGGCGGTGACACGGTGAGCGGCGACGCACTGCGCTGGCTGACCGGAGCGGCGATCCTGCTCCTGGTGGCCGCGCTGTTCGTCGCGATGGCGCGCACCTGGCGGACCCGGACCCGCGCGCAGACGGCAGCCGTGCCTCCCGTCCCGGTCCCGACCGGGCTGGGACCGGCGGTCGGGTCGTGGGACGGGTTCACGGTCGCGACGACCCGCGCTGACGAGCCGCTCGAGCGGATCACGGCAGGCGGTCTCGGGTTCCGGGGCCGCGGCGGCGTGACCGTGCACGACACCGGCGTGGTCCTGCACCACGCCGGAGCCGAGGACCGGTGGATCGCCGCGACCGCCGTCCGCGGCGCCGACCGGGCCACCGCGGCCATCGACCGGGTGGTCGAACCCGGAGGACTGGTCCGTCTGCGATGGACGGCGACCGGCGCCGCAGCAGCGACGGACCTCGACACCTACTTCCGGTTCCCGGAGGGCGGCGCAGCAGCACTCGCCGCCCTGCAGGGACTGACGACGACGCACGAACACCCGCACACCGCGGGCGAAGGGACGAACTGATGACACGCGAACGGGCCGTACTGGTCCTCGAGGACGGCACCCGCTACGAGGGACGGGCGTACGGCGCCCGAGGCCGATCCCTGGGAGAGGTCGTCTTCGCCACCGGCATGACCGGCTACCAGGAGACGCTGACCGACCCGTCCTACGCCGGACAGATCGTGGTGCAGACCGCGCCGCACATCGGCAACACCGGTGTCAACGACGAGGACCCCGAGTCCCGTCGCATCTGGGTCGCCGGGTACGTGGTGCGCGACCCCAGCCGCGTCGTGTCGAACCACCGCGCGAACGCGACGCTGGACGACCACCTGGTGCGCGACGGCATCGTCGGCATCTCCGGGATCGACACGCGCGCGCTCACCCGCCGGATCCGCGACGCCGGCGCCATGAAGGGCGGCGTGTTCAGCGGCGCCGACGCGGACCTGTCCGCCGAGGAGCAGCTCCGGGCCGTGCGCGAGCAGGCCGCGATGACCGGCGCGAGCTTCTCGTCGATCGTGTCGACCCCGGAGACCTACGTGGTCCCCGCCGTCGGCGAGCAGATCGGCCGGCTCGCCGTGCTCGACCTCGGCGTGAAGGCCTCGACCACCCGCTACCTCGCCGAGCGCGGGTTCGAGGTGCACGTCGTGCCGCAGGACATCACGTCCGAGGCGCTGCAGGAGCTCGACCCGGACGCGCTGTTCTACTCGAACGGCCCGGGTGACCCCGCCGCGAGCGACGCGCAGGTGTCCCTGCTGCAGGAGTCCCTGCGGACCGGCCGCCCGTTCTTCGGCATCTGCTTCGGCAACCAGCTCCTCGGTCGCGCGCTCGGCTTCGGCACGTACAAGCTGCCGTTCGGCCACCGCGGCATCAACCAGCCCGTGCTCGACACCGCCACCGGCAAGGTCGAGATCACGAGCCAGAACCACGGCTTCGCGGTCGACGCGCCCCTGGGCGAGGTCCTCGAGTCGCCGGCCGGGTTCGGGCGGGTCGAGGTCTCGCACTACTCCCTGAACGACGACGTGGTCGAGGGCCTCCGCGCGCTCGACGTGCCCGCGTTCAGCGTGCAGTACCACCCCGAGGCGGCGGCCGGCCCGCACGACTCCATGTACCTGTTCGACCGGTTCGCGGACCTGGTCCGTGCGCGACGCGACGGGGAGCCGCTCGACGCGGCGACCGCCACCGCCACGACCCCCGCAGCCGACCCGACGACCGACGCCGGCGCGTCGGCCGCGCAGAACGAAAGCAGCAACTGATGCCGAAGCGCGCAGACATCAACTCCGTCCTCGTCATCGGCTCGGGCCCGATCGTCATCGGTCAGGCCGCCGAGTTCGACTACTCCGGCACCCAGGCGTGCCGCGTGCTCCGCGCCGAGGGCGTCCGGGTCATCCTCGTCAACCCGAACCCGGCGACGATCATGACCGACCCGGACTTCGCCGACGCGACGTACATCGAGCCGATCACCAGCGCCTCGCTCGAGGAGATCATCAAGATCGAGCGTCCGGACGCGGTCCTGCCGACGCTCGGCGGCCAGACGGCGCTCAACGCCGCGATCAAGCTCGACGCCGAGGGCATCCTCGCGAAGTACGACGTCGAGCTCATCGGTGCGAAGGTCGACGCGATCCAGCGCGGCGAGGACCGCCAGCTCTTCAAGGAGCTCGTGCTCGAGTCCGGCGCCGACGTCGCCCGCAGCCACATCGCGCACACGCTGGACGAGGCGAAGGCGTTCGCGCAGGACCTCGGCTACCCGCTCGTCGTCCGGCCGTCCTTCACCATGGGCGGTCTCGGCTCCGGCTTCGCGTACAACGAGGAGGAGCTCGTCCGCTTCGTCGGCGACGGCCTGCAGTCCAGCCCGACCACCGAGGTGCTCCTCGAGGAGTCCATCCTCGGTTGGAAGGAGTACGAGCTCGAGCTGATGCGGGACAACTTCGACAACACGGTCGTGATCTGCTCGATCGAGAACGTCGACCCGGTGGGCGTGCACACGGGTGACTCGATCACCGTCGCCCCCGCGCTGACGCTGACCGACCGTGAGTACCAGAACATGCGGAACATCGGCATCGACATCATCCGTCGCGTCGGTGTCGACACCGGTGGCTGCAACATCCAGTTCGCGGTCGACCCGTCGAACGGGCGCCTGATCGTCATCGAGATGAACCCGCGTGTCTCCCGCTCGTCCGCGCTCGCGTCGAAGGCGACCGGCTTCCCGATCGCGAAGATCGCCGCGAAGCTCGCGATCGGGTACCGCCTCGACGAGATCGAGAACGACATCACCCGGGTGACGCCGGCGAGCTTCGAGCCGACGCTCGACTACGTCGTCGTGAAGACCCCGCGGTTCGCGTTCGAGAAGTTCCCGGCGGCCGACGCCACGCTCACCACGACCATGAAGAGCGTCGGCGAGGCGATGGCCATCGGCCGCAACTACGCAACGGCGCTGCAGAAGTCCCTGCGGAGCCTCGAGAAGCGCGGGTCGAGCTTCCACTGGGACACCCCGGCGGCCGAGCTCGACAAGGACGCGCTGCTGTCGAGGGCCCAGGTGCCGACCGACGGTCGCATCGTGACCGTGCAGCAGGCCCTGGTCGCCGGCGCCACTGCGGACGAGGTGTTCGAGGCCACGAAGATCGACCCGTGGTTCATCGACCAGATCGTCCTCATCAACGAGGTCGCCGACGAGGTGCGTGCGGCGGAGACGCTCGACGCGGACACCCTGCGCTGGGCGAAGGAGCACGGCTTCAGCGACGCCCAGATCGCGTCCCTGCGCGGCATCTCCGAGCAGGAGGCACGCGACGCCCGTCACGCGCTCGGCATCCGCCCGGTCTTCAAGACGGTGGACACCTGCGCCGGTGAGTTCCCGGCCCTCACGCCGTACCACTACTCGTCGTACGACGCCGAGACCGAGGTCGCCCCGAGCGACCGGAAGAAGGTCGTCATCCTCGGCTCCGGCCCGAACCGCATCGGTCAGGGCGTCGAGTTCGACTACTCGTGCGTGCACGCCTCGTTCGCACTGAGCGACGCCGGCTACGAGACGATCATGATCAACTGCAACCCCGAGACGGTCTCCACCGACTACGACACCTCGGACCGGCTCTACTTCGAGCCGCTCACCACCGAGGACGTCCTCGAGGTCATCGAGGCCGAGGCGGCCTCCGGTGAGCTCGTCGGCGTCGTCGTCCAGCTCGGCGGGCAGACCGCCCTCGGCCTGGCGAAGCCCCTCGAGGCCGTCGGCATCCCGATCCTCGGCACGACCCCGAGCGCGATCGACTCCGCCGAGGAGCGTGGCCAGTTCGCCGCGATCCTCGAGCAGGCCGGGCTGCTCGCACCGCGGAACGGCACGGCCCACGACCTCGCGAGCGCGACCGCGGTCGCCGAGGAGATCGGCTACCCGGTCCTCGTCCGCCCGTCCTTCGTGCTCGGCGGACGCGGCATGGAGATCGTCTACGACCCGGCCGCCCTGGCGGACTACTTCGACCGGATGGCCGACCAGGCGATCATCGGTCCGGACCTGCCGCTGCTGGTCGACCGGTTCCTCGACGACGCGGTGGAGATCGACGTCGACGCGCTCTTCGACGGCGAGCGGCTCTACGTCGGCGGCATCATGGAGCACATCGAGGAGGCCGGCATCCACTCCGGCGACTCGGCCTGCACCCTGCCGCCGGTCGGACTCGGCAAGGCGGAGATCCGCGGCGTGGTCGAGGCCACCGAGAAGATCGCCCGCGGCATCGGCGTGCAGGGCCTGCTGAACGTGCAGTTCGCGATCGGTGCGGGCGTGCTCTACGTCCTCGAGGCGAACCCGCGCGCCAGCCGCACGGTCCCGTTCGTGTCGAAGGCACTCGGCATCCCGCTCGCCAAGGCGGCCTCCCGCGTGATGACCGGCACCTCGATCGACGCGCTCGTCGCCGAGGGGATGCTGCCGGAGCGGGACGGCTCCTCGGTGCCGCCGCAGGCACCGGTCGCCGTCAAGGAGGCCGTGCTGCCCTTCCGCCGCTTCCGCACCCACGACGGCCAGGTCGTCGACTCGGTGCTCAGCCCCGAGATGCGCTCCACGGGCGAGGTGATGGGCATCGACCGCGACTTCCCGCGGGCGTTCCTCAAGTCGCAGGACGCCGCGTACGGCGGCCTGCCGACGAGCGGCACGGTCTTCGTGAGCGTCGCGGACACCGACAAGCGCCAGGTCGTCCTGCCCGTGCACCGCCTGCAGCAGCTCGGCTTCACGATCACCGCGACCGAGGGGACCGCCGAGGTCCTGCGCCGCAACGGCATCGAGGTCACCCTGGTCGGCAAGTACAGCGAGGGCGGTGAGAGCGTGGTCGACCTGCTCGCCCGCGACGCGGTCGACATCGTCATCAACACGCCCTCCGGCGCCGCCGGTCGTGCGGACGGCTACGAGATCCGTGCGGCCACGGTCGCCGCGGACAAGCCGCTCTTCACGACGATCGCGCAGCTCGGTGCGGCCGTCGCCGCGATCGAGACGATCGGCACCCCGCTCAGCGCCCGCAGCCTGCAGGACTACGCGCTCGAGCGCGCGACCTGGTGAGCGACGGACGGACGGGAGGCCCGGCCTCCTTCGGTGTCCGCCTCGCCGCCGCCGTGGGGGAGCGTTCTCCCCTGTGCGTCGGCATCGACCCCCACGCCGCCACCCTGGCGGCGTGGGGGCTCGGCCGCGACGAGCAGGGCCTCACCGCCTTCGGCGCGACCCTGGTCGACGCGGCCGCCGGCCGCGCCGCGATCGTGAAGCCGCAGATCGCCTTCTTCGAGGCGGCCGGGGTCCCCGGCTACCGCGCGCTCGACGCGACCCTGCGTCGGGCACGCGATGCGGGCCTCCTGGTCGTCGCCGACGTGAAGCGGGGCGACATCGGCTCGACCGGCGACGACTACGCGCTCGCGTGGCTCGACCGCGACGGGCCGTTCCGGGCGGACGCGATGACGGTCTCGCCGTACCTCGGGTACGGGTCCCTCGCCGGCACGGTCGACGTCGCCCGACGGAACGGTGCGGGCGTCTTCGTGCTCGCGGCGACGAGCAATCCGGAGGCGCGCGTGCTCCAGACGGCCGTGCTCGCCGAGGGGCCGCGTGCCGGACGGTCCGTCGCTGCCGGTATCGTCCTTGCTGTGGCAGACGACAACCGGACCGGCGGCGAGCAGCCGCTCGGGGACGTCGGGCTCGTGCTCGGCGCCACCCTCGACCTCGACGACTTCGGCATCGACGCGGGCGCCATCGGCAACGCGCCGGTGCTCGCCCCGGGCTTCGGTGCCCAGGGTGCCCGGATCGAGGACCTGCGCGCCCGGTACGGTGCGCGGGCCGAGCAGGTCCTGGTGAACGAGTCGCGCGGGTTGCTGACCGACGGCCCGGACGGGGTCGCCGCGCTGGTGCAGGACCGCGTGGACCGCATCCACGCCGCACTCGGGGCCGCCGCGTGACGGACCAGACGCCCACGGACCAGACGCCCGGCTCCGGGACCCCGGACCGCAGCGACCTGCCCGCGCACCGCAACCCGCCGGAGGTCGACCGCGTCGCCGCCGCCCGCGCGGCGGTCGCCGCTCGGCGCGCCCGTGCTGCCGTCAAGGCGCAGGTGGCGTCGGGGGAGCGCAGCGCCCTCGAGGTCGCTCGCGCCGCGTGGTCCGACGCGGACCTGCCCGCCGAGAAGTCGCTGCGCGTGCGCGATCTGCTCACGAGCATGTCCGGGATCGGCCCGGCGCGTGCCGAGGCCGTGATGGGGGAGCTCCGCATCGCCCCGTCGAAGCGGCTCGGCGGGCTCGGCACCCGGCAGCGCTCCGCCCTGGCCGACTGGCTCGCCGCCCGCGGCCGGAAGCGCGGTGCGTCGAAGCTCGTCGTGCTTGCCGGACCGACCGCCGTCGGCAAGGGCACCGTGAGCGCGCACATCCGCGAGCACTTCCCCGACGTGGACCTCAGCGTGTCGGCGACGACCCGGAAGCCCCGCCCGGGCGAGGTCGACGGCGTGCACTACTACTTCGTGGACGACGCCGAGTTCGACCGGATGATCCGGGACCGCGAGCTGCTCGAGTGGGCCGTGGTGCACAACTCCTACCGGTACGGCACGCCACGGCCGCCGATCGACCGCGCGCTCGACGCCGGCGACAAGGTGCTGCTCGAGATCGACCTGCAGGGTGCTCGGCAGGTCCGCGACGCCATGCCCGAGGCCGTGCTCGTGTTCCTGCTGCCGCCGACGTGGGAGGAACTCGTCCGACGGCTCATCGGACGCGGGACCGAGTCCGCCGAGGAACAGGCACGCCGACTCGAGACCGCGAAGGTCGAACTGGCCGCGCAGGACGAGTTCGACGTGCGCATCGTGAACTCGGATGTCGGCACCGCGGCACGCGAGGTCGTAGACTTGTTCTCTGCGCCCTGACACGGCGCACCCGCGCGCGCCTCCTCGGCGTCGCGCCCGCGCAGCCCGACCGCGGTCGGGCGGTCCGATCCGGTCGGACCCGCGCCCCACGCACCCGCAGCCGACAGGAGACACCATGGCCAACCCCCAGGGCATCATCGACCCGCCCATCGACGACCTGCTCGCCAAGGTGGAGTCGAAGTACGCGCTCGTCATCTTCGCCTCGAAGCGCGCCCGTCAGATCAACGACTACTACGCCGACCTGCACGAGGGGTCGCTGTTCGACAACGTCGGTCCGCTCGTCGACTCGACGATCGACGACAAGCCGCTGTCCGTCGCTCTGCACGAGATCAACGAGGACAAGCTGACCGTCACCAAGCAGCAGCAGCCCACCGACTGACCCCGGTGAGCGGCACCAACCTGCGCCTCTTCACGTCCGAGTCGGTGACGGAGGGGCACCCCGACAAGATCTGCGACCAGATCTCGGACACGATCCTCGACGCCCTGCTCGCGGTCGACCCGCACGCGCGCGTCGCCGTGGAGACGATGGTCACCACCGGGCTCGTGCACGTCGCGGGCGAGGTCACCACGTCCGGCTACGTCGAGATCCCGAAGCTGGTCCGCGACGTCATCACGGGCATCGGGTACAACTCGTCCGAGGTCTCCTTCGACGGCCGCACCTGCGGTGTCGAGGTGTCGATCGGCGCGCAGTCGCCGGACATCGCCCAGGGCGTCGACGAGTCGCTCGACAGCCGGTCCGGCGCGGGCATCGACGAGCTCGACCGCCAGGGCGCCGGCGACCAGGGCATCATGTTCGGCTTCGCGACGAACGAGACGCCCGAGTACATGCCCGTCGCGATCTGGCTCGCGCACCGCCTGGCGGAGCGGCTGGCCGAGGTCCGCAAGAGCGGGCAGCTCGACTTCCTCCGCCCGGACGGCAAGACCCAGGTCACCGTCGGCTACGACGGCGTCGTGCCGAAGACCGTCGAGACGGTGGTGCTCTCCACGCAGCACTCGCCCGCGGTCACGCTCGACGAGCTCACCGCGCAGATCACGGAGCACGTCATCCGTCCGGTGCTCGACCTGGTCGACCTCGACTCGTCGCACGTCGACGTGATCGTGAACCCGACCGGTCGCTTCGAGATCGGCGGCCCGCAGGGTGACGCCGGACTCACCGGACGCAAGGTCATAGTCGACACGTACGGCGGGGCCTCCCGCCACGGTGGCGGCGCGTTCAGCGGCAAGGACCCGTCGAAGGTCGACCGCTCGGCCGCCTACGCGCTCCGCTGGGTCGCGAAGAACGCCGTCGCCGCGGGGCTCGCGGACCGGCTCGAGGTCCAGGTCGCCTACGCGATCGGCCGCGCGAAGCCCGTCGGTCTGTACGTCGAGTCGTTCGGCACCGGACACGTCGACGACGCCACGATCGAGGCCGCCATCACCGAGGTGTTCGACCTGCGTCCCGCCGCGATCATCCGCGACCTCGACCTGCTCAAGCCCCGGTACGCCCAGACCGCGGCGTACGGCCACTTCGGCCGCGAGCTGCCGGGCTTCACCTGGGAGCAGCTCGACCGCGTCGAGGAGCTCCGCGCCGCAGCAGGACTCGTCACCGCCGCCGTCTAGGCGCCGTGTGACCACCGTCGCGCGCGTCGTCCTCGACTCGCCGCTCCCGCAGTTGGACCGTCTGTTCGACTACCGGGTGCCGGCCGAGCTCGAGGACGACTGCGTGCCGGGGGTCCGGGTCAAGGTGCCGCTGCGCACCGGCGCCCGGATGTCCGACGCGTACGTCGTCGAGGTCGTCTCCGAGGGAGACTGGCCGGGGGAGCTCAGTCCCGTCGAACAGGTCGTGTCACCGGTGCCCGTGCTGGCCCCGGAGATCTGGACGCTCGCGCGTGCCGTCGCCGACCGCGCCGCCGGTGTCGCCTCCGACGTGCTCCGGCTCGCCGTGCCGACCCGTCAGGTCCGTGCCGAGAAGGCCTGGCTCGCCCGCGACACCTCGTGGTCACCGCCGACAGTCGAGCCGACCCCGGTGACGGGCTACGCCGAGGGCGTCCTGGAGGCCCTGCTCGCCGACCACGGACGGGCTGCGGTCGACGCCGTGCCCCACCCGGTCGACCTCGGGACCGTCGACGACCCCGTGTGGGTGCCCGGTTGGGCCGCGACGCTCGCACAGGCGGCGTCGCACGTCGTCGCCCGCGAGCAGTCGGCCGTGCTCGCGGTCCCGGACTTCCGCGACGTCACGGACCTCGAACGCGCGCTCCTCGCCGTGCTCCCGCCGGAGCGCGTCGTCCGGTTCGACGCCAAGCAGACGAACGGGCAGCGTGCGAAGGCGCTGCTGCAGGCGCGGACGCACGCCGTCGTGGCCATCGGCAACCGGACCGCGGCGTTCGCACCGGCGTCCGAGCTCGGGCTCGTGGCGATGTGGGACGACGGCGACGCGTCCTTCGTCGAGCCGCGGGCCCCGTACGTGCACACGCGCGACGTCGCCCTCGTGCGGACCGCGCAGTCCGGCGCCGCACTCCTCTTCGTCGCGCACGCCAGGTCGACCGACGTCCAGCGGCTCGTCGAGCTGCACTGGCTCCAGGAGCTCGCGCCGTACCGGGTACCGACGCCGAAGGTGATCCCGACCGCGCAGCAGGCGGGGGCCGAGGGCTTCGCGGCCCAGGCCCGCATCCCCAGCACGGCGTGGCGCGCCGCGCGGGAGGCCAGCCAGCACGGGCCCGTCCTCGTGCAGGTCGCCAACCCGGGCTTCGGCACCGGGCTGGTCTGCGCCGACTGCGGGGAACGCGCGCACTGCCGCGTGTGTGGCGGCCCCCTGGGGAGCCCGCACCGGAACGCGACCCCGCAGTGCCGGTTCTGCGGTGCCCTCGCCGTGGGGTTCCGGTGCCCGACGTGCGGCGGTGGGCGGCTCAAGCCCGTCGGGCAGGGGGCCCAGCGGACCGCCGACGAGCTCGGCCGGGCGTTCCCCGGCACCCGGATCGTGGTGGCGGACGGTTCCCGACCGCTCGACGAGGTCCCCGCCCGCCCCGCGGTCGTCGTCGCCACACGCGGCGCGGAGCCGAGCGCGCCGGGCGGGTACGCGTGCGTACTGCTGCTCGACGGCGAACGGCTCCTGGCCCGCGAGGGCCTCCGGGTGCAGGAGGACGTGCTCCGCTTCTGGACGAACGCCGCCGCGAAGGGCGCACCCGGCGCCGAGGTGTACCTCGTCGGCATCGGCGGCAAGCTCGCCACGGCGATGGCCCTCTGGCGGCTCGACGGGCCGGCGCACGACGAGCTCGTCGACCGACGGGCCCTGCACTTCCCGCCGGCCGTCCGGGTGGCGACGCTCACCGGTACGGACGAGGCGGTGACCGAGGCGGTCGAGGCCCTCGGTGACGCGGTGGTCGGGGCGGTGCTCGGGCCGGTTCCGGTACCCGACGACCCGGTGCCCGGGACGGTCCGTGCGATCGTGCGCTTCGCCTACGCGCACGGGGCCGAGGTCGCGGCGACGCTCAAGGCCGAGGTCATCCGTCGTTCGTCGACGCGCCGGGTGCTCCCGGGCGGCAACCGACGTCGCGCGGCGCCGACCCTGCGCGTGCGACTCGACGACGCCGAGCCGTTCACCGAGGTCTGACCCGCCGCGGACGCGCCCACGGAGTCGAGGTGCCGCGACGCGCCGGGCGCGCACCGAGCCTCCCGTCCGTCCGGACGGTGTGCCAGGCTGGTCGGTGGTGGCCACGAGCCGCCGACGACCACACCACACGCACGACGAAGTGACGAGGTGACGCCGATGCGGGCGCTCTGGAAGCCGGACGCCGGTCCGGGACTGATCATGACCGACCGGCCGGTGCCGGTCCCGACCGAGGACGAGGTCCTCGTCCGCGTGCTGCGGACCGGGATCTGCGGGACCGACCTGCACATCGAGCGGTGGGACGACTGGGCCGCGTCGGCCGTGACCGCACCGCTCGTGCCCGGCCACGAGTTCTCCGGCGAGGTCGTCGAGGTCGGCGCCGCCGTGCGTGACGTCGCCGTCGGCGACCTCGTGTCCGGCGAGGGGCACGTCGTCTGCGGCACCTGCCGGAACTGTCGCGCCGGACGTCGGCAGATGTGCATCCGCACGAAGGGGCTCGGCGTGCAGCGCGACGGCGCGTTCGCGGAGTACCTGACGCTGCCGGGCACGAACGTGTGGGTCCACCACGGCCCCGTCGAACCCGAGGTGGGTGCCCTCTTCGACCCGCTCGGCAACGCCGTGCACACCGCGCTCGCGTTCCCCCTGGTCGGCGAGGACGTGCTGGTCACCGGGTGCGGACCGATCGGCCTCATGGCGATCGCGGTGGCCCGGCACGCCGGTGCGCGGTTCGTCGTCGGGACGGACGTCAGCACGGAGCGGCTGCGCCTCGCGGAGGGCATGGGCGCCGACCTCGGGGTGGACGTGCGTCACGACGGGGCGGCCACGGTCCGTGCGGCTCAGGAGCGGCTCGGCATGCGTGAGGGCTTCGACGTCGGCTTCGAGATGTCCGGCGCCCCGACCGCGCTGCCCGCGATGGTCGAGAACATGAACCACGGGGGGCGGATCGCGATGCTCGGGCTGCCGAGCGGCCCGATCGCGGTGGACTGGGCCAAGGTCGTCACGCACATGCTCACGGTGAAGGGCATCTACGGCCGTGAGATGTACGAGACGTGGCAGGCGATGAGCTCGATGCTCGCCACGAGTGCGGTCCTGCGCGAGCGCATCGGCTCGATCGTGTCGGCGTGCCACCCGGCGCGCGACTGGGAGACAGCGTTCGCCGCGGCGGCGAGCGCGGACGGCGGCAAGGTCGTCATCGACTGGACGGAGACCTGATGTACGGCGCGATCAAGGACCACCTGGCGACGGAGCTCGCCGGGATCGAGGCCGCGGGGCTGACGAAGCGCGAGCGCGGCATCGCCGGTCCGCAGCGTGCGGCGATCGCGGCGGACGGCACCGACCTGCTCAACTTCTGTGCGAACAACTACCTCGGGCTCGCGGACTCGACCGACCTCGTCGACGCGGCGAAGGACGCCCTCGACCGCTGGGGCTACGGGGTGGCGAGCGTGCGGTTCATCTGTGGCACGCAGGACCTGCACCTCGACCTCGAGCGTCGGGTCGCCGGCTTCCTCGGCACCGAGGCCGCGATCCTGTACTCGTCGTGCTTCGACGCGAACGGTGGGCTGTTCGAGGTGCTGCTCGGCCCGGAGGACGCGATCATCTCCGACGAGCTCAACCACGCGTCGATCATCGACGGCATCCGGCTCTCGAAGGCGCAGCGGTTCCGGTACCGCAACCGCGACACGGCCGACCTGGAGGCGCAGCTCGCCGCCGCATCGTCGGCCCGGTTCCGCGCGGTGGTCACCGACGGCGTCTTCTCCATGGACGGCTCGATCGCGCCGCTCGCCGAGATCTGCGACCTCGCCGAGCGGTACGACGCACTCGTCATCGTCGACGACTCGCACGCCGTCGGGTTCGTCGGCGAGCACGGGCGGGGCACCCCCGAGCTGTGCGGCGTCGCGGACCGCGTCGACGTCTACACCGGCACGTTCGGCAAGGCGCTCGGCGGGGCGTCCGGCGGGTACGTGGCCTCGCGCCGGGAGATCGTCGACCTGCTGCGGCAGCGCTCACGCCCGTACCTGTTCTCGAACTCGCTCGCGCCGGTGATCGCGGCGGGGACCGTCGCGGCGCTCGACCTCGTCGAACGGTCGGACGACGCCCGCGCCCGGCTCGCAGCCAACGCCAGGACGTTCCGGACGCTCATGTCGGACGCGGGCTTCGAGCTGCTGCCGGGGGAGCACCCGATCGTGCCCGTGATGTTCCACGAGGCCGGCCGTACCGCGCGGATCGCGGACGAGATGCAGGCGCGGGGCGTCTACGTGACGGCGTTCAGCTACCCGGTGGTGCCGCAGGGGAGAGCCCGGATCCGGGTGCAGCTCTCCGCGGCGCACACCGAGGAGCAGGTGCGCCGCTGCGTGGACGCCTTCGTCGGGGCCCGCGCCGCCGTCGACGCCTGACGACCTCCCGCGGAACGCAACGACGGCGGCCGCTCGCAGGGGAGTACCGCTGCGAGGAGCCGCCGACGTTGCGTCCAGCGGGTTCGGCCCCGGGTCAGGCGCCGACCGGACGGCGGCGCTCCCGCGGGAAGACGACGCCGAGCGCGACCATGCCGATCGCGAGCACGAGGTGCAGCCAGTTGTCCGCCCAGTTGAGCGGGACGAAGTTCGCGCCGGACATCGTGCCCGCCGTGAACAGGCCGTAGACCCACAGCACGAAGTAGACGACGCCGCCGATCACGAGGTACATCCGCGACCCCGTCGCCCGGTTCGCCGCGAGGAGGCCGACGACGCCGAACAGCAGGTGCACGATGTTGTGCAGGACCGACACCTGGAAGATCCCGAGCAGCATCGCCATCGAGTGGTGCCCGGCACCGCCGAGGTCGCCGGAGGTCAGCCCCGGCACGAACCCGGCGATCCCGACGAGCAGGAACACGATGCCGACGACGAGCGCGACCTTCTGGATCGACGAGCCGGCGTAGCGGTTGGTGGAGGTGGTGACGTCACTCATGGTCCGGACGTTACCCAGCCCGCTCGCAGTCCGTTCCCGGCCGGCAGCGTCCCGCGCGCGTCGGACACCGTCGGCCGTGGGACGATGGACCCCATGCGTCTCGTCGTCGCCGGCAGCCCCGCTGCGGCCGTCCCCACCCTCCGACGTCTCGCCGCCTCCGACCACGAGATCGCGGCCGTCCTCACCCGACCCCCGACACCCCAGGGTCGGAAGCGTGTCCTCACGCCGACCCCGGTGGCGCAGGTCGCCGAGGAGCTCGGACTGCCCGTCATCGAGGCCACCCGGGTGGACGACGCCGTCACCGCGCAGCTGGTCGAACTGCAGGCCGACCTCGGCGTCATCGTCGCGTACGGTGCGCTCCTCCGTCGTCCCGCCCTGGACGCTCCACGTCTCGGTTGGGTCAACCTGCACTTCTCCGAGCTGCCGGCGTACCGCGGCGCCGCACCCGTCCAGCGTGCCGTGATGGCGGGCGACACCCGGACCGCCGCGACCGTCTTCCAGCTCGTCGAGGCGCTCGACGCCGGTCCCGTGTACGCCGCCGACCCGTTCACGATCGACCCGGACGCCACCAGCGGTGAGGTCCTCGCCGCGATGGCCGAGACCGGAGCGGACACCGTCCTGCGGGTCGTCGACGCCCTGGCCGACGGCAGCGCGGTCGCCACCGAGCAGTCCGGGACGGTGACCCTCGCCCCGAAGCCGACCGCCGACGACGCGCACGTCGCCTTCACGGAGCCGGCCGTGGCCGTCCGTGCCCGCGTCCGCGGTGTGACGCCCGAGCCCGGCGCGTTCGCCCACCTCGGCGAGACGCGGGTGAAGCTGCTCCGCAGCGCGCTCCTGCCGGGAGGCGCGGCCTCCTCCACCCCGCACCTCGCGCCCGGTGCGCTCGCACTGGTCGACGGACGACTCCTCGTCGGCACGGCCGACGTCCCGCTCGTGCTCACCGAGGTCCAGCCCGCCGGCAAGAAGGCGATGGACGGCGCCGCGTGGGCACGCGGCCTCGGCTCGCTCGAGGGCGTGGTGCTCTCGTGAGCGCGGCGCAGCAGTCCTCCCGGCGGTCGCGCGGCGACCGTCGCCCCCGTCCGACCAGCGCCAGGCGGGTCGCGTTCGACGTGCTCCGCGCGGTGCAGGTCGACGACGCCTACGCCAACCTGCTCCTGCCCACGCGCATCCGTCGCGCCGGTCTGTCCGCCCGCGACGCCGCCTTCGCCACCGAGCTCACCTACGGGTCGATCCGCATGCTCGGCCGCTACGACGCGATCGTCGGGGTCGCATCCGGTCGCCGGGTCGACAACATCGAGTCCGACGTGCTCGACGTGATGCGCCTCGGCGTGCACCAGCTGCTCGGCATGCGCACACCCACGCACGCGGCGGTCTCGGCGACCGTGGAGCTCGCACGCGAGGTCGGCGCCCGCCGGGCCACCGGCTTCGTCAACGCGGTCCTGCGCAAGGTCGCCGCGAGGACCGACGACGAGTGGGACGCCCTGGTGACCGAGGGTCGGAGCGGCGACGCGCTGCTGGCCACCCGCTGGTCGCACCCGTCGTGGGTGGTCGCCGCACTCCGTGACGCCCTGGCGGCCGAGCGGTCGCGGGACGAGCTCGCTGCCCTGCTCGCGGCCGACAACGTCGCGCCCCGCGTGCAGCTCGTCGCGCTGCCCGGGCTCGCCACCGACGAGGACGTCCGCACCGCGACGGCGACCGCTGCTGAGGACGGATCCGGAGCGGACGACGGGGCCGGAGCCGACGGCGGGGCCGGAGCCGACGAGCAGCCCCGCACCGACGACGGAGCCGGAGCCGACGACGAGACCGGCACCGCGCCTCCCGGCCGGGTCGCCGGGGCCGACGCCGGCCCGGTGTCCCCGGTCGGCATCCGCGGGACGACCGGCGACCCCGCACGGGTCCCCGGCGTCGCCGCCGGTCGGCTCCGGGTGCAGGACGAGGGGTCGCAGCTCGCGGCCCTCGCCCTCACGCGGTCGTCCGCCGTCCGTCCGGGGGAGCGGTGGCTCGACATGTGCGCCGGGCCCGGGGGCAAGGCCGCGCTCCTCGCCGCCGAGGCCGCCCAGGGCGGAGCGTCCCTGGTCGCCAACGAGCTCGTGCCCGCCCGCGCCGGACTCGTGCGCAAGGCCCTGTCCACCGTGGCGGGTGACGACACCGTCACGGTCGTCGAGGGCGACGGACGGCGCTTCGGCAAGCCGGGCGACGAGCTGTTCGACCGGATCCTGCTCGATGCTCCGTGCACGGGCCTCGGCGCGCTCCGTCGGCGTCCCGAGGCGCGGTGGCGCAAGCAGCCCGAGGACGTCCCCGAGCTCGCGGCGCTGCAGGCCGAGCTGCTCGATGCGGCGGTCCGTGCACTCGCCCCGGGTGGCACGCTCGCGTACGTGACGTGCTCGCCGCACCTGGCCGAGACGCGCGGGCAGGTCGACGCGCTGCTCGAGCGGCACGGCGACGTGCTCGAACAGCTCGACACCGCCGGCGTGGTCCGGTCGGTGGCGGCCCGGGACCCGCAGGTCGCCGACGGTCCGACGGCGCAGCTCTGGCCGCACCGGACCGGCACCGACGCGATGTTCGTCGCACTCTTCCGTCGTCGCCCCTGACCCCTCCCGCAACACGCAACCTCGGCGTCTGCTCGCGGGTTGTCGGCCCAGGAACGATCTGATATGTTGGAGGAACACGACCGGTTCCGCCTGCGAGAGCAGGTCCAGGGCCGGTCCTCTTCGTTCTCGGCCCGGGGGAGGCCCGCTGTGGAACCCAAGCCGTTCCGGCCGTACCGAGAGCAGGTGGCACTCCTGCGAGGACGTGGGATGCACGTGCCCGACGAGGACGCCGCCGTCCGCGAACTGCGCCTCGTCAACTACTACCGGCTGAGTGGCTACTGGTACGCGTTCCGCGAGACCACGGGCGGTGCGCGGGGTGATCGCTTCCGCCCGGGGACCCACCTCGAGGACGTCCTCGCGCTCCACCGTTTCGACGAGCGTCTGCGGACGACGGTGTTCGACGCCCTCGCTCCGGTCGAGCTCGCACTGAGAGCCGCGCTGGGGCACGCACTCGGGCGGCTCCACCCGAGCGCCCATCTGCGTCCCGATCTGCTCGGTCCGCTGGCACGCGCCGGCGACGGCCACCGCAATTGGCTGGAGCGGCACCGCGGTGAGGTCGCCAGGAGCCGGGAGGAGTTCGTCGAGCACCACCGGTCCGGGTACGGGGGAGTCCTGCCGGTGTGGGCCGCGGTCGAGGTGATGGACTGGGGGACGGTCTCGAGGCTGCTCGGCTTCGCGCCGCCGAGCGTCCAGACCGAGGTGAGCGGACGGTTCGGTCTCCGAGCACCGCAGCTGACCTCGTGGTTGCGCGCGCTCAACGTGGTGCGCAACGCATGTGCCCACCACGGACGCCTGTTCAACCGCGCGTACGCCATCCGACCGAAGCTGCCCCCGGTCGGCGCCGACCCTTCGTTGGACACCGCACGCGCATCGATGAACCGCACGTACGGGCAGCTCACCCTGGTGCAGTACCTCCGTGTCCGGAGCGGACTGGGGACCGCGACGCAGCTCACCGGTGTCCTGCGCGAGTTCCCGACCGTGCCGCTCGTCCCGTTCTCCGACACGGGAGCCCCGCTGGAGTGGGAGACCGCCGTCTGGACGGGCAGCGGCGCTCGGTAGGGTTGCCGGGTGACGATCCGCATCTCGCCGAGCATCCTGTCCGCCGACTTCGCCAACCTCGAGCGGGAGCTGCACCGCATCGAGAGCGCCGACATGGTGCACGTCGACGTGATGGACAACCACTTCGTGCCGAACCTCACCCTGGGCCTGCCGATCGTGCAGCGCCTGCAGGACGTCTCGCCGGTGCCGCTCGACGTGCACCTCATGATCACCGACGCCGACACCCAGGCGCCGAAGTACGCCGAGACCGGTGCCTCGAGCGTCACGTTCCACCTCGAGGCCGCCGACGACCCGGTGGCGACCGCCGCGGCGATCCGGTCGAACGGTGCCCGCGCCGCCGTCGCCGTGAAGCCCGGCACCCCGATCACGCAGGTGCTCCACCACCTCGACGCGTACGACATGATCCTGCTCATGACCGTCGAGCCCGGGTTCGGCGGGCAGTCGTTCATGCCCTCCGTCATGCCGAAGCTCGCCGACGCCCGTGGCGCAGTCGACGCCTCGGGGCTCGACGTCTGGCTCGAGGTCGACGGCGGCATCGCGGTCGACACCGTGCCCGAGGCGGTCCGCAGCGGCGCCGACACGCTCGTCGCCGGATCCGCCGTCTACGGCGGTGAGCCCGCGCAGCGCATCGCCGACCTGCGCGAGGCGGCTGCGGCGGCACGCGCGTGACCGCCCAGGTGGGCGGCGCGTCGGGGGCGACCGGCGCCTCCCGTCCGGACGGTGCGTCCGGTGCAGCCGCGCAGGACGGTAGCCTGGTCCCCGTGAAGACGTTCGACGACCTGTTCGCGGAGCTGACCGAGAAGGCGCGCACGCGCCCCGAGGGCTCCGGCACCGTCGCCGAACTGGACGCCGGCGTGCACCAGATCGGCAAGAAGATCGTGGAGGAGGCCGCCGAGGTCTGGATGGCGGCTGAGTACGAGGGCGACGAGCGCACCTCGGAGGAGATCTCGCAGCTGATCTACCACCTCCAGGTGCTCATGGTCGCGAAGGGGCTCACCCCGGCGGACGTCTGGCGACATCTGTAGGAACGCGTGTCGCGCTCACCGAGCGCCACCGCGACCCGCAGCCGTCCCGACCTCCAGCAGAAAGCAGACCACCTGATGCTCCGCATCGCCGTGCCCAACAAGGGTTCGCTGTCCGAGACCGCCTCCGAGATGCTCAAGGAGGCCGGGTACGCCGGTCGCCGCG
Organism: Curtobacterium sp. MR_MD2014; assembly: GCF_000772085.1. Classification (NCBI taxonomy): domain Bacteria; kingdom Bacillati; phylum Actinomycetota; class Actinomycetes; order Micrococcales; family Microbacteriaceae; genus Curtobacterium; species Curtobacterium sp. MR_MD2014. The sequence goes on along the minus strand of NZ_CP009755.1, from coordinate 1,883,757 downwards.
ACCCGAAGGCGCTCCACCTGCTCGACGAGCGCAACGGTGTCGAGTTCTTCTTCCTCCGTCCGCGCGACATCGCGACGTACGTCGGCTCCGGCGCACTCGACGTCGGCATCACCGGCCGCGACCTGTTGCTCGACTCCGGGTCGGCGGCGCACGAGGTCGACGCGCTCGGGTTCGCCGACTCGACCTTCCGGTTCGCCGGGACGCCCGGCCGGTTCACCGAGCTGCAGGACCTCGACGGCGTCCGCGTCGCGACGAGCTACCCGGGACTCGTGGGCGAGTTCCTCGCCCGGCACGGGGTGACCGCGACCCTCGTGAAGCTCGACGGCGCCGTCGAGAGCGCCGTGCGCCTCGGTGTCGCGGACGCCGTGGCCGACGTCGTCTCGACCGGCAGCACGCTCCGTGCCGCCGGGCTCGAGATCTTCGGTCCGGTGATCCTCGAGTCGACCGCGCTGCTCATCTCCAACGACGAGCGCATCCCGGGCATCGACGTCCTGCGTCGCCGCCTGCAGGGCGTGCTCGTCGCCCGCGGCTACGTCATGCTCGACTACGACATCCCGACCGACCTGCTGGAGCAGGCCACCGCGGTGGCGTCGGGCATCGAGTCGCCGACGGTCTCCCCGCTGCACGACCGCGACTGGTCGGCCGTCCGCGTGATGATCCCGCGCGAGGACGCGAACCTCATCATGGACGCGCTGTACGACCTCGGTGCGCGCGCCATCCTGGTCAGCCCGATCCACGCCGCACGCCTGTGAACGACGCGGTGCGAGCCGACGTGACCGGACCCGACAGCGGCGCGGCCGGTGTCGCCGGTGGCGTCTCGGTCCGGGTCATCCCGTGCCTCGACGTGTCCGGCGGTCGCGTCGTCAAGGGCGTCAACTTCCTCGACCTGCAGGACGCCGGGGACCCGGTCGAGCTCGCGGCCCGCTACTACGAGCAGGGTGCCGACGAGCTGACCTTCCTCGACGTCGGTGCCACGGTCGAGAACCGCGCGACCATGTTCGAGACGGTGACGCGCACGGCGGAGCAGGTCTTCATCCCGCTCACCGTCGGCGGTGGCGTCCGGAGCGTCGACGACGTCTCCCGCCTGCAGCAGTGCGGCGCGGACAAGATCGGCGTCAACAGCGCGGCGATCGCGCGGCCGGAGCTCGTGAGCGAGATCGCCGACCGCTTCGGCGCGCAGGCGGTGGTGCTGTCGCTCGACGTCAAGCGCTCGGACCGGATGCCCTCCGGTTTCGTCGTCACGACCCACGGCGGACGGACCGAGTCCGACCTCGACGCGATCGCGTGGGCACGCGAGGGCGTCGAGCGCGGCGCGGGCGAGCTGCTCGTCAACTCGATCGACGCGGACGGCACGAAGCACGGCTTCGACCTCGAGCTCATCGCCGCGGTGCGTGCGGTGTCGTCGGTCCCGGTCATCGGCTCGGGAGGCGCCGGTCGCCTCGAGCACTTCGCCCCGGCCGTCGAGGCGGGCGCGGACGCCGTGCTCGCTGCCAGCGTCTTCCACCGGGGCGAGATGACCATCGGGGACGTCAAGGCGGCGCTGCGCGCCGCCGGCCAGCCCGTCCGCTGACACCCCGTCCGCCGACACCCCGCCGTAGGCTAGGAGTCTCATGACCGACAGCACCAGCACCAGCACGGAAGCGGTCCTCGACCGCGCACGGTTCGGTGCGGACGGCCTGCTCCCCGCAGTCGTGCAGGAGGAGTCCTCGAAGGACGTCCTCATGCTCGGCTGGATGGACCGCGAAGCCCTCCGCCGCACCCTGACCGAGGGCCGCGTGACCTTCTGGTCGCGCTCCCGACAGGAGTACTGGCGCAAGGGCGACACGTCCGGGCACGCGCAGTACGTCCGGGCTGCCGCACTCGACTGCGACGACGACACGCTGCTCGTCACCGTGCAGCAGGTCGGGGCCGCCTGCCACACCGGTGCGCACAGCTGCTTCGAGGTCGACCCGCTCGAGCCCGTGACCGCGACCGCGCCGGTGCAGGCCGCGCCGGCGCAGGCCGGGACGGACGCGACTGACCCGACGTCGGCGACCACGACCGCGGAGGCGATCCGATGACCGGCGCGAGCCGCGCGGAGGAGCCGCGCACGACCTCCCGGCAGGCCTTCGACGACCTGCTCGACGGCCACCGCGTCGTCCCCGTCGTCCGCGCGCTCTACGCCGACAGCGAGACGCCGGTCGGTGTGTACCGCAAGCTGGCGGACGGTCGCCCCGGTTCGTTCCTGCTCGAGTCCGCCGGCCAGGGCGGCCTGTGGTCGCGCTGGTCCTTCGTCGGCGTCCGGAGCTTCGGCGTCCTGACCCAGGACGGCGACCGGGCGTCCTGGATCGACACCGGCATCCCGGCGTCGCGGGCCGTCGGCTCGCTCGACGGCGCCCCCCTCGACGTCCTCGCCCGCCTGCACGACCGGTGGGCGACGCCCCGCGTTCCCGGCACCCCGCCCCTGGTCGGCGGCACGGTCGGGTTCATCGGGTGGGAGGCCGTGCGGCAGCTCGAGCACCTGCCGAACGTGCCCGCGGCCGACTTCGAGGTGCCCGGGCAGGCCCTCGCCTTCGTGTCCGAGCTCGCGGCGCTCGACCACCGCACCGGCCTCGTGCTCCTCGTCGCGAGCGTCCTCAACGACGGCACCGACGACCCGGACACGATGTGGTCCGACGCGCAGTCCCGGCTCGACCGGATGCAGGCGGACCTGGTGCAGCCGAGCGCGGCGACGGTCGCCGAGGCGTTCGAGATCGCCGAGCCGACCCCGCGCCACCGGACGTCGCCGGAGGACTACATGGCCGCGGTCGAGCGGTCCAAGGACTTCATCCGCGACGGTGACGTCTTCCAGGTCGTCGTCTCGCAGCGGTTCGACCACGACGTCACCGCCGACCCGCTCGACGTCTACCGGGTGCTCCGGACACTGAACCCGAGCCCGTACATGTACTTCCTCGCGCTGGCGGACAGCGCCGACGAGCGCTTCTGGATCGTCGGCGCCTCGCCCGAGGCCCTGGTCAAGGTGCAGGACGGGCGGGCGATCACCCACCCGATCGCCGGCTCGCGCCCACGCGGCGCGAGCCCGGTCGAGGACGTCCGCCTGGGTGACGAGCTGTTCGCCGACCCGAAGGAGCGCGCCGAGCACCTCATGCTGGTCGACCTCGCCCGGAACGACCTGCAGAAGGTGTGCGAGCCGGGGACCGTCGCGGTGACCGAGTTCATGACCGTCGAGCGCTTCAGCCACATCATGCACCTGGTGTCGAGCGTCGAGGGATCGGTCCGACCGGGGGCGTCGGCGATCGACGTCTTCCGCGCGACCTTCCCGGCCGGCACCCTGTCGGGGGCACCGAAGCCGCGTGCGCTCGAGATCATCGACGAGCTGGAACCGGCGAAGCGCGGAGCGTACGCGGGCGTGGTCGGCTACTTCGACTTCGCCGGCGACGCCGACCTGGCGATCGCCATCCGTACGGCGCTCATCAAGGACGGGGTCGCACGCGTGCAGGCCGGTGCCGGCCTGGTCGCCGACTCCGACCCGCGCACCGAGCACGAGGAGGCCGTGAACAAGGCGGCCGCCCCGCTGCGCGCGGTCGCGACCGCGAACCGGATGCGCGAGGTGCGCGCGTGACGGCCCGGCGCTCCCGCCCGCTCGTCGTCGTCGCCGGCCTCGCGGTCGCCGGCATCGTGATGCTGTCGTGGACCCAGACGTGGTTCACGGTGCACCTGCACGCCGGCACCGCGGTGGTGCCGCGCGTGGTGGCGGACGGTGCCGCGGTCGTCCCGCAGTACACGGCGCTCGCGATCGCGAGCCTGGCGCTGTTCCTCGCGCTGACGATCGCCGGCCGTGTGCTGCGCGTCGTGCTCGCGGCCGTCGAGGTGCTGCTCGGCATCGCCGTCGTGGCGACCGGCATCGGCGCCCTGGCGGACCCCGTCGCGGCGTCGAAGGGCGCGGTGGGCGAGGTCGCGGGCGTCAGCGACACCGGCGCGGTGCGCCAGGTCGTCGACCGGGTCGACGTCACCGCGTGGCCCGCCGTCGGCATCGCGGGTGGCGTGCTCGCCGTGGTGCTCGGGATCGTCGTGTTCGTGGTGCAGCGGCAGTGGCCCGGGCCGACCCGGAAGTACGCCGCGGCGACCGCCGGGGCCGCCGCCGACGCCCGTGCGGCCGCCCCGACCCAACGCGACGCGATCACCGACTGGGACGACCTCAGCGCGGGTGACGACCCGACCGCCGGGGACGGTGCGGTGGGGGAACCGCCCACGACCGACACGGTAGGATCGGATCGGCGCCGATCGGACGACGGCGCCGGAGCAGAACGAGGAGCACCGTGAGCAACACTGAGCCCGCAGAACTCGGCGAAGGCCACTCGCCCGCCGCCTGGACCGCCGTCGTGATCATGCTGATCGGCTTCGCGGCAGGCACGCTGTTCTTCTGGTTCGACCTGGCGTGGGGCGTCTGGGCGTCCGCCGTCGTCGTGGTGATCGGCCTCGTCGTCGGCGCCGTGATGGCGAAGGCCGGCTACGGCGTCAACGGTCCGAAGTACGTCGCCAAGCACCACGCGGAGTAGTCCCGTGCCGAACGTGCTCGAGACCCTCGTCGCGGGCGCGCTCGAGGACGCCGCCGCCCGTCGTGTCGACCGTCCGCTCTCGGACGTCGAGCGCGACCTGGACCGGGTGGCGTCGCCGCTCGACGCCCTCGACTTCCTGTCGCCCGGCGACCGCGTGAAGATCCTCGCCGAGGTCAAGCGTGCGAGCCCGTCGCGCGGCTCCATGGCGCCCATCGAGGACCCGGCCGCCCTCGCCGCCGACTACGAGCGTGGCGGAGCGTCGACGATCAGCGTGCTCACCGAGGGGCGGAAGTTCCTCGGCAGCCTCGCCGACCTCGAGGCGGTGAAGGCGCGCGTGTCGCTGCCGGTGCTGCGCAAGGACTTCATCGCCGACCCGTACCAGGTGCTCGAGGCCCGCGCCGCCGGTGCCGACCTGGTGCTGCTCATCGTGGCGGCGCTCCAGCAGCGACAGCTCGTGGAGCTGCACGAGCTCGCCGAGCAGCTCGGCATGCGCGTGCTCGTCGAGGCCCACTCCGGTGACGAGGTCTCCCGTGGCCTCGACGCCGGCGCGCGGATCCTCGGCGTCAACGCCCGCGACCTCACCGACTTCTCGCTGGACCGCGACCTCTTCGGCTCCCTCGCCGACCGCATCCCCGACGGGGTCGTGCGCGTCGCCGAGTCGGCCGTCGCCGCGCCCGCCGACGTCGCCCACTACCGCGCAGCGGGTGCCGACGTCGTCCTGGTGGGGGAGGCGCTCGTCACGGGCGCGGACCCCGCCACCACCCTCGCGTCGTTCATCGCCGC